>NZ_JBNDJH010000038.1:0-49695 GCF_050434865.1 Pseudomonas silensiensis
TGTCGGGTGGCATTCGCCCTGATGAAAAATCAGAGCGAATACTTGTCAGCCTGAGAATTCAGGGTTGCGGGGCAACATAGAATCTCCCACAGGGAAAGCAAAGCCGTTAGGTGATTTGCTTACTTCTCGACGAACGCTCGTTCGATCAGGTAATCACCCGGCTCACGCATCCGCGGCGACACTTTCAGGCCGAAGCTGTTCAACACTTCGCTGGTCTCGTCGAGCATGCTCGGGCTGCCGCACAGCATCGCGCGGTCGTCCTGCGGGTTGATTGGCGGCAGACCGATGTCGCTGAACAGCTTGCCGCTGCGCATCAGGTCGGTCAGGCGACCTTCGTTCTCGAACGGCTCACGGGTCACGGTCGGGTAGTAGATCAACTTGTCACGCAGGGCCTCGCCGAAGAACTCGTTCTGCGGCAAGTGCTCGGTGATGAACTCGCGGTAAGCGACTTCGTTGACGTACCGTACGCCGTGGCACAGGATCACTTTTTCGAAACGCTCGTAGGTTTCCGGGTCCTGGATGACGCTCATGAACGGCGCCAGACCGGTACCGGTGCTGAGCAGGTACAAATGTTTGCCAGGCTTCAAGTCATCCAGCACCAGCGTGCCGGTAGGCTTCTTGCTGATGATGATCTCGTCGCCTTCCTTCAGATGCTGCAGCTGGGAAGTCAGCGGGCCATCAGGCACCTTGATGCTGAAGAACTCGAGATGCTCTTCCCAGTTCGGGCTGGCAATCGAGTAAGCGCGCATGAGCGGCCGGCCGTTGGGCTGTTGCAGGCCGATCATCACGAACTGACCGTTCTCGAAGCGCAGGCCCGGGTCGCGGGTGCACTTGAAGCTGAACAGAGTGTCGTTCCAGTGATGAACACTGAGGACACGCTCGTGGTTCATGTTGCTCATGTACGTGGGACTCCTGGAGATTTTGTCTGCGCGTGCTCTGCGCCTGCTCTGCAAAAAATGAGCTGCTGTGCGCAATTGCATCGCATTCTAATGGCAGCGACAATATCTGTTAACTGGATTATTAAGATAAGGGTTATCGGTTATATCGATATGCGATTTACTCTCCGTCAACTTCAAGTATTCGTCGCCGTCGCCCAGCAGGAAAGCGTATCCCGTGCTGCGGGTCTGCTCAACCTCTCGCAATCGGCGGCGAGCACCTCGATCACCGAGCTAGAGCGTCAGTCCAGCTGCCAGCTGTTCGACCGCGCCGGCAAACGGCTGAGCCTCAACGCCCTCGGCAAACAGCTGCTGCCGCAAGCGGTGGCGCTGCTCGACCAGTCCAAGGAAATCGAAGACTTGCTCAATGGCAAGTCGGGATTCGGCTCTCTGGCGGTCGGCGCGACCCTGACCATCGGCAATTACCTGGCCACCTTGCTGATCGGCAGCTTCATGCAGCGCCATCCGGAAAGCCAGGTGAAGCTGCACGTGCAGAACACTGCCAACATTGTGCAGCAAGTCGCCCACTATGAAATTGATCTGGGTCTAATCGAAGGCGACTGCAGTCATCCGGACATCGAAGTGCAGAGCTGGGTCGAGGATGAATTGGTGGTGTTCTGCGCGCCCCAGCATCCACTGGCCAAGCGCGGCACGGCGACCATGGAAGAGTTGACTCATGAGGCCTGGATTCTGCGTGAACAGGGTTCTGGCACGCGACTGACCTTTGACCAGGCCATGCGTCACCATCGCAGCTCGCTGAATATCCGACTGGAACTGGAACACACCGAAGCGATCAAGCGTGCGGTGGAGTCCGGGTTGGGGATTGGCTGCATTTCTCGCCTGGCACTGCGCGATGCCTTCCGCCGCGGCAGCCTGGTGCCCGTGGAGACGCCGGATCTGGATCTGGCGCGGCAGTTCTATTTCATCTGGCACAAACAGAAATATCAGACGTCGGCGATGCGTGAATTCCTCGACCTGTGCCGCGCTTTCACCGCAGGGGTTCAGCGCAGCGACGAGATCGTTCTGCCCACCATTGCTTAGAGCAGGATGATCGCCCAGACCAGCGCGATCATGCTCAAGGCTACGAACTGAGCGGCGCTGCCCATGTCCTTGGCGTTCTTGGACAACGGATGCAACTCAAGGGAGATGCGGTCGATGGCCGCTTCCACTGCCGAATTGAGCAGTTCGACAATCAACGCCAACAGGCAGACGGCAATCAGCAACGCCTGCTCGACGCGGCTGACGTTCAGGAAGAACGACAGCGGAATCAAAATGACGTTGAGCAACACCAGTTGCCGAAAAGCCGCTTCGCCGGTGAAGGCTGCGCGCAGACCGTCCAGCGAATAA
Organism: Pseudomonas silensiensis; assembly: GCF_050434865.1. Classification (NCBI taxonomy): domain Bacteria; kingdom Pseudomonadati; phylum Pseudomonadota; class Gammaproteobacteria; order Pseudomonadales; family Pseudomonadaceae; genus Pseudomonas; species Pseudomonas silensiensis. The sequence continues at coordinate 2,283 of NZ_JBNDJH010000038.1, forward strand.
CCGGAGGCGTTGAGGATGCGTTTTAGGCCGGTTTGGCCTTTGAAAGGTGACATAAAGTGGGCAACTGACCAAAAAAGAAGTGGGAAAGCTAGATTAAGCAAAGTCAAAAAAGCGTGAACGCGCCGCGCCTGATTAGTTCGAAATTGACTCAAGTTGTTGCAGAAGCAAGGCTGCCTGGGTCCGGGTCCGCACATTCAGCTTGCGAAAAATCGCCGTCACATGCGCTTTGATCGTCGCTTCGGAAACGCTCAGCTCGTAGGCAATCTGCTTATTCAACAAGCCTTCACAGACCATGGTCAGCACACGAAACTGCTGAGGCGTCAGGCTCGCAAGGCCTTCGCTGGCGGCCTTGGCTTCGGCGGAAACGCTGACTGCCTCGAACGCCTGGGGCGGCCAGAACACATCACCGTCGAGCACCGCGCGTACAGCTTTCTGGATGACGCTCAGATCACTGGACTTGGGGATGAAACCGCTGGCGCCGAATTCACGGGACTTGACCATGATCGAGGCTTCTTCCTGGGCCGACACCATGACCACCGGAATCTGCGGATACTGACCGCGCAACAGCACCAGCCCTGAAAAGCCGTAGGCCCCCGGCATATTCAGGTCCAGCAGCACCAGATCCCAGTCGGACTTCTCGTCCAGACGGGTTTCCAGCTCGGCAATGCTTGCCACTTCCACCAGACGGACTTCCGGGCCCAGGCCCAGGGTCAACGCTTGATGCAGGGCGCTACGAAAAAGAGGGTGGTCATCGGCAATCAGGATTTCGTATGTGGCCATTTTTCAAATGATCCTGTTTTTTATGGGACGCCCGATGCATTCAGGCTTCGCCAAAACAACTCGAGGTACAGCCACGGAGCTGCACCAACAGGGCACGTTCAACGCCAATCACGTGGCAATCCACGTAAAGAATACGGCGTATCAAACTTGGCCGCGCCCCAATCGGCGCCAAGCATGCCCAGCGAAGTCGGGGTGGTCAAGGTGCATGGCCGGTACAGTTCTTTGCAGTATGGGCGACAATCAACGCGTGACAGGGGCGCCGTTTACACAAAAGGCATCAGCTCGGCGTGTGCCGGTGTTGCAACATTCATTTCAAGCTGATGTTTGGCATCAAGGTAATGTTGGCTGAACACGTCGAAATAGGCGTCCAGTGCCGACGCTGCCTCGGTATCACCGGCCAGATCGAGACACAACGCCGCCACTTCGGCTGTGCATAAATGCTCGCTGCGGGTCGATCGGCGCAACCGATACCGCGACAACTTCTCGGGCAACAGGCTCAGGATCGGAAGCCGATCAAAGTAGGGACTTTTGCGGAAAATCTTCCGGGCTTCTGTCCAGGTGGCATCCAGCAAAATGAACAGGGGACGCTTCGAACTATCGGCATCGACGCTGTTTGTGACACGCTCGGGTTCGACATACTCACCCGGAAACACCAGATAGGGCTGCCATTGCGGGTCGGCCAGCAGCGCCAGCAGTTGCTCATCAACTTCCGTACGCGACCAGATGAACGCATGGTTGTCGCGCACCACATCGGCGATCAGCCAACCGGTGTTGCTCGGTTTGAACACTTCCTTGTTGGTCATGATCAGGCACACGCCAGAACGGGCCTCGACTTGCGGGCGCCAGGCGCACAGGCAGTGGCTCTCGATCACGCGGCAGGCTCGGCAACGCGGTGCCCTCCAGCCGCGGGCCTGAATCGGCTTGATGCCCTCTTCCTCTCGCTCATCGCGCAAGCGGGCTACTGCGTTTGCAGCAAAGCGTGGGGGTGCAGGGTTCATCGCAGGCAACGCCGGCAGGGGAAGAAAATCGACACGAAAAACACTCGGCAGGGCAGAAAGTGGCGGCAGTTTATCAGAGCAGCCGGCGCAAGCCTGTACCGTCCAGGCCTCGTCCCCTATAATTCGCCGCCACTGAACGCACAGTCATGTGACGGGTCGAACCACCAGTCACTGAACCAGGAGAGTTTCATGCTGCGCCTTATCGTTCCCACCGCTGCCATTTTGCTGGCGTCGTCCTTCAGCGCTCAGGCTGCATCCTTGAGTGAGCAGAATCTCAACCGAGAGCTGCGAAACGTCGCCACACAAAGCAGTGTTGGTACTCCACGGGCGATCAACGAAGACATTCTTGATCAGGGCTACACCGTCGAAGGCAACACGCTGATCAACCATCTAAGCGTACAAAGCAGCCACGCCAACAAGATGCGTGCCGACCCCAAAGCCGTGTATTTCCAGCTTGGCGCTTCCGTATGCAACAACCCATCGTTCCGCAAACTGATGGCCAAGGGCGCGGTCATGCGTTACGACTTCACTGAGGTGAAGACCAACCGCTCGGTCGGCTCCGCCAGCTATCAGGAATCGGATTGCCCGAAAGCGGCTCCGACCAAGAAGAAGTAATCATTGGGAATTGGCGCGCCGCTGTTCATCCTCGGCGCGCAGTTCTGCCAACAACGCCTGCAAATAACGTGAACGTCGTTCGGCGCCCTCCAGACGTCGGCAACACTCCTCTTCGAGACTCAAATGATTGGTCTCGGCCGATGACTTCAGTAATCGATACAGTTGCGTATCGATCTCCAGAATGACTCTGGCCATCGCTTCCCGCCTCCCTGCACCTCGCCCTTGCTTGAGCGATAAAATCCTTGAACCGCTTGTACCGTGCGCCCTGCCTTTGACGCAAAGATGTTGTCGTGCCTGTCATATTAGTAAATCAGACTGTCGGACACTCGCCTGGCGTTCAGACGAGCGGTGAAAGCACCTTGCAAATCGCCAATAAGCGGTTGCCAGGAAAGACTTTGCGGCGCAATGATCAAGTCAGCGGAAACCTCCGCGAGGGTCTAGATTCATAGTGTTCACGTTCAATTTTAAGGGCAGGAAAGGGCTGCCCATTGCACGTCTTGTCGTGCGAATGTTTCCTTCATCCAAGGGAAAAACAGAGCCTGTATGGAAGGAGAAGTTGATGCCTTACCAACCGAATGACCTCCTGAGCCGTCATTTTGAAGAAAGCGGCCACGACCTCATCAGCAAGGTCGAAGAGCAACTCAACCTTGTTTCACCCAACAGCCCGAACATCCCGATCTACCGCGACATGATCCTGACCGTGCTGCGCATGGCCCAGGAAGATCACAACCGCTGGAATGCCAAGATCACCCTGCAAGCCCTACGCGAACTGGAACACGCTTTTCGTGTTCTGGAGCAATTCAGGGGGCGCCGAAAGGTCACCGTTTTTGGCTCGGCCCGAACGCCGATAGAACATCCGCTGTACGGTCTGGCCCGAGAGCTCGGCGCCGCGCTGGCGCGCTCAGACCTGATGGTCATTACCGGTGCCGGTGGCGGCATCATGGCAGCGGCTCACGAAGGTGCCGGCCTGGCACACAGCCTGGGATTCAATATCACCCTGCCCTTCGAGCAGCATGCCAATCCCACCGTGAATGGCACTACCAACCTGTTGCCCTTCCACTTCTTCTTCACCCGCAAGCTGTTCTTCGTCAAGGAAGCCGATGCGCTGGTCCTGTGCCCTGGCGGTTTCGGTACCCTGGATGAAGCGCTGGAAGTGCTGACACTGATCCAGACTGGCAAAAGCCCGCTGGTGCCCGTGATATTGCTGGACGCTCCCGGCGGCAAGTTCTGGCAAGGCGCATTGGACTTCATTCACCATCAACTGGAGGAAAATCGCTACATCCTGCCGACCGATATGAAACTCGTCAGCCTGGTCTATAGCGCGGAAGAGGCTGTGGAGCAGATCAACCAGTTCTACAGCAACTTCCACTCCAGTCGCTGGCTCAAGCATCAATTCGTGATCCGCATGAATCACAAGCTCAGCGACCAGGCGCTCGAACATATGCAAGAGGCATTTGCCGACCTGTGTCTGAGTGATCATTTCCATCAACATGCTTACAGCGGAGAGGAACACGACGAACCGCAGTTCAGCCACCTGGCTCGACTCGCCTTCACCTTCAACGCCCGTGATCATGGACGCTTGCGGGAACTGGTGGACTACATCAACTTGCCGGAAAACTGGGCGCAACCCCAACCCCAGGCGCAACAGCGCTCGCGGGAACCGTCCAAGGTTACGTAAGCAAAAAAAACGGCCCGCTATCGAAATAGCGAGCCGTTTCAGTCAATCGTCCATCCCTCGGCCGCTGAACAAGCGGCTGATCATTTCCATGGAATATCCCCGATAACTCAGGAACCTGCCTTGTTTGGCACGTTCCCGGGCGTCTATCGGTAAATGTCCGGAAAACTTTCGCCGCCAGGTGTCTTCCAGTTGTTCCTGCCAGTTGATACCGCTCTCGCGCAAAGCAAGTTCGATGTCGGCACGTTGCAGGCCGCGCTGGCTCAACTCTTCACGAATACGCAAAGGGCCATAACCGGAACGGGCACGGTAGGAAACAAAGCTGTCGAGGTAGCGGGATTCGGACAGCAGGCCTTCTTCCGTCAAACGGTCGAGTGCCGTGTCGATCATTTCTGGGAGGGCGCCGCGTTGACGCAGTTTACGCGTCAACTCGACTCGACCGTGCTCGCGTCGCGCGAGCAGGTCCATTGCGGTTCGCCGCACCGCGACGAGTGTATCGAGTACGGCGGTCATCGGATCAATCAGATATCTGCGTCAGCCAGGTCATCAGCAGTCTCTTTGACTGGCGATGCTTTGACGTCCGGCGCTGGAGTCAGCAACTTGTCACGCAGTTGCTTCTCGAGCTTGGCGGCGATTTCCGGATTGTCTGCCAGGAACTTGGCCGAGTTGGCCTTGCCCTGACCGATCTTGGTGCCTTCATAGGCATACCAGGCGCCGGACTTTTCAACAAAACCGTGCAGCACGCCCAGGTCGATCATCTCGCCATTGAGGTAGATGCCTTTGCCGTAAAGAATCTGGAACTCGGCCTGACGGAACGGCGAAGCCACTTTGTTCTTCACAACCTTGACGCGGGTTTCGCTACCGACAACCTCGTCACCTTCTTTCACCGCGCCAGTACGGCGGATGTCCAGACGAACCGAAGCGTAGAACTTCAGCGCGTTACCACCGGTGGTGGTTTCCGGGCTGCCGAACATCACGCCGATTTTCATACGGATCTGGTTGATGAAGATAACCAGGCAGTTGGCGTTCTTGATGTTACCGGTGATTTTACGCAGCGCCTGGGACATCAGACGGGCTTGCAGGCCCACGTGCATGTCACCCATTTCGCCTTCGATTTCAGCCTTTGGAACCAGAGCCGCCACGGAGTCGACGATGATCACGTCAACCGCATTGGAACGCACCAGCATGTCGGTGATTTCCAGGGCTTGCTCGCCGGTGTCCGGCTGCGAAACCAGCAGGTCGTCGACGTTGACGCCCAGTTTGCCGGCATACTCAGGGTCAAGGGCGTGTTCAGCATCGACGAATGCGCAGGTCGCGCCGGCTTTTTGAGCCTGGGCGATCACCGACAGTGTCAGCGTGGTTTTACCGGAGGATTCAGGACCGTAGATTTCAACGATACGACCTTTTGGCAGACCGCCAATGCCGAGCGCGATGTCCAGACCCAGAGAGCCAGTGGAGATAGCCGGGATCGCCTGACGGTCCTGATCGCCCATACGCATTACGGCACCCTTGCCGAATTGACGTTCGATCTGACCCAGGGCCGCAGCCAAGGCTTTCTTCTTGTTGTCGTCCATTAAAGTCCTCACGTAATCAATAAGGCCTGACGGCCAACACCTGTATAAGTAGCCAGTATTATTCCACAGCGTTTCAGGATCGCCTACCCCTGATTTGAGATTTCTCCAGCGGCATGGCGCAGCAGCCCCTCTAGCGCGGCCTTCACCGTTTGTCGGCGGACCTCTTCACGGTTGCCGGGAAAGTACTGCACCTCGCTGAACACCTGTTCACCAACGCCCCAGGCCAGCCACACCGTGCCCACCGGCTTGCTCGGCGAACCGCCATCCGGCCCCGCCACACCGCTGACCGCCACGGCAAATCGCGCCCGGCTTTTTTCCTGCGCGCCCCGAACCATGGCCTCGACCACCTCGCGACTGACCGCCCCCACCGTCGAAAACAACTCGACCGGGACATTCAACTGCTCGGTTTTCTGGCGATTTGAATAGGTGACATAACCCGCCTCGAACCATGCCGAACTCCCCGGAATCCGGGTGATCGCCTCGCTGATCCCGCCGCCGGTACAGGACTCGGCGGCGGCGACGTGAGCATTGAGAACCTGCAAGCGCCTGCCCAGTTCAGCGGCCAGTTGGGTGATTTCTTTCACGGTCATCTCCTGAGGATGCGGAATGAGAACTACCGTACACGAGCGTAACGCGCTTGCAAGGCACAGAATCGATCAAAATGTTAGCGAGCGAGGGCTCTGATATAAGCCTGACAGGCCTGCAAGGCAATCAGTCCGCGGTCCCCGTCGTCGGTGATGGCGATAATTCGCTGAGCATGCGCCGGGTCAAGTCGGGCGCGCGCGGCTCCATGACCCACGCGGCTGGCTCCGGAGGCGGTTGGCACTCCACAGACAGAGGCAGTGTCATGGGCATCGAGGAGGACTGACAGGCGCACATCAGCAGTGGCAAGACGATCGCGCAGGCGACCTTGATCACGTTGGGCATCGCTAAGCACTCGGTAATGGGTTTGTTCGCTGGTCGAAAGACGCTGCTCCAGTGCCAGGCGCTTGTCCTGCTCGGTCTGTTGCTGCGTTGCGGCTGCCAGAGCCAGCTGATTCAGTGCCTCGGCGTGCTGCTTGGCCTGTTCCGCCAGTTGCCCGCCATAACGCCAATCCTGAAACTGCCAGGCCAGCGCCGCTGAACCACCGGCCAACACAGCCAGAAACACAACAATGCCAATGACGCGGTAAGACATCGGGATCAAACCGAAGGCTGGCATAACACCGCCCTCGCCCGTGCCCAGAGTTGCAAACGATCTTGCAGCCCGTTCAGACCGCCGTTGATGCGGCGGGTGATGCTGTTGAACTGGTCGCGGTCGGCCAGTTCGTTGAAGCCATTTTGCTCCCAGAACCAGGCGGCTGACTCGGCGGCCCATTGCGGCTTTTCCAGCAGTTCAGGCAAAAACAACAAGCGATCATCGCCGAACAGTCCGAGACTGCACTGACGGTAATTGTCGCGACCGGTGATCTGAATCAGGCCTCGGCCACGGTATTTTTGACCGTCTCCGTCGGGTTCTGGAGTATTGCCCAAACGGGCGGCCAAGGCGCCGGTGTCGTATTTGCTCAGGTATTGGGTGCTGCCCAGTTCACGTACGTACTGCAACTGTCCCGATTCGTGACCGACTTGCGCAAGGAAAGCGGCGATGCGTTTTGGGGTGTTGATGCTGAAACGAAGCATGGCGGTGTTGAGAGCGGAAATGAAAACGTCCGCTTGGGAGCGGGCGTTGGGGAAAATGTTCAGTAACTGTTGATCTGTGACGCGCATCACTCGCTCCTGTGGTTAATGGATGACCTCCCAAAAATCAATGGTGTCAGGCCTTCGCGTCCAGGCAGGTCGCGTCAATCGTGCATCGATAGCTTTTTTCTCGGTCGCCGGTGGCGGTGACCTTGTCGATCGACCAACGACCGCGCATGAAATCCGGCCAGGTGGGGTCCAGCAGCACGACTCCTTCGGCGGACAATCCCGGATTGCCAGGGCATGCGATTGTCACCTTGAGTGCTTCGCGCATCATCCGGCGAACCTCACCTTCGCCGGCGGCCCGGGCATCGCCTGCGCTCTGAAAGCGCTGGCGAAGGTTCTTGAACGGCGCGATACCGCTCTCCTCCACACGCACACTGCCGGCCGCCGCGTCCCACCAACTGGTCTTGCAACCCTGGTATTTCGCTCGCGCAGTTTCATCCAGGATGGCGGAGATAAAGGCGTGATCGCCTGGGCGATTGTTCGTCGTCACCGACAGCTTTATGGTCGGCAGGATTTTGCCCGATAACGATTTCGCCTGACCGCGCCGCGCCAGCACGTACAGCTCGTTGATCGGCTTGGCGACGGCGTCATGAAGGTAGGCCAGTCGCGTCAGAAACCCCATGTCTGTTTCGTTGGACTGGTCGATGTGCTCGATTTTTATCAGCGACAGGTCCGGGGCCACACGAGGGGAAAATCCGTGCCTGGACGTCAACTGGCGAAACAGCGCACCCAAGGTCGTCGGGCCATGGCTGACCGATCGGCGCTGCTTGAATCCGGTCTGATCAGCCGCACTGAACGGCGCTGCCGTCGCCACCAGCGTCAGACGCAGGGGAAACAGGGTCGGCGTGCGCCGGGTAATGACGAACTCGCCTTTATCCACCAGCCCCGACTCCAGATAACCGACCCGCAGACCGATTTTTCCGCCAAGGCTGGGCAACCCTTCAAGCCCATCCAGACTGATCGTGAGCGTCAGTTGATCGGACTCGATCCCTGCCGCGTCGATGTGCGTCCAACTGAGCAATCGTTCGTTGAGCAGCGCAGCGTTCGCGCCGTAAATTTCCATCGTAGGGGTGAAACCCAGTGACATGTTGCCTCCTTAATCCCAGGCCGAAACCGGTGTGGGTGCGACAGGTTTCGAATCCACTTCCGGCAGCACAACCCACACGCCCGCCGGCAATATCGGCCCCCATTCGGCAAGCTCCGGATTAAGACGCCAGAGCGCTTCCTCGGCAGCATCGTCACAACGCTCAAGCTCGCGGTACAGCAACAGATTCACCGAATCACCGGCAATACTTCGAGCCCTACGCATTGGCGAACTCCGTCAATTCGACCACCCAGCCGACCACCATCGCGGTGCCGTCATCAATGACCTCACTCTGGGTCTCCGATACCTTGTTGATCTGCCACAGCCCCCAGTTGCGGCCAATGCCATCAACCAAAGGCAAAGGGATGCGCAGCGCCTGCAAGGCACGCAACTCATCGAGCCGATCCATGGCGGTCGCGTACATCGACTTGCCCGTTATCGTCAGCCCTTGCAGGCCTTGGCCGATCTGACTGGATTTGGGTTTGCTGGTGAGGATGTCGATGCTCTTCCAGCCGCCGTCCGAGGTGCGCACCAGGCTGTGGTAAGCGAATTTTCTGGACAGGCCGAAAATGAAACTGCCGAGTGCCATTTGCTGACGCATCATGTACCTCCGTCGGTCAGGGCCGCATCACTTCGCATGGCGAGTGAGTTGGGCATTGTCATAAGTCCTAATTGGCCCGTGATCTGTTGCACAACCAGGTTCGCCAATTGACTGGCGCTGGCCTGATCCTGGCCGTTGATGTAGATGTTCGCGTTAACCGTGTTCTGTTGATTACTCGTCTGGGCGTTGGTCAGGTCTTTGCTGACCTGATCTGGAGCGGCGAGCTTGTCGGCGGGTTTAGCGAGTTTCTCACCCAGCCATTCCCCTCCCCAACTGCCCGCCACACCACCCAGCAAACCACCAATCACGCCACCAACTGCGGTCCCCAGAATAGGCACCACGCTGCCAATCATGGCGCCGGCAGCAGCGCCCGCATAAGTACCGGCGAGCCCACCACCGGCAGAGCCCAGCGCACCGCCGACCGCTTTGGTATCACCCGCCTGCAGGCCTTTGACAGCATCGTAACCAGCGCTGAGCAGCATCAGCGGCGCAACCCGTTGGGTGACTGCCGAGCCCATTCTGGCGGCACCCAGCAAGCGACTCCCGGTCGACATACGTGGCACCTTGGTAGTGCTTTTGGGGATGGGCTTGATCGCGGCTTTTCCAGGAGCGGTGCTTTTTCCGGCCCTTGCGCCTCGGGGTTGCTTTTTGCCCTTACGGCCACGCTCTTTGGCATCGGCTGTCAGATCACCCGCTTCGGGAATCGGTCGCGCACCGGCCAGGACCAGAAGTTTTGTCGCTGCAGCTGTGATCGCGGACGCCATCGCGACCTTGATTTCAGCACCACGCGCCAACGCAATGGCCCCCGCGAGCACCAGTAATCCTGCAGTAGTTTTCGGTTGTGCTTCAGCGACCCCGCTCAAGCCATCGGCCAATGCGCCAAGCGACACCATCAAACCATCAGTCAACGGTGCCAGGGCATTGCCGCCCGCCGTGAACATCCGGTTCTTACTCGCATCCAGCGCATTCCAGCGCCCTTGCGAGGTTTCCCCAAGCGCCTCGGCGGATTTCGCTACGGAACCGTTGTATTTCGGCAACACCCCGTCGGAGGTCCGTTCGGACACCAGCAAAAAAGCCTTTTGAACGTCTTCCGGCTTTTTCAGCAGTTCAAGAATCGCCGCGTTATCACCGAACAATGTCTTGGTCAGTGACTGCTGTTCTTCTGCAGGTTTTTTCTTCAGTGCTTCAAGCACCAAGTTGATCGTTCCCGGCGCGTCCTTGCGCAGGCCATCAGCCAACATCCCGGGATTAAATTTGCCGTCCAGGTCAGACCAGGCCTTGCGCTGTGCCGGTGAAGCCGCGTCCCCCTTGGCCAAAACCATGGTGAAACCTTTCAAAGCCTCACCGGCACCGGCCTTATCCGCGCCGCTGTTCAAGAACGCCGCCGCGAGGCCCGCCATCTGTTCCAGCGTCATTCCCGCGGCGATGCCCGCCTCGCCACTGCGTTGCACGACAGAACCGATGTCTGCTGCTTTGACATTCAGGCCGCTGTTGCCGAGATGGTTGGTCGCATCCGCCAGACTCAGGCTTTGTCCCCGATCCAGTTTCATCGAGTTGCGCCAGCCCAACAGCATCTCGCTGGCGGCCTTGACGTCGAGATTGAACGCCGACGCCGTCACCGCGCTATCTCGGGTGAAGTTCAGCAGTTCGTCCTGCTTTTTGGCCGGGTCGAGCCCGTCCCCGATACCTGCCTTCGCCGCCGCCAACTCGACCTGGGCCAGTTGAACCGCAGTTGCCCCGCTCGGAGCAACCTGCTTGTCAGTGGCCATTTTCTGGTTGGCCTCCGACAGTTTCTGCAACTGGACATTGTCCAGCTTCAGCACCTGGTTGAGCTCAACCATCGCCAGCTCAGCCGCCATCGCAGACTTGAGCAAATCAGGCGGTGCACGCTGGTCAACCTCAGCCTTGAGTTTTGACTTTGGCTCACTGCCTGCCGCCGACACCGAAGCGTTCGCCTTGAGCAGCGACTGCTGCGACGACAGGGCAATGTTCAGCAACGCCAAGGTTTCACGGAGCTTCATCTGCTCCGACACCAGCAGACGGATGTCGAGGCTGGCCGTGGTCAGTGCCAGGTTCAGCCCCGACATTTCAGATGCGCTGCCGAGTTGCGGCAACTCGATGCTCGCCGCATCGGACAGCGAATACTTACTCTCTGCCATCCCGCTCTACTCCTGTTTCACGCCAAGGCGAGTGATCGCGATGTCGTAACGGCGCAATGCCTTGCCGGCGTCCCATTCCAGAATGTCCGCTTCACTTACCGGGTAAATGAGCGGCACCACATCAAGGATTACTTCGATGTCGCGTTCCGAAAGTAGTCCGCCGGTTTGTTTAAAAAATCGTCGATGCGTACCTGAAGCTGTGTCCAGTCGGGCACGGTCAGCAGGTCCAGATCGGGAAGCATCAACCCGGTGCAATGGGCGGTGATGAACTCGGCGCGTTCCTTGGCCGTTTTCAGCTTTTTCATCGCCTTGGTGGCGCGCAGCACCGGCATTTCCAGGGTCAGCGAGGTCAGGCTGCGGCCCGCTGCGTCGAGCGGTTGCAGCAGTTGCACCTGATCGGGATCGTCCGATGCGGTGTCCCGCTGTAAAAAATACGACGACGGGCGAGTCGACATCTCATGTACGTACTGCGCGATGCTCACGTAGTCCGGGCGTTTGAGCTGGTCGAGCTCCTTGACCGACAGGCCGGTTGCCAATTTCGCCAGTTCGAAGAATTGATCGTCCTCATCATCGCCGGCACGGAACAGGGCTTCTTTCTGTGCGGCGTAAAACAACGGTTTGAGCTGAATCTGCTCGAGTGTCGATTGGTCGTCGGCGGTGATCGGCGACAACAAGGGGTGAACGGGAGGCGTCCAGGACATGAAATGAATTCCTTGGGTGTGCAACCTGTGGGAGCCAGCCGGCTCCGGGCGGCGTTCCGACGATGGCAGCGACAAACCCGACATCAATGTGTCAGGCACGCCGCATTCGCGAAAAGGCTCGCTCCCACAGGGACTGCGTTTAACCGAGTTGCATGGGGGTAGTGCGAGGGGTTACGGAATCAATACCGCGCGACGGGCATCACCGAGAATGTCCACGCCGTTGAGCACGAACTTTTGCGTGCGCACGTCGATGTCGATCACTGGGATGCCGTTTTCGAGGCGGTTGTAGGTGCGGCAGGAGAGCTCGAGCGTGGTGGTGGGTTTGTCACCCATTTTGAGTGCTGTTTCGACCAGGGACTTCAGCTTGCCGCCGACGGTGTGGTAGGTAAACCAAGTGTTGCCATCCTGATCCTGACCGGCCTCGCGCACGTTCAGCAGAATGTCTTCCCCCAGCTTCACACCCAAGGCCAGCATCACTTCCGGCCCCATGCCTTGCAGGACCAGATTAGCCGTCAGCACGGTGCCGTTCTTGATCATTTCCTCGCCGATGAAGCGCCCGCCTGTCATGGTTTCCATGCCGAACTCAATTTTCGGCGGAGTAAAACTTTCGACGGTCGCCGACAACGGCAGGCCTTGCAGGGTGGCCGCGATGGCCTGTCTTACACGGTTGGTAAACATTAGAGAACATCCTCCAGGAACTGCTCGATGATTTCATCGCGGGCGTTGAGTTGATAAACCATGTGTTCGTTCGGTGCGTAGCGGCCGTAGTCGATCACCACGTACCAGGTACCGTTTTTGTACTTCTCGACGCTGTTCAACTCAGGGTGCAGGTACACGCTGCCGCCCGGGATGGTTTCGTCGGCGACCAGGGTTTGCAGCCAGTCGTTGATGCGCTTGACCTCCTGATCCATGAACGACTTGGTCAGGTTCTTGGCCATGGCCTTCTGACCGGCCTTGACCAGCTTGCGGCTGATCGCATCCTCAAGGCCGACGTAGCTGATGAACTTGCCGGTGATGGAGCGGTTACCCAGCAGCGAGAAACCGCCGAGGATGGTCCGGGCGTAATAGCTGACGCCGTAGCGGTTGAGCAGATCGCCTTCGGTGGAGGTGTCGAGGATGTTGTATTCCACGACTCGCGAAACGTCTTCGGCGTAGGTCACCTGGTTGCCCGGGCTTTCCCATTGCTTGACCTTGGCGAGCGCGGCGATGGCCAGGCTCGAAGGCGCCAGGAACACGTTTTTCTTCGCCGCTTTGGAGTAAACGGCCGGCATGTTGTGCACCACCAGGCAGCGGTCGAAACCGAGGTCCGCACCGCCCAGTTCCTGGCTGTAAGTCACTTGATCGGCCACCGCGGCGTCCTTGCCGTCGAGTACCACCCGCGCCTTGATGCGTTTGCCAAACGAGGCGAACTCACTCGCCACGGCTTTGGTGCCGGTGAAGCCTGGCGCACCAATGATGGTCAGGTCTTCCGCTACGCCGCTCAGTGCAGCCAGGCCCAGTTTGCGACCGGTCAGAGGCTCAACGCCGCCGATCACGTTGTTCTGCGTGTCCGCCGGGGTGGCGCCCTCTTCGACGATAACAACATAGACCGGCACCTTGGCCACTTTCAGGATCTGGAACACTGCGTGGAACAGCGTGCCCGACTCAGTGCCGGTCGGATCGAGCAGCGCCTGGGTGGTGAAGCTGTTGATGCGAAACGGAGCATTGCGCGGAATCAGCGGATCGGCTTTCGGCGCAGTGCCGATCAGACCGATGACGTTGTCACCGAGGCCACCCATGGCCTCGGGGGATTCGGTGGCATTGACGGTAATGCCGTTGTGCTCGAAGTTCAGAACCTCAGCCATGTTATTCAGCCTTCTTGGCAACGGCCTTCAAGGCCTTGGTGGATGTAGAGGCTGATTCGGCAGCCTCGGTTTTTTTCAGTTCCAGACGACCAGCGCTGCGCAATGCACTGGCCTCCACATCGAGTAGGTCGAGTTCTTGATCGACGCTCGACCAGTGGCCCCCCCCGGTGGGGAATGGAACAAGCACGGTGTAGGTTTGGCGTTCTGCCATTTGGGTTTCTCCAGAAACGAAAAAGCCCCAGGTGAGTGGGGCTGTCAGGTGTTGTGTGATGTGAAGCGGATAAGAAAACGCCCCGTCAGTGCGGGGCGTTTACTGGGTTTGCTCGGAGATCCAGGCGGGCTGTACCGGACGGAACTGCTCGGCGGGAAACTCCTGCTGTTCCGGCCAATCGCGCAGCGTCTGCATGTAATCCAGCAAGCCCGAAAATTGTTCCAATGTGATCGAGGGCGGCCGGCTCAGCTCCTGCTCGTCCCGGTGCCGGTCACGAATCCATTGCACCCGCAGAATTTCGAAGTTGCGCCAGGCTCTCTCCGTCGCGGCCAGATCTTCAGGTGGCGGATCTATCAGGATCGGCAACCCGTCAGCATCATGACCGCGAACCTTGCCCGGCATCGGATTTGCCAAAACAGCTTGATAGTGTTCCTCGGCAATGGGTTTAGCGTCCTTGGGCATTTGCGTGTGAAAGCCCTCGAGATAAGTGCACCCAGTAGATTGGCTGTAAAATCGTTGCATGTTCAAACTCCAAACGCCCATGCCCGGGAAGGCGCGGTAATCACCCCCCAGTTATGTAAATTGACACCCGTGTTTGAAACGGCACCGGGCACGATATTTCCCGCCGAATTGTTAGCGGTGACCCCAACAGGACAAGCCCCCCCAAAAAGACACGCGGCTCGGAAAGCAACAGGCCAGGCAACAGATCCTGATGCACCCGCTGGAATACTACCGACAGTGGTCCACTGGATAATGAAGCTGAACATCCACGTCGGGAAGATGATGTAGCCGTTAACGTTAAGGCTGGCTGTAATCCCCCAACGCATTTTTTTTGGCGTGATAAACGTAGTGTCATCGGCCCCGACATCCGCCTGATTCTGTGTAGCGACCTTGGCTGTACCCTGATTGGTTTCAGTAGCGTAAGCAGCCAACGCAGCAAGCGCGGTGATATCAATGTTTCCCTGATTGATCGGCGCGTTCCAGGCCTTGATGCACCACATGACGGCCAGGTTTCGCGGTCGTGTTTCTGCCGCCGTCCTGGTAGCTCGGGACGAATCGAAGGTTGTCGTATCTGCGTTGCCACCGCCCGCGTCGAGAGTGACGTATGAAACGCCTGTTGGCCCGTTTTTCAGGGACGTCCCTGTAAACGGGTTCGTAGCTCCTACTGCTCCCGTGACGGGACCAATAGCGGCAGACGCCGACCGGGAGTAAAAGCTACCAACAATGGGCTGCATGGCATCAAGCTGATAACTGCCAATCGCCCGGCTAGCATCCACACCACGCCCATGGTCCCAGCCACGCAGAAACTCGCCACGCGACTCAGGCAGACGGAAATTGCCCGCGCCTTCGCCGCCTGTGTTGAACGTAGTCCCCAGGTAGGCGGCCAGGTCCGGATAGACCGCAATGCTCTTAACACTGCCGTCGATCTCCAGAAACCCGGGCGCAATCTTGTTCACTGGGAACGCCACCATCGCGCCGACCGGCAGCGCCGAAGCCTCGGCAATCATCGCCCCGATTTCAGCCTTGGTGTACACGTCCTTGATACCAAACCCGGCCAGCGTTTCAGGATTCGAACCACCGGTTGCCCGACCGTACTTATCCACGGTCAGACTCTTATAAGTCCCCGGCTGAATCCCCGTCCGGCCAGCCAACTTTTCAAACGTCAGCGCCGTCGTGCCCAGGGCAATCGACCCGTTGGAAGTCAGATGCCACAGCGAATCACCGTTCACCACACCCTCTTCGACCATCACAGTCAGGCTAGGCGTAACTTTCGCACTGGTGTTGGCATCGCTTGCCCGCCCCCAGTCGCCATTGGCAACCACCCACAGGCCGTTGTCCTTGGCCTGCGTCTGGTTCGACAGCAACACCCGATCACCTACAACTGCCGCGACGCCATCGATTTGCTGCGCGCCGCTCAACACCACGTTAGCGGTGGCGGCAACCCGCACCGATTGCTTGCCATCGAGTTTGCCGAGTTCTTCAGCGAGGTAACTCATCACCCACGCACGCGTCGCCTTGACCACCGTGTCGTCAATCAACAACGTCACCAACGCCGCATTACTGGTCTCGAAAATCGAGCGAATGTAGAACTCTTTCCCCGAACCCGACGTCGCCAATACCGGCTTGAACGACTCCGGATATTTGACGATCGCATACAGTATGCCGGTATCAGTCCACAATCCGGCCTCACGCACATACCAGCCGCCTACTTCAGGCGGGATAGTCACTTCGGCCAGCAGCCAGTTTGGGTTTTTCTCATCCTGGAACAGCGCATTGAGCGGCCCGCGCCACACTTCGCGTTTCAGTGCGGTGGCCGTTGCGGCCGGGTTGTAAACCGTGCCGCCACCATCACCGACGGAGATCTGCGACAGTTTGATCGGCACGCCCGCCGCCTTGCAGGCGGTTTCGTAGGCGATCCCCGCATTGGTGAGCAGGGTGTAATAGTCGGCCATTTAGGACCCCTGTGGATAAATAGTGGAGGTTTCGACGGTATAGAGCCCGGCGGCCATGAAGGCCTGACCCGAGGCTTCAAGCCCTTCGATGACAATCGGATAAACCGTGGTCAGCTCGCCGCATACGGTGGCGGCGCCGATGACGTGACTGCCGAATGCGCTCAAGCCGACGGAAACCTTCAAGGTGTCGCGTTCGCTTTTGGCATCGGCCAGGCGTCGGTCGAGACGTGCGTCAATTGCTTCGCTGTAGGGCTGTTCGGAAAAAGCCCGAACGGAAAAGCTGTAAGGCGGACCGGGCGGCGTTTGCTCGTACCAGGCACGAATTTCCGGTATCAGTTGCAATCCCTTGATCGCGTTTGCCAGCGCTTTTCGAGTCCCGGCCTGCCGTGCTGTGGGCCAGGCGAGTTCGACCGTCAGGCGTTTTTCCGCCTCGGGCGCTTCGGCGCTCCATTCGCTGACCCCGCGATCCGCGCCCAGATACGGCAGGAATGCCAGCGGTGTTTCGGCAGGATTCATCAGGTCGGGGAACGGCGGATCGATGCGTTCGAGCAACCGGGCGAAACCGAGATCAAGTGCCTTTTCCAGCGGTGAGCTGTTGGCCGGCAACAGGCTCGCGCGAGGTGTGTCGTCACTCATAACGTATCCACCTCGACCTCGACGCCCGTGCAATACGGCGCTTGAAAAGCACTCGTCACAATCGGCGCTACCGGCTCAAGGATTTGCAGCTGAACCGCGCCGGCGCTGTGCAGCGTGTAGTCGATCCAGCTCGGGTCCACCCGCCCTTCCAGGCGATGACAGGCATCGGCATACGCCTGCAGCTGCTGTTGCGCGGCGACTTTGGTGAGCCCTGAATCGGGCCCCGGGTTGATCTTCGCATTCACCCGGATTTTGTAGTTCTTGATTTGCGCGGCCTGCACGGTGACCCGATCCGTTTCCGGTCGTACATCAGGCCGGGCGAAATGCTGGCGAACACCGTCGAGCAGCGCTTGGGATGGCGTGCCATCGCTCTCCCGGGAAAGCACCGTGACCGTGACTTCGCCTGGCGCGGTACGGCGTCCATTGCCGTCCTTGACCTGCGCTGCATAGCCGTCCGGGTCGAAGGTGTAAGTGACCGTCACCACACCCGCCGCGGCGCTTTCCACCTTCACGGCGGGCCGTTCGCCAAGGGTGAAGATCTCGCGTCGATACTGCATGCGAGAGCCAGCCGCCGGGGCATGCGGCGCCAGGTAATAACGCAACCGGGCGTCGTCATCGCTCTCGAAAACCGGATCGATCGGCGGGAACGCCGCCGGGTCGCCCGGATCAAGCATCTGACGTTCTAGCCCCATGTCCGCGAGGCGCGCATCGAGATTGGTCCCGGTGGCCCACCACGCCAGCATCTGCTTGATGCGGGCGTTGTATTTACGTTCATGGATTTGCAGCCGAACACAAAAGGCCTCAAGGGCCAGGGTGAGCAACTCGCTTTCGTTTTCAAGACTGACCAAAAGCTTGGCCGCGCTCTCGGGCGAACGGGCGCCGACGTACTCGACGACAAAGGTTTTGAACTCTGCGAGCAAATCCTCGAACGCTTCGATCGTGACGATTGCCGGTTCGGCCAACTGATTCTGGCCGGGGATCAACATGCTCATGCCATTACCTCAAAAGTCTGTTGGCGATTTTTCCAGGTGCCGGCGAAACGCAGCAGCAGCCCCGCACCGCGGCGACTGGCGACAATGACTTGCGGCTCGAAATCGTCGATGCCGTTGTGCTTGTTGTAAAACGCATGGGCCGCATGGCTCTGGGCAAGAATCAGCAGGTCGTCGCCGAGGTTCCGCCCCAGCAACTCAGTGAGTGCGCAGCCATACAAAGGACGCTTCTGACGCGTGCCCAAAGGCGTGGTCAGTGCACGGGTGGCGCGCTGCACAAACTGCAGCCAGTCATCGACCGTTGCGCCGGTGTTTCTATCGATTCCGATCATGGGAAGCTCTTTATGCGGTACTGATGACGCGACCCTGGTGATCCACCAACGGGCCGCTCAGATGCACACCGGAAGCATCGAGCCGCATGCCGACGGCGCCCAGTTGCAATTCGATGATCTCAGGCGTCATCGCCAGCCTTGCCGGGCCGATGCTCAACTCGAGGGATTCACGAGAGCCGATGAACGCCACCGGGCCGTTTTTCCAGTGCAGAACATGACTGGCGTTGTCGTAACCGCTTTCCGTTCCGTCCTGATAGAGGCGACGCGTCAACGATGCCTGTGTCGAGACGGGCGGGAACTGACCGCCGTTAAGGCCGAACAACGCCACCGATTGTCCACCGCCATCGCCGCCGCCATGGTTCAGCAACAGGCACTGCTCGCCCACGGAGGGGATCCGCGACTCGCTCTGTGCGCCGGCACTCGGATTGAAAAACCTGATTGCAGGGGTAAGCAGCTCGCCATGACGGACCTTGCAGGTGTTGCTGGCCGCATCGACCTGCTGACAAACGCCTATGCGACAGAAGCTGTCGGCACGCCGGTGCAGATCTTCGAGCTCGGTCTCCATCTCGGCCAGACGCTCGATGATCGGGCCCAGTTGCATACGTAGAAGCGCATCAAACATGGGTCAGTCCTCTAGTGCGGTGTATTGATCCGGGTCGTCGATGTTCGACACCTCCCAGGTGCGGGCGAATTTCGGAATACCCAACGGGTCCTCGAGTCGCGTCGGGCCGAGGTACAGGGTTTGGGTAAATGAAACGGTCCAGGCGGTGTAGTCCCGCGTCTCGCTGATGAACGCGGACGGGATGCCATCAATGTTCATGGGCATATCGCATTGATCACCCGGCAGATTCCAGCGGTTATCGGCGACCAGGTTTTTCAACTCACTGGCCAGATCGCAAGCCGCCAACCCTGCGCCAGGCAATACGACTTGCAAGAAAATCGTCAGGACATGAGCGATACGTCCGTCGTTGGCACGGTTGCCCGGCGCATTACGTTCGATGGTGATCAGCACCCAGGGCTGATCGCCGGTGCCGTCAAAGTCTTGATGACTCCCGACGTTCAAGCCGGGAATGGTGGTGCGTAACGTTTCGGCAACGGCGGAAAACAGCTGCGACGGTTTTTCGATGACGGCGGGCATTAATGGCCTCCTGTTCTTATAGCAACGCGAAGATCAGCGACACCGGTTCACTGTTGATCCGGACGAGAATCTCGCGGCGGCACTTCGCAAACGCCAATCCGCTTGGCCGCCCAACGTTCATAAAGGCCAATGGCAACGTCTGCCCCGGCCATCGCCGTCAGGCAACCGAACGCGCAAGCCGTCCAGATCGACACGCCGGCGGCATACAGCAGCATGATGGCCGAGACCCCGCAGACCATGCAGGCCCCGGATCGCAGGGCTAGGCGCCGCAGCAATGACCAGCCGCGGGCGCCCTCCTTGTCGGCGCGCCACATTTCGCCGGACACCCCGCCCACCAGGGCGAGGACGATGACGAGCCAGATCGGCATGTCCAGCAACGCTTGTTGCTCGTTTGTCATGTCACGCCTCCGGGGGGTGATTGATGAGAGATATGTGTATCTTTCAAACGGTGACTCTTGGTGTGCCTGACGGTAGGTAGGCATTCCAAAAAGCCCGGCGCTTGCCGGGCTTTTCAGTAATGCGGTCCTTCGCGCTGATCTTTCGGCGCTACTGGCGCGGTACGGATCGATTCAGATTGTTTTTCCGACCGCGGTCCCTGCCCGCCGGATAACTGCTTGTGGTGCTTTACGCTGCACACCCGGGTCAGTTGCCAACCCTCTGAACCGTTGAGGCCGGTTCATCGCTGCCTTTTTGGTGGAACTAAAGAGCTTCGTTTCGAGCTGCTTTGTTGAGCTGCTTGAGACAAAGAATATGCATGGATGCATATACAGTCAATGCACAAATGCATTTATTTATGCACTTGAAATGCATAGGCGCATGAAAGACCCGCAGGCAAAGGCACTGACAGCTTTTCGGTAGGCGAAAAAAAACCCACTCAGTGGCGGGCTTTATCTGACAGCGGTGAGGTTAACGGGCGTACATGCCCCACCAGAAGACGTGACCGAGGATGACAATCTGCTCTTCCTGGATTTCCTGGAAGGTGTAGTCCTCGTCCGGATGTTCATCGCGATTGAAGCTGCGCAGGCGGATCCCGGTAGGCAGGCGATAAAGCTGTTTCACCCGCAGTTGGCCGTTATGGTTGATGGCATAAAGGTCGCCATCCACGATATCGCCGATTCCGCACTTGCCGGCATTAACGCCGACGGTGGCGCCGTCGCGCAGTACCGGCAACATACTGTTGCCGCGCACCGTCACGCATTTCGCCTGGTCGAACTGCACGCCATTGTGGCGCAAACTTCGCTTGCCGAAGCGCAGGCTAGAGCGCTCGCTCTCTTCGATGACGAATCTTCCTGATCCAGCAGCCAATTCAACCTCGCGAAGAAAGGGGACCGATACCTCGTCATCGTCGACGGGCGTATCGTCGTCCCACAGACTTATGTCCTTGAGTTCCGAATGCAATTGATCGCGCCCGGTGCTGGCTGCCGGCGCGACATCCACACGGCCCCGCAACTGGTCGGTGCTCACGGCGAAGTACTCGGCGATCTTCGAGATGTGTTTATCCGAGGGATCAACGATCTTCCCGCTGAGGATCCGCGAGAGAGTGGATTGAGGCACGCCAGTGCGACGGTGAAGCTCCGTGGGGGAGATCCCGTGCTGATCGAGCAGCGCTCTTAAGACGGTAGAAACATTGCGTTTTTGCATAAAGCGCATAGTGCTTGATCTTTTCGCGAAAAACAAATGCTGATTCGCATAGATCGTGCATGAGTATCATATACATACTGCCGAGCATTCATATCTGCGCCAGGCACACTCTATGGTTCAAGAAACTAGCAGATGCCCTGGGTAACCCGCTGCGCTTATTGCTGTTAGCATATGGAACAGCCTCAGAATATACACAGGCAGCAGCACTGATTCCAAAATAGGCAGTGCGCTTGCTCGCGAACGGATTTCAATGTGAAGAAAGTTGCCATCCTGCAGTCCAACTATATCCCCTGGAAAGGTTACTTTGACCTCATCGCGGCGGTGGATGAATTCATCCTTTACGATGATATGCAATTCACTAAAAACGACTGGCGCAATCGTAATCAGATCAAGACACCTCAAGGTGTGCAGTGGCTGACAGTGCCGGTGGGCCAGGATATTCGTCGGCGCATCCGTGATGTGCCTCTGGTCGACGGCTGGCAGGTGAAGCATTGGAAGACCCTGGAAAGCAACTATCGACGAGCGGCACACTTCGATGCTATCGCTAGTTGGCTTCGCCCTCTGTACCTAGAAACGTCCTACAGCCATCTCACCCTATTGAACAGTAGCCTGATAAGGGCGATATGTGCCTACCTTGGCATCAATACACGAATATCTTGCTCGTGGGACTACCAACTGGGCGAAGGCAAGACTGAGCGTCTGGTCGACTTGTGTCGACAGTCGGGTGCCAGTGACTATATTTCTGGACCGTCAGCCAAGGATTACTTGCAGCCCGAACAGTTCCAGGCGCAAGGCATCAAACTGCACTGGTTCGATTACAGTGATTACCTCGAATACCCACAACTGTGGGGCCCGTTCGTTCACGGGGTCAGCATTCTTGACCTGCTCTTCAACTGCGGCACTGGATCTCACACTTACATGAAGCACGCCACCTTATGAGACTGTCCATCGTCGCCACCCTGTACCAATCCGCAAACCATCTCCAGGAGTTTCATGCACGCTGCAGCAGTGTTGCGCAAGCACATGCAGGTGATGACTATGAAATCGTTCTGGTCAACGACGGCTCGCCTGATGATAGCTTGGGACGAGCAATTCGCCTGACGGAAACTGACCCACATGTGGTGTTGGTCGACCTTTCAAGGAACTTCGGTCATCACAAGGCCATGATGACCGGACTCGCCCATGCCCGGGGCGACGAGGTGTTCTTGATCGACAGCGACCTGGAGGAGCCGCCGGAGTGTCTGCTGACTTTTTCCGAGCAGATGCACGGCGAGAACTGTGACGTGGTCTACGGAGTGCAAGAGCAGCGTAAGGGCAGCTGGTTCGAACGCTTGAGTGGTGGTCTCTTCTGGACGTTGATCAACCGGTTGTCCGGTTTGTCACTCCCAGCCAACGTTGTCACGGCTCGCTTGATGACTCGGCGCTATGTAGATGCGCTCCTGTGCCACGAGGAACGAGAGGTGTTCATGGCCGGTTTGTTTCACATCACCGGCTTCGTACAAAAGGCTGTCACCATTCAAAAACTCAGCTCAAGTCAATCGACCTACACCTTCAGGCGCAAATTGTCGTTGGTGGTGAATTCCGTGACCTCTTTCAGCGTGCTACCGCTGATCGCCATTTTCTACATCGGCCTTATCATTTTCTCATTCGCCTGCTGCTATTCCGCTTACCTGCTGATCAACTGGCTGTTCTTCTCATATATCATGGCGGGCTGGACTTCAGTGATGGTCTCGATCTGGTTGCTTGGCGGCCTGATCCTCTCTTGCATGGGCATCATCGGCATCTACCTTTCCAAAGTATTCTCCGAAAGCAAGCGCCGCCCCTACACCATTGTCAGGAACATTTATGGCCGCTCATGACGGAAAACACGCCTGGCTAGAGGTACGACAATTGCTGGACGTAGAAACTGAATGAACAGCCTGACCGCTCGACTTAAACGACGGATACCTGCTGCGCAATTGATCAAGTATGGCTTGATCGGTTTGCTCAGCAATGCCTGCGGACTTGCCGTTTACCTTTTGTTGACCGAACTGGGAAGCCCACCGAAGCAAACCATGACAGCTCTCTATGTAGCCGGCGCACTTATCAGTTTCTTCGGAAACCGGCGCCTGACCTTTTCATACGAGGGAGGGACTTTAGGTTCAGGTGTTCGCTTTGTCATTGCCCACATGGGTGGTTATGCCATCAATCTCTGCCTGCTGGCGTTATTCGTCGATCACTTCGGATACGCCCACCAGTGGATACAGGCAGCGGCGATCTTTGTGGTAGCTGGCTATCTGTTTGTAACTCTCAAACTCTTCGTATTCAAAACAGCTCAATGACGCGGTTCACTGTTGCTGATTGCCACTAAACCCTATTCGGAACACTGCGATGACTAGCGAAAAAATTCAATTTAATCGCCCTCACATGACCGGCAAGGAATTGTATTACATCGCCGAAGCCAAGTTCGGCAATATGCTGGCGGGCGATGGGCCGTTCACCAAGCGCTGTCACCAGTGGCTGGAAAACGCCAGTGGCTGCAACAAGGCCTTGCTGACTCACTCTTGCACCGCAGCGCTGGAAATGGCGGCCTTGTTGCTGGATATTCAGCCCGGCGATGAGATCATCATGCCGTCCTACACCTTTGTCTCCACCGCCAACGCGTTCGTGCTGCGTGGCGGCGTGCCGGTGTTTGTGGACATTCGAGAAGACACGCTCAACCTCGACGAGCGCTTGATCGAGGCCGCCATCACCTCGCGCACCCGGGCTATCGTTCCCGTGCACTATGCGGGCGTGGCTTGTGAGATGGACAGCATTCTGGCAATCGCACAGCGACATGACCTGCACGTTGTAGAAGATGCCGCGCAAGGCATCATGGCCTGCTACAAGGGTCGCCCACTGGGGAGTTTGGGCAGCCTTGGCGCATTGAGCTTCCATGAAACCAAGAACGTCATATCTGGCGAAGGGGGCGCGCTGCTGGTCAACGATCCGGCGCTGGTCCGCCGCGCCGAGATCATTCGCGAAAAAGGCACGGACCGCAGCAGCTTCTTCCGGGGTGAAGTGGACAAGTACACCTGGCAAGAAGTGGGTTCGTCATTCCTGCCTGGGGAGTTGATCGCGGCATTCCTGTGGGCACAACTGGAGGAGGCCACAGGCATTACCGAGCAACGGTTGGCATGCTGGCAGCACTACCATGATGCCTTGGCCCCCCTTGAGCAGAAAGGTTTGCTTAGACGACCGATCATACCCGCCTACTGCACCCACAATGCCCACATGTACTACGTACTTCTGGACTCGCAGATTGACCGCCAGACAGTACTCGAAGCACTGAAAGGCGCGGGCGTTAATTCAGTGTTCCACTATGTTCCACTTCACTCATCGCCAGCCGGTCAACGCTATGGCAGGGTCCATGGCTCAATGGCCGTGACCGACCGGCAGTCAGAACGGCTGATCCGGCTGCCGCTGTGGGTCGGGTTGACGCATGAACAACAAGATCGCGTCATCGCCGTACTCGAGGCAGCATTGCGCTAAACCCTCTCAGCAGTCCCGCTCACTAGGCGCCTTCGCGGTAGGAGCGGGCGTCCTCCCTACCTGCTACCAAAATCGACGCAGCAATAACCACGGTCATTCTGTCGCTGAATGTCGCGAAACTCGCTCGGCACCCACTCGCATCGGGTAATCAGGCCAGGGCTATTTCTTTCCTTCAGAAAAGGCAGCAACTTGCCGTTGAGCAGATCCCCGCCGTAACCGAACTCCGAAACATACAGGACATGTACAGGACTGCGATCTCTCAGATAGGCGAAGTAGGTCATGTGATCGACCACTACATGCTCAGCGTTGTCCGCCGGAATATGACAGGACTCGCCCAGCTCCCGGATCGAATTCAGGTGCGCCTGGACGTCCAGTACCGGTACGGACAGCGGCTGACCAGGAATACTGGCGTTTGCATAATCAGCATTGTGCAGCAGATTCGGCGTTATCAGATAAAACAGTGTAAATAACGACATGAGTGCCAGACCGGCCACAAACGCTAGAGCCAGGCGCCCCGCAATCCTGGCCGCAAACCATGGCCGGACAACCGGCAGGCACTGGAACAGCAAGACGACGATAATAATGGACAGGGGCACGTACTGGATGCCGGCGTAAAAGTTCTGGAGGTTATACAGCGCGACATTGATCAAATCGCCTGCGGCCAGCAGTGACGCCAGGAAGAGTGCCGCCGGCATCCGCCGTCTTGCCAGGGAGACGATTGCCAGGCCTACCGCCAACAAATGGCTTCCCACCACCAAAACTAGCAGGGTGTAATGAATAAGCGGGTTTAACCAGAGCAACAGACCCGGATTGTCCGTCAAGGGCGGCAACCAACCCGATTGAAAGGTTGGATTGAAGGTCAGGTGAGCAAGCATCCGTTCGGGAAATAGGCCAATGTTTTGCCAGGCCGCTCCAAAGAACGCAAGGGGGTCGCTCAACAACATTCCGGGCATGAGGCTGTTCGCAGCCAGTAAGCTTTGGATAGCAGGTGCATCCAGACAGCCGCCGAGGAAACTAGCATCGCGCAACACTTGCGCACTTAACGCAAGTACATACATCAATAGGCCGGCGCGAATCAGCAACCTGAAACCTCGGGTGGCGATCCATACGGCGGCAAGAAAGAACGGCGTAAAAAAAAGACTCTTGGGATGAGCGTAAAAAAATACCGAAAGCAGTAGCACTAACCCGCCCATTAAGATCATTTGACGTCTGCTGCTGCTCGATATGGGGGCGAACAGTGCCAAAATGCAAATGAGCAGAACCGGCAATAACATGAACTGCTCGGGGCGCGAAAGTACCCAGAGATATGGCATGACGCCAAGGGATGCAAAGGCAGCCAGTAAGGTGAAACGCCCCACCCACCCCTCTGCTGTTTGCCGGTAGCACCAGTAAGCCAACAGCCCGAACCAAGCCAACGCTAGTACAACGCCACTCACCCGCAATCCGAAAGGTTCCAGATAAGCATAAACCGAGGAAACCAATATCGCAGCTGGATAAAAAACCCAAGCTACCCAATGGCCGACAGAGGTGGTGCATTGCGGATAAAAAGAGAGCATCTGCCCGCTTTCCATGAAAAAGCGTGCATTGTTGAACTTCGTCACAACCTCATCAGAGTAGACAGGAAGAAACACTCCGCTGAGCAGTGCACAGATCAACACCATGGGAATCAGCAGTAGAATTTTTTTTGGTAAAGCGTTACTCATGGTAAAAAACCAAGTCGACAGACAAAAGAGGTGCGCAAGCTAACATCAGCTGACCGGTGGGTGAAGCACGTCGTTGCAGCGACCCTCTTCGCACTGCAGCTAAATCCTTCCGCCGGCAACATTATTTTTTGCCTGGATGCCCCGGGATGCCTAGTTGCTGGCCTGCTTTCGAACAAAGACCGATCCCGCCTTTATGAATGAGCCACTTGGCACAGACGTATGATCTACCACCACCGCACCGGCACCAATGAAAGTATCGATGCCGACCCTGGAGTGTCCGCAGAGAGTGGCATTCGGGGAAATGAAGGTGTTTCCATCGACCACGCAGTCGTGATTGATCACAGCCCCAGGCCATACAACGGCAAGATCCCCGACCTGCGTTCTGATGTCCAGAACAGCACGCGCCATAACCAAGGCGCCAGCACCAATCGTGGTGCTGTCACTCACGTACGCCTGTGGATGAATGAAAGAGGGCAGGCTGTACCCATGAGCTAGCAGCTCGTCGAACTTGCATCGACGCGCCTCAAGGTGTTTGTACCCGATGGCAATGGCAAAGTCATACTCATTAGGCGGACTCGTCCGGATAACGTCCTCCAGCGTTCCAATAACACCCTCGCCGGCGTGCCAGTCATCGACGAAACCGGCGAAATGCGCCCCGCTGTGTCGTACCAACTCACGCACGACGACTCCAAACTCCGTTGACCCATAAACCAGAATTTTCTTCTTCATTGATCACTGCCACTCCCTCTATATTGACTAAACGCCAAGAAAACCAGCGTCTAGTATCCGCGCTCTAAGATATCAGAGTCCCTAATGTTAAAAATCAAATCAGCACCGCGGGAACATTCTGCGCGCACGGTGTCTGGTTCCGCGCATAGCCATGCAGATTCTGCGGCTGTCACTTCAATTTCCCCAGGCGCCCCCCTCTCCTCCTGCCTTATTCCGTCACAGCCCACACCGCTGCCAGGCCACGGAGGCCTGACTGGTGAAATCTTCACCGCGAGCCTCACCCCAAACCGTACGAGCAAGATGTCACCCGGCTTTGCGGTGGCGGTCATCATGTCCTCCAGACAAAAAAACCAATCGATGGAGGGAAGAGATGAGAATCGTTGAAGGCGGGTTTCATACTGAGCAGTTTCATACCTCTTGAAGCCTAATAAAAGGCTACAAGTCCCGATCAACACTGGTACACTTGTACATTTCAAGACGTAACTAAATGCTGAACTCCATACAGTTTCTCAGGGCCTTCGCCGCATGGATCGTGGTACTGCATCACTACGTACAACTTTCTGGAAATAAAGAAAGCAACATAGTTACCGCATTTCTCTACAACTATGGATCGATAGGCGTAGATATTTTCTTTATTATCAGCGGCTTTGTTATTTATGCATCGACCTCTAATAAAACAATCTCCCCAAAAGAATTTGCCATTCACCGAATAGCTCGAATAGTGCCAGCCTACTGGCTATACACCCTGATCACCGCGCTCACAATAATTATGGCACCAAGCATAATGCCAGCCCTTGGAATCAGCTTGGAGTTCTTGTTAAAAAGCATGTTGTTTTTGCCAGCACAGAATCCCTCAGGGCTTGGGCTATTCCCAGTATTATCTGTAGGGTGGACGTTAAATTTCGAAGCTGTTTTCTATTTGATTTTTGCTTTATCCCTGCTCACTCCGAAGTATCTACTTTCCGCAGGGCTTTTTATTGGAATCGTGCTCATACAAACGTTCGCACCCAAGCTAGGAGGCTCATTCGCATTCTACGGAACACCGATAATTTACAATTTTTTGTTTGGCGTTTTTATTGCGGAAATTTATAAACGCGGCTATCACCACTCGATATCCACAAGCATTGCAATATTGATTTTCGCAATATCGATCATCGTAATCGCTATGTCGAGTTTCGTCGACCACAACCCCCTACGCATCGGATTGCCCTGCACTGCCATAATGCTGGCACTGATCTCTCAAGAGCCCCGCTTTTCCGAGAAACGCAAAATAAACAAGCTCGGGGATTGGTCTTACTCAACTTACTTATCACACCCGATAATTATATTTTATGTACTCGCCCTCCAAAAAAAAACCAATTTAGACCCAACGATGGCATTACTAACGATTTGCGCTGCCGTCCTGCTTTGTTCTTATGTGAGTTACAAGTACATTGAACTACCGTCCTCCGGACTCCTAAAGCATATCCTTCAACCTAAGATCAAGAAGCTTTCAGTACCCAATTAGAAGTTGATTTACGAGAACGAATCTTTAGATCTAGATGGTGAGTTCATAGCGCGGAGCATGGCCGCTGCCAATGGTGGTGCAGCCTGTACAGTAAGCCAGGGGCCAAGCATGTTAACCTTGGCATGTGCTGATCAAGCGAGGCTATAGGTTCGGAATTTTCGAATCGAAATGCCTCATTTCACCCAAAGACTTTGATATTTATCCATAAGCCACTGATGAATAAAGCTATTTCCGATCTCTCCTCTCACACGCCAATGATGCAGCAGTACTGGCGCCTGAAAAACCAGCACCCTGACCAGCTGATGTTCTACCGCATGGGCGACTTCTACGAAATCTTCTATGAAGACGCGAAGAAGGCCGCCAAATTGCTGGACATCACCCTGACCGCCCGTGGGCAGTCGGCGGGTCAGGCGATTCCGATGTGTGGGATTCCTTACCACGCAGCGGAAGGTTACCTGGCGAAACTGGTCAAGCTCGGCGAGTCGGTGGTGATCTGTGAGCAGGTCGGCGACCCGGCTACCAGCAAAGGACCGGTGGATCGTCAGGTGGTGCGGATCATCACGCCGGGCACGGTCAGCGATGAAGCGCTGCTGGATGAGCGTCGGGACAACCTGATCGCGGCAGTGCTGGGTGACGAGCGTCTGTTCGGCCTGGCGGTGCTGGATATCACCAGCGGCAACTTCACCGTGCTGGAGATCAAGGGCTGGGAAAACCTGCTGGCAGAACTGGAGCGGGTCAATCCGGTAGAGCTGATGATCCCGGATGACTGGCCGAAGGATCTGCCGGCGGAGAAACGTCGTGGGGTTCGTCGCCGTGCGCCGTGGGATTTCGAACGTGATTCGGCGCTGAAAAGTCTTTGCCAGCAGTTTTCCACCCAGGACTTGAAAGGTTTCGGCTGCGAGAACCTGACCCTGGCCATCGGCGCCGCCGGTTGCCTGCTCAGCTACGCCAAGGAAACCCAGCGCACTGCCCTGCCCCATTTGCGCAGCCTGCGTCATGAACGCCTGGACGACACCGTGGTGCTGGACGGCGCGAGCCGTCGCAACCTGGAACTGGATACCAACCTGGCTGGCGGTCGCGACAACACGTTGCAATCGGTGGTCGACCGCTGCCAGACCGCCATGGGCAGCCGCCTGCTGACCCGCTGGCTGAACCGTCCGCTGCGGGATCTGACCGTATTGCAGGCGCGCCAGACCTCGATTACCTGCCTGCTCGACGGTTACCGCTTCGAGAAACTGCAACCGCAGCTCAAGGAGATCGGCGACATCGAGCGGATCCTGGCGCGGATCGGCCTGCGCAATGCCCGTCCTCGCGACCTGGCGCGTCTGCGCGATGCCCTCGGCGCGCTGCCAGAGTTGCAGGTGGCAATGGCCGAGCTTGAAGCTCCGCACATCATTCAACTGGCAACGACCACCAGCACCTATCCGGAACTGGCGGCGCTGCTGGAGAAAGCCATCATCGACAACCCGCCAGCGGTGATCCGTGACGGCGGCGTGTTGAAAACCGGTTACGACAGCGAACTCGACGAGCTGCAATCGCTCAGCGAAAACGCCGGGCAGTTCCTGATCGATCTGGAAGCCCGGGAGAAGGCCCGCACCGGCCTGGCCAACCTGAAAGTCGGTTACAACCGCATTCACGGTTACTTCATTGAGTTGCCGAGCAAGCAGGCCGAATCGGCACCCGCCGACTATATCCGTCGCCAGACCCTCAAGGGTGCCGAGCGTTTCATTACCCCGGAACTGAAGGCGTTCGAAGACAAGGCGCTGTCAGCCAAGAGCCGCGCCCTGGCGCGCGAGAAGATGCTCTACGAAGCGCTGCTCGAAGATTTGATCGCCCAGTTGCCACCGTTGCAAGACACCGCCGCGGCACTGGCCGAACTGGACGTGCTGAGCAACCTCGCCGAGCGTGCACTGAATCTGGACCTGAACTGCCCGCGTTTCGTCAGCGAGCCGTGCATGCGCATCAGCCAGGGTCGTCACCCGGTGGTCGAGCAAGTACTCACCACGCCGTTCGTGGCCAACGATCTGAGCCTCGATGACAGCACCCGCATGCTGGTAATCACCGGTCCGAACATGGGCGGTAAATCCACCTACATGCGCCAGACCGCGTTGATCGTGCTGCTGGCGCACATCGGTAGCTTCGTGCCGGCGGCCAGTTGCGAATTGTCCCTGGTCGACCGGATCTTCACCCGGATCGGTTCCAGCGACGACCTGGCGGGCGGGCGTTCGACCTTCATGGTCGAAATGAGCGAAACCGCGAACATCCTGCACAACGCCACCGAGCGCAGCCTGGTGCTGATGGACGAAGTCGGTCGCGGCACCAGCACCTTCGACGGTCTGTCCCTGGCATGGGCTGCGGCCGAACGCCTGGCGCATCTGCGGGCGTATACGCTGTTCGCCACCCACTACTTCGAGCTGACGGTACTACCGGAAGCGCAACCGCTGGTGGCCAACGTTCACCTCAATGCCACCGAGCACAACGAACGCATCGTGTTCCTGCACCACGTGCTACCAGGGCCCGCCAGCCAGAGCTACGGCCTTGCGGTTGCGCAGTTGGCCGGTGTGCCGAGCGAAGTTATCGTGCGCGCCCGCGAACACCTGGGCCGGCTGGAAGCGACCGCCCTGCCTCATGAAGTTCCCAAGACCGCCAAAGGCAAACCGGCCGCGCCGCAGCAGAGCGACATGTTCGCCAGCCTGCCGCATCCGGTGCTGGATGATCTGGCCAAACTTGATCTTGACGACATGACACCGCGTCGCGCGCTCGAAATGCTCTATACACTAAAGACACGGATCTAACGCACTTGCCTGCAAGCTGTTAGAATCTCGCGCGGTTTGGGATGCTGCTGGCTTATAGCCTGACCAGCAGACTATCGCTCCCAAACCTGGCGACCCCAACGTGAAGGGGCTCCGCTGCCGCCGCCTGAGGAGAAAATTAGAAATGACCTTCGTCGTCACCGACAACTGCATCAAGTGCAAGTACACCGACTGCGTAGAAGTCTGTCCGGTGGACTGCTTTTACGAAGGCCCGAATTTCCTGGTGATTCACCCGGATGAGTGCATCGACTGCGCACTGTGCGAACCAGAGTGCCCTGCCGTGGCCATCTTCTCCGAAGATGAAGTCCCGGAAGACATGCAGGAATTTATTCAGCTGAACGTTGAGCTGGCGGAAATCTGGCCCAACATCACCGAGAAGAAAGAATCGTTGCCCGACGCCGAAGAGTGGGATGGCGTCAAAGGCAAGATCAAAGACCTCGAACGCTGATTACCCCGCGTTCTCGAAAAGGCCCCTTGTGGGCCTTTTTGCTTTTCTGCAGGCAAAAAAAAGGGGCGGTCTGACCCGCCCACATTTTTTCCCTATTCCCTGTGTTCCTTTTCATCGTCCTGATGAATCGCTTCCTGCGATGTCCTTTCCCCTCGTCCTTGAAGGGCGTGTCTGTCCGTCGACACAGTTCAGATACTAGAGAATTCCCCACCAAGAGCAAACGCCCCGGTTAGCTGAAACTGGCTGTCACAAGCTATTAATATTAAAAAATAAGCATATAAATCAATCAGTTAAACATGTCTCACATAGGAATATGTACGGCTGCTACCCATGAAATTAGCGAATACTTACGAAAGAGTAAGCAAACACTTACAGCGAGAGACTACAAAGCAGATGTGATTACGGAGGGAACTTCCAGCCCGCCTCCCAGGAAATAAAAAACCCCGAACCAGTCGGGGTTTTTAGGGCTTACTCAGCAAATTGCTTATTGAAACAGTGACTCGCTCGACAGGCCATTCTTCTCGAGAATCTCCCGAAGACGCTTCAGGCCTTCAACCTGAATCTGTCTGACCCGCTCCCGGGTCAGGCCAATCTCCAGGCCTACATCTTCAAGCGTGCTGCTCTCGTGACCGCGCAGGCCGAAGCGGCGTATCACCACTTCGCGTTGCTTGTCAGTCAGCTCCGAGAGCCATTGATCGATGCTCTGGGACAGGTCGTCATCCTGCAACAGTTCACATGGATCGGTTGGACGGTCATCGGTTAGGGTGTCCAGCAGGGTTTTATCCGAATCCGGACCCAGCGAGACGTCGACCGAAGAAACCCGCTCGTTCAGGCCGAGCATGCGCTTGACCTCTCCCACTGGTTTTTCCAGCAGGTTGGCAATTTCTTCGGGCGAGGGTTCGTGATCGAGTTTTTGCGTCAGCTCCCGTGCAGCCCGCAGGTACACGTTGAGCTCTTTGACCACATGAATCGGCAACCGGATGGTCCGGGTCTGATTCATGATCGCGCGCTCGATGGTCTGACGAATCCACCAGGTTGCGTAGGTCGAAAAGCGGAAGCCGCGTTCGGGGTCGAACTTCTCTACTGCCCGGATAAGCCCGAGGTTGCCCTCTTCGATCAAGTCCAGCAGCGACAGGCCACGATTGACGTAACGCCGGGCGATTTTCACCACCAGCCGCAGGTTACTTTCAATCATGCGTTTGCGCCCAGCCGGATCTCCACTTTGCGACAAGCGCGCAAAATGAACTTCTTCTTCGGGGGACAGCAGAGGGGAAAAGCCAATCTCATTGAGGTACAGCTGCGTGGCATCGAGTGCACGCGTGTAGTCAATGTACTTGTGTTGCTTTAGCGTGGCGGAGTGTTTGGATTTGGCACGAACGGAAGGTGGAGCAGCCCCTTCATCATTCGACATCGAATCCGTACCGATGCCGGTCTCCATCAGGAGAACCTCATCGTCGATGTCAAACTCCGGCACTTCTTTACTGAGAGCCATTGTTATAGTCCTTTGGTGAGTTCGACCTCAGGCTCAAGCGGCGCCTTTATCCTTGGCAACGCTGGAGCCTGTTCCCTCTACGCGACGGAACAGGCTGGAAAGCGATCAACGACGTGGCAGGAATTGCAGCGGATCTACTGGTTTACCTTGTCGGCGAATCTCAAAATGCAGCTTCACCCGGTCTGTTCCCGTTGACCCCATTTCGGCAATTGTCTGTCCGACCTTGACCTGCTGCCCCTCCCGAACCAACAGCCTGCGGTTATGTCCGTAGGCACTGACGTAGGTATCGCTGTGTTTGATGATGACTAATTCGCCGTAGCCCCTTAAGCCACTCCCGGCGTACACCACCGTCCCATCAGACGCAGCTAAAACAGGCTGTCCCAAATCCCCTGCGATATCAATTCCTTTATTCAAACTGCCGTTTGAAGAGAATTTACCAATGAGAATGCCATTAGATGGCCATCCCCAGCCGGTCGGGGCCGGACCGGCAGGAGGCATCGGAGCAGGGGTCGACTTGCTGGCGACGGACGGTACAACCACTGCTGTGCTGGTGGTTGCGCCATTCGCCTGGCGCCGGATAACCGTGGTTTTCAGCGACGAAGAAGGCGTTGAATCTATGGAGCTGGCCACCGGCGTCGGCGTTGAACCGGTGCGACCGTCAAAGCGAATCGTCTGACCCGGATGAATCGTATACGGCGTAGGAATGTTGTTGCGGGCCGCGAGGGCTTTGTAGTCCCAGCCGTAGCGAAAGGCAATGGAGAACAAGGTGTCTTTAGGTCGAACGACGTATTGACCCGTGGTCACTGCCGGACGCTGGGCGACCGCGTTGTTGCGATCGACGACGCGTACTTCACTCGACTTGTTACTGGAACAACCGACCAGCAAGGTGCTCAAAACAAGGCCAGTCACCAGGCGCTGAAAGCTCGTTTTACCCATTCGCTGCGCAATGACTGTGAGACTCACCCGCCGCTCCCTTTGTGGTGGCTGAAAATGTGGATTGCCGTGTTCCGGCATGAAATGTCGCAAGTATAACGGGCCGTGCAGGCTTTACCTTTAATGAAACGAAATGGCTTCTCGCACACGTTTGCTGCCTGACGATGAATCCCGTTTAACTGATCGATGCCGCTGTAAGACAGGGGCAATCGAAGAGAATTCAGCGCGCTGAAACAAATGCTCAGGCGAGCGGCCCATTGAGTAACGGGACGAAGCGAACGGCCCCCAGAACACGCCTGGAAAAGCCCTGCTCTTCCCGGATGATCAGCATCAATTGTTGAACCTCACCCGATCCGACCGGGATCACCAGCCGCCCTCCCGGAGCCAATTGATCAAGCAACGCCTGAGGTACATCGGTCGCCACCGCGGTCACGATAATGCCGTTGTACGGCGCCAGCGCCGGCCAGCCTTCCCAACCATCGCCCCAGCGGAACACCACGTTGCGCAGGTTCAGTTCCACCAGGCGTTCCTTGGCCCGGTCCTGCAGAACCTTGATGCGCTCGACGGAAAATACCCGCTCGACCAGTTGCGACAGCACCGCCGTCTGGTAGCCCGAGCCGGTGCCGATTTCCATCACCTTGTCGAGAGGACCTGCCTCGAGCAGCAACTCGCTCATGCGAGCCACCATATAAGGCTGCGAGATGGTCTGGTTATTGCCGATCGGCAGCGCCGTGTCTTCGTAGGCACGGTGGGCCAACGCCTCGTCAACGAACAGGTGACGCGGTGTACGGCGAATGACTTCCAGCACCTTGGCGTTGCAAATTCCCTCTTCATACAGGCGCTGAATAAGGCGCTCACGGGTCCGTTGTGAGGTCATCCCGATGCCGCGACGCAGAATATCGTCTTGTTCACGAGCCATTAGTTCAGCCCCTCCAGCCAGCCATCGAGACTTCTGAAGGCATCATTAAAGGTGCGATCCAGTTGCAGTGGGGTGATTGAAACATAGCCTTGCATCACCGCATGAAAATCGGTGCCCGGGCCGCCATCTTCGGCATCCCCCGCCGCCGCAATCCAGTAACCGGATTTACCGCGCGGGTCGACCACTTTCATCGGCGCTGCAGCACGTGCGCGATGTCCGAGGCGGGTCAGCTGAATACCGCGGATGTGGTCCAGCGGCAAATTGGGAATGTTCACGTTCAGTACCGTACGCGGTGGCAGTTCAAGATCCGCGTGAGCCTCGACCAGTTTGCGCGCAAAGTACGCAGCTGTGGGAAGGTTCTCCACTTGCCGTGAGGCCAACGAAAAGGCAAACGAAGGAAGAGCCAGGAAACGTCCCTCAAGGGCCGCCGCCACGGTGCCGGAATACAACACGTCATCACCCAGGTTGGCGCCCAGGTTGATGCCCGAAACCACCATGTCCGGCTCGCGTTCCAGCAAGCCATTGAGGCCCAGGTGCACGCAATCGGTAGGTGTGCCATTGAGGCTGATAAAGCCGTTGGCCAGGGTTTGCGGGTGTAACGGACGGTCGAGCGTCAGCGAGCTGCTGGCGCCGCTTTTGTCTTGGTCCGGGGCGATAACCACGCATTCGGTGTAATCCGCCAGCGCAGCATAAAGCGCGGCAAGACCGGGTGCGGTTACCCCATCGTCGTTAGAAATCAGAATACGCATGGGCTGTCCGTCTGCCCCACCGGCACCAGATCAACGAGCTCGCGCACCAATACGGTGGCGAAGCATCCGGCCGGGAGGACGAATTCCAGTTGCAGAATGTCAGGCTCGGGATAATGCCACGTCAACCCACCAATGGGCAGTCGCAGGATGCGACGTTCGTGGCTCATACCGGCGTTAATCAACCAATCGCGCAAGTCCGCTTCGCGATCGGCGATTGCCTGCTCCAGTTCATGGACAGCGCCCGTGGCCGGCGAGTCACCTTCGCCCCACTGCG
Organism: Pseudomonas silensiensis; assembly: GCF_050434865.1. NCBI lineage: Bacteria > Pseudomonadati > Pseudomonadota > Gammaproteobacteria > Pseudomonadales > Pseudomonadaceae > Pseudomonas > Pseudomonas silensiensis. The sequence continues at coordinate 38,513 of NZ_JBNDJH010000038.1, forward strand.
GACCGGTCGGGTGCAGATCGAGAATCGCCAGACGCGGGTCACTGCACTCGGCAACACCTGCCGGAAAGAAACTGCGGCTGTCGGTGAAGGCCAGCAGATCGCCAACCTGGGCACGCTGCCAGCTGCCATCGGCAACACGCGCCGCCAACACCTGATTAAACAGAAAACTGCGCGCCGTAGAGAGCAGACGCGAACGCACATTGCGCTGCTCCGGCAACGCTTTACGCGCCGCCCAGGCACGGGCATCGACCACGTTGCCGCCGTCAAACCCGAAACGCTGGGCGCCGAAATAATTGGGAATACCTTGCTTGGCGATCAGTTGCAGACGCTCCTCGATCGCCGCTTTGTCGCCAGCGAATTGCGTCAGTCGCAACGTGAAGCCATTGGCCGAGTGAGCACCGCGCTGCAGCTTGCGTTTGTGCCGGCCGATCTTGAGGATCTTCAGCGTATCGTTTTCCGCCGCCGACAGATCAGGATCAGCCTTGCCCGGCAGCTGCACGCTGAACCACTGGCGAGTCAGCGCCTGACGATCCTTGAGGCCCGCGTAACTGACGGTGCGCAATGGCACGCCCGCCGCCTTGGCGATCCGCCGTGCTGCTTCTTCGGTATTCAGACCGCGCTTTTCCACCCAGATCCACAAGTGTTCGCCGTCGCCACTGAGGGGGATATTGAGGACTTCATCGACCTGAAAATCTTCCGCCGTGGCTTTCAATACTGCGGTGCCGAGGGCTTGGCCATAGGCCCGCGGGCCGAGCAATTGCAGTTCGTTCATGCGCGCAGCAACAAGGCGACGGAGTGCACGGCAATGCCTTCTTCGCGACCGACAAAGCCGAGCTTTTCGGTGGTGGTAGCTTTCACGTTCACTTGATCCAACTCAACTTGAAGATCCGCGGCAATCAGCGCGCGCATCGATTCGATATGCGGGGCCATTTTCGGCGCCTGGGCGACGATGGTGTTATCGACGTTGCCGACTTTCCAGCCCTTGGCATGGATCAGTGCGACGACATGACGCAACAGCACACGGCTGTCGGCGCCCTTGAATGTCGGGTCGGTGTCCGGGAAATGCTTGCCGATATCACCCAGCGCAGCGGCGCCGAGCAAGGCATCGCTCAAGGCGTGCAGCAGGACGTCACCGTCGGAGTGAGCGAGCAGCCCGAAGCCGTGTGCAATGCGCACGCCGCCCAGAGTAATGAAATCGCCTTCAGCGAAACGGTGCACATCATAGCCGTGGCCAATACGCATAAAAAAACGCCCCGATTTTTGTCAGGGCGTGATTCTACCTGCATTAGACGCCTAGGGCGCGCCCATGATGTTGCAAGTGGTCGTCGATAAAACTGGCGATGAAGAAATAGCTGTGGTCGTAGCCGGGTTGCAAGCGCAACGTCAGCGGATGACCGGCCAGTTTGGCAGCCTGCTGCAAGGCTTCAGGCTTGAGCTGGGCGGCCAGGAAATCGTCGCGATCACCTTGGTCGACCAACAACGGCAACTTCTCGTTCGCTTCGGCAATCAGGACGCAGGCATCCCACTCACGCCATTTCGATCGGTCTTCCCCCAGGTAGCGGGAAAAGGCCTTCTGCCCCCAAGGGCAATCCATCGGGTTGTTGATCGGCGAGAACGCCGACACCGACTGATAACGCCCCGGATTACGCAACGCGCAGACCAGCGCGCCGTGGCCGCCCATGGAGTGACCGCTGATGCCGCGTTTGTCCGAGGCCGGGAAATGGGCTTCGACCAATGCGGGCAATTCCTGCACGACATAGTCATGCATCCGATAGTGCCGGGACCAGGGTTCCTGCGTGGCATTCAGATAAAACCCGGCGCCGAGACCGAAGTCCCAGGCGCCATCCGGATCACCCGGCACATCAGGGCCACGAGGGCTGGTGTCCGGTGCAACGATGATCAGCCCAAGCTCGGCGGCCATGCGCATGGCGCCGGCCTTTTGCATGAAGTTTTCGTCGGTGCAGGTCAGGCCGGACAACCAATACAGCACCGGCAACTTGCCGCCCTGCTCCGCTTGCGGCGGCAGGTACACGGCAAACACCATGTCGCAGCCGAGCACATCGGAGCGGTGCCGATAGCGCTTGTGCCAGCCGCCGAAGCTCTTCTGGCAGGAGATATTTTCCAGGCTCATGACCGACCTCAGAAATGGATGACAGAACGGATGCTCTTGCCTTCATGCATCAGGTCGAACGCCTTGTTGATATCTTCAAGGCCCATGGTGTGGGTGATGAACGTATCCAGCGGGATTTCGCCGGTTTCAGCCATCTCGACATAGCTTGGCAACTCGGTACGGCCACGCACGCCACCGAACGCCGAACCGCGCCAGACGCGACCGGTCACCAGCTGGAATGGACGGGTGGAGATTTCCTGGCCGGCACCGGCAACACCGATGATCACCGACTCGCCCCAACCTTTGTGGCAGCACTCAAGAGCAGCACGCATCAATTGGACGTTACCGATGCACTCGAAGGAAAAGTCGACGCCGCCATCGGTCATGTCGACGATGACTTCCTGGATCGGACGATCGAAATCTTTCGGGTTCACACAATCGGTTGCACCCAACTGCTTGGCGATCTCGAATTTGGCCGGGTTGATGTCGATGGCGATGATCCGCGCAGCCTTGGCTTTGACGGCGCCGATCACGGCCGACAGGCCGATGCCGCCGAGGCCGAAAATGGCGACGGTATCACCTGGTTTTACCTTGGCGGTATTGAGGACTGCACCGATGCCGGTGGTGACACCGCAGCCCAGCAGGCAGACTTTTTCCAGTGGCGCTTCTTTGGGGATTTTGGCGACAGAGATTTCCGGAAGTACGGTGTACTCGGAGAACGTCGAGGTCCCCATGTAGTGGAAAATAGGTTGGCCCTTGTAGGAAAAGCGCGAAGTGCCATCCGGCATCAGGCCTTTGCCCTGCGTCGCGCGAATCGCCTGACACAAGTTGGTTTTGCCCGACAGACAGAATTTGCACTGGCGGCATTCCGGGGTGTACAGCGGGATCACATGATCGCCGACTGCGACGGAGGTCACGCCCTCACCAATCGCCTCAACCACCGCGCCACCTTCGTGACCGAGGATCGAGGGGAAGATGCCTTCCGGGTCCGCGCCCGACAGCGTGTAGGCATCGGTATGGCAGACACCGGAGGCAACCACACGCAGCAGGACTTCACCGGCCTTGGGCATGGCGACATCGACTTCAACGATCTCGAGGGGTTTCTTGGCCTCGAAGGCAACGGCAGCGCGCGACTTGATCATGTGGATTCTCCAGTGAATAAAAACGAGACAGTGAGTGTAATACACCGCCACACGGTGAATAATCGGGACAAATGCAAAATATTATTGCCGTACAGGGATAATCCTAAATGTCGGAAAACCGCTGGGAAGGGATCGACGAGTTCGTCGCCGTGGCCGAGTGCAGTCAGTTCACGGCTGCCGCCGAACGCCTCGGGGTTTCGTCCTCCCACATCAGTCGACAAATTGTACGCCTCGAAGAGCGGCTTCAGACCCGACTGCTGTATCGCAGCACCCGCCGGGTCACGCTGACCGAAGCCGGGCAAACCTTTCTGCAACATTGCCAGCGCTTGCAGGATGGCCGCGAAGAAGCCTTGCGCGCAGTCGGCGATCTGACCAGTGAACCCAAAGGCATGCTGCGCATGACCTGCGCCGTGGCGTATGGCGAACGATTCATCGTGCCGCTGGTGACGCGATTCATGGGGTTGTATCCGCAACTGCGCATCGACATTGAACTGAGCAATCGTCAACTTGACCTGGTCCATGAAGGCCTGGACCTGGCAATCCGCCTCGGTCGCCTGCAAGACTCGCGGCTGGTGGCGACACGTCTGGCGCCACGGCGAATGTACCTGTGCGCATCGCCGTCCTACCTGGAACGGTATGGTCGCCCACACAGTCTGTCGGAACTCAGCCGCCACAACTGCCTCATCGGTAGCTCGGATATCTGGCAACTGGAACAGAACGGGCGGGAATTTTCCCAGCGGGTACAGGGAAACTGGCGCTGCAACAGTGGGCAAGCGGTGCTGGATGCCGCGTTACAGGGCGTTGGTTTATGTCAGTTGCCGGACTATTACGTGCTGGAGCATCTGAAAAACGGTGAATTGATTTCGCTGCTGGAAGCTCACCAACCACCGAACACCGCCGTGTGGGCGCTTTATCCACAGCAGCGGCATTTGTCGCCGAAGGTGCGCAAGTTGGTGGATTATTTGAAGGAGGGGTTGGCGTTAAGGCCGGAGTATCGAAGCTAGGCGTTCACCGGCGTGCCAGCAAGAGATCGAGTGCCTGGACAGCAGGCTCACTCCTACAGTGGACGTAACCTTGTAGGAGTGAGCCTGCTCGCGATTGGGGATAACACTGAACCCGAGTCAATCAGTGACGATTGGACCAACGCTGGCGCAACCACTCGAGGTCTTCGGGGCGAGTTACTTTGAGGTTGTCGGACCGGCCTTCGATCAGGCGCGGCGCCAGGCCCGCCCACTCCATGGCCGAAGCTTCGTCAGTGATGACCGCATCGGCCACCAGACTGTCGGCCAACGCCCGATGCAATGCACCAAGGCGAAACATCTGCGGCGTATAGGCTTGCCAGATCACACTGCGATCCACGGTTTCGACCACACGACCGTGTTTGTCTACCCGTTTGAGGGTATCGCGTGCCGGAACCGCCAGCAGTCCACCGACCGGATCCTCGGCGAGTTCACCCAGCAACTTGTCCAGATCATCACGGCTCAGATTCGGCCGCGCGGCATCGTGAACAAGCACCCAATCCTCATCGTCAGCGCCTTGCGCATGCAAATGCAGCAACGCATTGAGTACCGACCCGGAACGCTCGGAACCCCCTTCAACCCGCTGAATTCGCGGATCGCTGGCACACGCCAGGTTCGGCCAATAAGGATCATCAACAGCAAGACTGACCACCAACCCTTTCAGGCAAGGATGATCAAGGAAACAGCCGAGGCTGTGTTCGAGAATAGTGCGCCCGCCCAGTTGCAAGTATTGCTTGGGACGGTCCGCGGCCATACGGGCACCGACGCCCGCGGCAGGAATTACAGCCCAGAAGGCCGGTAACGAGGGGTTCATTGAGCCAACTGGTAAAGGGTTTCACCGTCCTTGACCATGCCCAACTCATGACGAGCCCGCTCTTCAACGGTCTCCATGCCCTTTTTCAGTTCACTGACTTCAGCGTCCATCACCCGATTGCGCTCAAGCAGCCCCTCGTTCTCAGCGTGTTGATCTGCGATCTGCTGAGTCAGTTCGGCCACTTGCGCCAGACTGCCATTACCCACCCACAGGCGGTATTGCAGGCCAGCCAGCAGCAGGAGCAAGACGAGGAACAACCAATTGGGACTGCGCATCGAATATCAGGTATCCAGTGAAAAAAGACAGCCATGCCAAAACTTTGAAGCTTCTGATAGCACGAAGCCTGGAAGAACCAGGCTTGTGCTTATAAGGCATCAGATTAGTGGCAAATCCATCGCTGTAGCGATTTTTCCGACACAATCCGGTGTCTTTTTTACCCGTTAACGATTAACCGCGGAATTCGCTGCGACCGTTGTACTTGGCTTTGCCATTCAACTGCTCTTCGATACGCAGCAGTTGGTTGTACTTGGAAACGCGGTCGGAACGGCACAGGGAACCGGTCTTGATCTGGCCAGCCGAGGTGCCCACTGCCAGGTCGGCAATGGTCGAATCTTCGGTTTCGCCGGAGCGGTGCGAGATCACGGCGGTGTAACCAGCGGCCTTGGCCATCTGGATGGCTTCCAGGGTTTCGGTCAGGGTGCCGATCTGGTTGAACTTGATCAGGATCGAGTTGGCGATCTTTTTATCGATGCCTTCTTTCAGGATCTTGGTGTTGGTCACGAACAGGTCGTCGCCTACCAGTTGGACTTTCTCGCCGATCTTGTCGGTGAGGATTTTCCAGCCAGCCCAGTCGGACTCGTCCAGACCGTCTTCGATCGAGATGATCGGATAACGCTCGGTCAGGCCTTTCAGGTAGTCAGCGAAACCTTCAGCGGTGAACACCTGGCCTTCGCCGGACAGGTTGTATTTACCGTCTTCGTAGAATTCGCTGGCCGCGCAGTCCAGTGCCAGGGTCACGTCGGTGCCCAGCTTGTAACCGGCGTTGGCCACGGCTTCGGAGATCACTTTCAAAGCGTCTTCGTTGGAAGCCAGGTTCGGTGCGAAACCACCTTCGTCACCCACAGCAGTGCTCAGGCCACGGGCCTTCAGAACAGCTTTCAGGTGATGGAAAATCTCGGTACCCATGCGCAGACCTTCCGAGAAAGACTTGGCGCCTACTGGCTGGACCATGAATTCCTGGATGTCGACGTTGTTATCGGCGTGCTCGCCACCGTTGATGATGTTCATCATCGGAACCGGCATCGAGTAAACACCCGGGGTGCCGTTCAGGTTGGCGATGTGAGCGTACAGCGGCAGGTCCTGGTCCTGTGCGGCGGCCTTGGCGGCTGCCAGGGAAACGGCGAGGATCGCGTTGGCGCCCAGGGAGCCTTTGTTTTCAGTGCCGTCGAGCTTGATCATCGCGTGATCCAGCGCTTTCTGGTCGCTAGGATCTGCACCTTTCAACAGGTCGCGGATCGGACCGTTGATGTTGGCGACGGCTTTGAGAACGCCTTTGCCCAGGTAACGGCTCTTGTCGCCATCACGCAGCTCGAGCGCTTCACGCGAGCCAGTGGAAGCACCGGACGGCGCGCAAGCACTGCCGATGATGCCGTTATCGAGAAGCACATCCGCTTCCACGGTGGGGTTGCCACGGGAGTCGAGAACTTCACGACCTTTGATGTCGACGATTTTTGCCATTGTTGTAAACACTCCAAAGTTGACGAAAACGACGCAGCTGAAGGAAATCTTGTATCGCCGGCAAGTGACGTGCAGCGGGCAGACTTGCGGACGATAAGGCCCAAGCCCGAGGGCCTGAGCATTAATTCGTGCGGTACTTTACCGGAGAAATGAGGATTACGCGGTTTCTACCGTCGGAAAACTCTTCACCAGTTCGTCCAAAGCTTTGAGCTGGGCCAGGAATGGCTCCAGTTTGTCCAGACGCAAGGCGCAAGGGCCGTCGCATTTGGCGTTGTCCGGGTCCGGGTGAGCCTCAAGGAACAGGCCGGCCAACGACTGGCTCATGCCAGCTTTGGCCAGATCGAGGACCTGAGCGCGGCGACCACCAGCGGAATCGGAGCGACCGCCGGGCATTTGCAGCGCGTGGGTCACGTCGAAGAACACCGGGTATTCGAACTGCTTCATGATGCCGAAGCCGAGCATGTCGACGACCAGGTTGTTGTAACCGAAGCTCGATCCGCGTTCGCAGAGGATCAACTGATCGTTACCCGCTTCCACGCATTTGCTCAGGATGTGTTTCATTTCCTGAGGCGCGAGGAACTGGGCTTTCTTGATGTTGATTACCGCACCGGTCTTGGCCATCGCGACCACAAGGTCGGTCTGGCGCGACAAGAAGGCCGGCAACTGGATGATATCGCAGACTTCAGCGACGACCGCGGCCTGATCAGGCTCGTGGACGTCGGTGATGATCGGCACGCCGAACGCTTGCTTGATGTCCTGGAAAATCCGCATGCCCTCTTCCAGGCCGGGGCCACGGTAAGAGGTCACGGAGGAACGGTTGGCCTTGTCGAAACTGGCCTTGAACACATAAGGGATACCGAGTTTCTCGGTGACCTTTACGTATTCTTCGCAGACCTGCATCGCCATGTCGCGGCTTTCCAGCACGTTCATGCCACCGAAAAGCACCATTGGCTTGTCGTTGGCAATCTCGATATCGCCTACACGGATGATCTTCTGCGCCATAGGAATTACGCCTTCTTCTGGTGTTGAACCAATGCTGCTTTAACGAAACCGCTGAACAACGGGTGACCGTCGCGTGGTGTCGAGGTGAATTCAGGGTGGAACTGGCAAGCGACGAACCATGGATGATCCGGGGCTTCAACCACTTCTACCAGGGCGCCATCACCGGAGCGACCGGTGATTTTCAGACCGGCTTCCATGATTTGCGGCAGCAGGTTGTTGTTCACTTCGTAGCGGTGACGGTGACGTTCGACGATCACGTCCTTGGCATAGCAATCGTGCACCAGGGAACCTGATTCCAGCAGGCAATCCTGAGCGCCAAGGCGCATGGTGCCGCCCAGGTCGGACGATTCGGTACGGGTTTCGACGGCGCCGGTGGCATCTTCCCACTCTGTGATCAGACCCACGACCGGATGACCGCTGGCACGATCGAACTCGGTGGAGTTGGCGTCTTTCCAGCCCAGCACGTTACGAGCGAACTCGATCACGGCCACTTGCATGCCCAGGCAGATGCCCAGGTACGGAACCTTGTTTTCACGAGCGTATTGAACGGCAGTGATCTTGCCTTCCACGCCACGCAGACCGAAGCCGCCTGGTACCAGAATCGCGTCGACACCTTCGAGCAGCGCAGTGCCCTGGTTTTCGATGTCTTCGGAATCGATGTAGCGCAGGTTGACCTTGGTGCGGTTGCTGATGCCGGCGTGACTCATCGCTTCGATCAGCGACTTGTAGGCGTCCAGCAGTTCCATGTACTTGCCGACCATGGCGATGGTGACTTCATGCTCAGGGTTGAGCTTGGCGTCGACCACGGCTTCCCACTCGGACAGATCGGCGCCGCCACATTGCAGGCCGAAACGCTCGACAACGAAATCATCCAGGCCCTGGGAGTGCAGAATGCCCGGGATCTTGTAGATGGTGTCGGCGTCTTCCAGCGCAATCACCGCACGTTCTTCAACGTTGGTGAACTGCGCGATCTTGCGACGCGAGGAGATGTCGATCGGGTGATCGGAACGGCAGACCAGCACGTCTGGCTGCAGGCCGATGGAACGCAGTTCCTTGACCGAGTGCTGGGTTGGCTTGGTTTTGGTTTCGCCGGCAGTGGCGATGTACGGCACCAGTGTCAGGTGCATCAGCATCGCGCGCTTGGCGCCGACTTCGAAACGCAATTGACGGATCGCTTCGAGGAACGGCTGGGACTCGATGTCACCCACGGTGCCACCGATCTCGACCATGGCCACGTCGGCATCGCCGGCGCCCTTGATGATCCGGCGCTTGATTTCGTCGGTGATGTGCGGGATCACCTGAATGGTCGCGCCCAGGTAATCACCACGGCGCTCTTTGCGCAGGACGTGTTCGTAGACACGGCCGGTGGTGAAGTTGTTGTTCTGGGTCATGGTCGTGCGGATGAACCGCTCGTAGTGGCCCAGGTCCAGGTCGGTCTCGGCGCCGTCGTGGGTGACGAACACTTCACCGTGCTGGAACGGGCTCATGGTGCCCGGGTCAACGTTGATGTACGGGTCCAGCTTCAGCATGGTGACCTTAAGTCCCCGCGCCTCCAGGATGGCCGCCAATGAAGCCGATGCGATGCCTTTCCCCAATGAAGAAACAACACCGCCCGTGACGAATATGTAGCGCGTCATGAAAAACCCTAGAAGTCTGCGTTAAAGCGGTCCGAGCCGCCGGGGAAAGCGAAGGAAGGCCGAAGCCCCCGATCACCTGCATTAATCACAGTGCACCTTTCAAAAAAACCGCCGCGTTGGGACAGACCGGAAGATGAAACACCGGTACGTTGCTCGCTACACATTTTTTGGAATCGCCCAGCAAAGACTGCTTGGTAATCGGCAACTCCTGCAATTCATGCGAATCCACAGAAGTTGTATCAAGAAGGGAGCGTAGTCTACCGGAAAGCCCCTTTCAGCTCAAACCTTGATCTTCGGTCGGTGGCTGCCAATGCAAATTCCAACGGTCCTTTGCGCTGCCATCCAAGCCCCGCAGGTTGGCCACCGCCAGCAATTGCTCGTCTCGGTAGAGCAGCGGCAATCTGCCACGGGCGAACGCCGGCACACCACGTTCATTGAGCAAACGCTTTAGATCGCGATGGCCGCGACCGGGCAGATTCATCACCTCACCTCCCTCACGATAGCGGATATGCAGCAGGCCATCGGGGATTTGACCGGTGAGTGTGAGCACGCCGTTGTCCGGCAACACCAGCGATAGCGAGGGGTCGGGCCAGTTTCCGACGGCGGGCGACGGGCGCAACCAACTGCCGGACAACCACCAGATACGCCCACCTGCCCGATGCAGTTCGCCATCCGCCAGCTGCCAGATCGGGCAGGCATCGCTGGTGGCATCACGCAAACTCTCCCAACCCGACCAATGGTCACTGTCCGGCAGTCGCGTCAGCGGTTCGAGCCAATGACTTAACGCATTACGCTGACGAGCAGCGGACAGCGTTTCCAATGCCACCAGCTCCAGGGATGGCAATCCCAGCCAATCAAAATCATTGGCAGTGCTGGCGCCAGCCAGGTCGATTTGTGCAAGCTCATCGAGCAATCCCTGCGCTTCACTCAGGTGCGCAGCGCAGCGGGCCATGGTCGTTACCGCTTGTGGCCAGCGCTGAGTCAATACCGGGAATACTTGATGGCGCAGGTAGTTTCGCGAGAATTGCCGATCCTGGTTCGATGGGTCTTCGATCCAGCTCAGCCGATGCTCCGCCGCATAGGCTTCAAGTTCAGCCCGCGTGATGTCGAGCAATGGCCGAAGCAGCTGACCTTTACCGAGCGGGCGCTGGCGAGGCATCCCCGACAACCCCTTCACCCCTGCCCCGCGCAACATCCGAAACAACAGGGTTTCTGCCTGATCGTCACGGTGCTGGGCGGTCATCAACACTTCATTGGCCTGAGTCGCCTCGATGAACGCGGCATATCGCGCATCCCGGGCTGCACGCTCAAGACTGGCGCCGGGCTGAATCTGCGCGCGAACAACCTGCAGCGGCACACCTAGCGCATCACAGACCGACTGACAATGATCCGGCCACGCATCAGCCACAGCCTGAAGACCATGATGGACGTGGATGGCGTTTAGCGCCGGCAGGGATTGGGTTTTGGCGAGATCGGCGAGCAGGTGCAGCAGGACTGTGGAGTCGAGGCCGCCGGAGAAGGCGATGCGCCAGGCCCTAGCGTTTAGCCAGGGTTTCAGACTCCGGAGTAGCCTGGCTGACAGATCAATCTTGGGCTGACTCATATCAATCACTTCATGCAAATCAAATGTGGGAGATTCTATGTTGCCCCGCAACCCTGAATTCTCAGGCTGACAAGTATTCGCTCTGATTTTTCATCAGGGCGAATGCCACCCGACAGAGC
>NZ_JBNDJH010000039.1:0-44214 GCF_050434865.1 Pseudomonas silensiensis
CTCTGTCGGGTGGCATTCGCCCTGATGAAAAATCAGAGCGAATACTTGTCAGCCTGAGAATTCAGGGTTGCGGGGCAACATAGAATCTCCCACAGTGGATCTTCAGTGAACACAGATTTTGTGTATGACAGAGACCAAAGGTGGGAGCGAGCCTGCTCGCGATAGGGCCCTCACAGGCACCACAAATGTTGAAAGCTGAACCCTTCCTGAAGAACCCCGCGATTCCCCCGTCACACGCCTTTGCTTCGTTTACTCTGCAGAAATCGGGGCGTAAGCTTTGCGCGTTTTCAATCAATAGCGGAGACCCACAGTGGGTACTTGTTCGAGTGACAGTAGTCGGCCGGTTTCGATAACCGGCACCTTCCCGGCAAGATAACGCGCCACTGTTTGTGCCGTTGTCTCGCCGAAAAGCGAGCAGCGGCATCCCGATCGCGGCCAGTCCTGGTCCGTGTCCCGACGTCCCTCTCATCGACGCTGAACCGTGCGTGATGTTCGACTTTGTGTCGTCATCGCGGCGTATCGACACGCCTGCTCGACGGTTTCCCGGCTGACCCTGGGGGAACTGCCATGAACCTGACCCTGCTCAAAGAATTCTTCGCCGGATTCCTGCGCACCCGCCACATCGCCCGACACTTCCGTCGCCTGGCGCTGCTGGAAAACTTCACCGACACCACGGTCAGCCGCGAGGTGCCGCCCACCCTGGCGCAAACCCTGGTGAGCGCTGCCAACAGCGACACCGGCCAACTGCTGAACAACCTCGGCAGCCACACCGATGGCTTGAGTGAACTCGAAGCCGATGCACTGCGCGTGCAGTACGGCCTCAACGAAGTCGAGCACGAACAGCCGTTGCCGTGGTGGACACACTTGTGGCACTGCTACAAAAACCCGTTCAACCTGCTGCTGACCTTGCTCGCGGTCATCTCCTGGCTGACCGAAGACATGAAAGCCGCCATCGTGATTTTCTCCATGGTGGTGCTCTCGACCTTGCTGCGCTTCTGGCAGGAAACCAAATCCAACCAGGCCGCCGACGCGCTCAAAGCGATGGTCAGCAACACCGCCACGGTATTGCGCCGGGATGCGCAACGTACCGAACTGCCGATCAAGCAACTGGTGCCAGGCGACCTGATCGTGCTTTCGGCCGGCGACATGATTCCCGCCGATTGCCGGGTGATCGGCGCCAAGGATTTGTTCGTCAGCCAGGCCGCGATGACCGGCGAATCGATGCCGGTGGAAAAATTCCCTCGTCAGCAGGACAGTGACACTCGCAACCCGCTGGACCTCGACAACATTCTGTTCATGGGCACCAACGTGGTGTCCGGCACGGCCATGGCGGTGATTCTCACCACCGGCAACAACACCTATTTCGGTGCACTCGCCCAGCGGGTTGGCGCTACGGATCGCGCACCCACCTCGTTCCAGACCGGGGTAAACAAAGTCAGCTGGCTGCTCATCCGGTTCATGTTCGTGATGGCGCCGTTGGTGCTGTTCATCAACGGCTTCACCAAGGGCGACTGGACCGAAGCGTTGCTGTTCGCGCTGTCGATTGCCGTTGGCCTGACCCCGGAAATGTTGCCGATGATTGTCACCTCGACCCTGGCCAAGGGCGCGGTGTTCCTGTCGCGTAAAAAAGTCATCGTCAAACGCCTCGACGCGATCCAGAACTTTGGCGCCATGGACGTGCTGTGCACCGACAAGACCGGCACCCTGACTCAGGACAAGATCTTCCTGGCGCGCAATGTCGATGTCTGGGGCAACGATTCCGATGACGTTCTGGAAATGGCCTACCTCAACAGCTACTACCAGACCGGCCTGAAAAACCTGCTGGACGTGGCGGTGCTCGAACACGTGGAAATCCACCGTGAACTGAAAGTCGGCACCGCGTTTCGCAAGGTCGACGAGATCCCGTTCGACTTCACCCGTCGGCGGATGTCGGTGGTGGTCGCCGAGCGTGATCATTCGCACCTGCTGATCTGCAAAGGCGCGGTGGAAGAAGTGCTGGCGGTGTGCACGCGGGTGCGTCACGGCGAGGTCGATGAAGCGCTGAGCGATGAATTGCTGGCGCGGATTCGTCAGGTCACTGCCACGTTCAATGCCGAAGGCTTGCGCGTGGTAGCGGTTGCAGCGCGGCCGATAATTGAAGGGCGCGATACCTACAGCCTGGCGGATGAACAGGCGTTGACGCTGATCGGTTACGTGGCGTTTCTCGATCCACCCAAGGAAAGCACGGCGCCGGCCCTCAAGGCATTGGCCGCTCACGGCGTGGCCGTAAAAGTGCTGACCGGCGACAACGAATTGGTGACCGCGAAGATTTGCCGCGAAGTCGGCCTGGAGCAACAAGGCCTGCTGATGGGCAACGACATCGAGCGCATGAGCGACGCCGAACTGGCGGTAGCGGTGGAGACCACCAACGTCTTCGCCAAACTCACCCCGTCGCACAAGGAACGCATCGTGCGTTTGCTCAAGGGCAACGGCCATGTGGTCGGTTTCATGGGCGACGGCATCAACGACGCGCCCGCGCTGCGCACCGCCGACATCGGCATTTCGGTGGACAGCGCCGTCGACATCGCCAAGGAAGCGGCGGACATCATCCTGCTGGAGAAAAGCCTGATGGTACTGGAGGAGGGCGTGCTGGAAGGGCGTCGGACCTTCGCCAACATGCTCAAGTACATCAAAATGACCGCCAGCTCGAACTTCGGCAACGTGTTCTCGGTGCTGGTGGCCAGTGCGTTCATCCCGTTCCTGCCAATGCTGCCGATGCACCTGCTGGTGCAGAACCTGCTCTATGACATTTCGCAGATCGCCATCCCGTTCGATAACGTCGACGAGGACATGCTGAAAACACCACAACGCTGGCAGCCGGCGGACGTCGGGCGTTTCATGCTGTTTTTCGGACCGATCAGCTCGATCTTCGACATCACCACGTTTGCCTTGATGTGGTACGTCTTCGACGCCAATACCCCGGACCATCAAACCCTGTTCCAGTCCGGCTGGTTCGTGGTCGGGTTGCTGACCCAGACGCTGATCGTGCACATGATCCGCACACCGAAAATCCCGTTCCTGCAAAGCCGCGCAGCGATGCCGCTGATGGTGATGACCGGAATCATCATGGCCGTCGGCATCTTCCTGCCGATGGGACCGCTGGCGCACTACTTCAAATTACAGGCGCTGCCGTCGCTGTACTTCGTGTTCCTGCCGGTGATTTTGCTGGCATACATGGCGCTGACTCAGGCGGTGAAAGGGTTCTATATCCGCCGGTTTGGCTGGCAATAAAGCGTGCATATTTAGGAAAAGTCCTACAGAAAGCTCGACGGGTCTTCCGTAGCCTTGCGCCCTCACGAATCTGACACTCTCCTGGGGGCCCACGTTGTCGAACAAAGCCTTACGTATCCTGATCGCCGACGAGTTGCATTTTCACCGCATGAAGGTCGAGCGACTGTTCAATCAACTCGACTACTACCGGATAGCACCGGTGCACAGCCTTGAAGAGCTGTTGACCCTGATCGAATACGGTTGCGAGCCCTTTGATCTGGTGGTCATCAATGCCTCGCTGGCGGGCGGGGCGTTGAACCTGTTCGATTTTTTTATTGATAACCAACAGGTTCATCACGCCTTGATCTATGACGGTCAGCAGGCGCAACTGCCGCCCATTCCTGCCTGCGTTCAACAGACGGTTGAGGTGAGCCACGCAATACTGCCTGATCTGGCGTCCATTCAGCGGTTGATGGCGATCATCGACCCTCGTCTACCGTTCGTCGGCGCTGTCATTTCTGTCAGGTAGTTGCGTCCGGTTTTCCATGCAAAAGTCTTTGCGCAGTCGCTGCGTTCAACCGGGCCGGGCTCATGGGTATTGATTGCTCAATCGTCGTGTTTTTTGCAGGGAGTTGCCATGAAGTCAGTGCTGATTGTGGACGATCATCCGGTGGTTCGCGCCGCAGTCAAAATCGTACTGGTGCAGGAGGGTTTCAAGCGAGTACACGAAGCGGCGAGTGGTAGTGAGGTTTTGCCGAAGATCCGCGAACACAAGCCTGATCTGGTGGTACTGGACCTGGTGATGCCCTCGCTCGACGGGCTGGATGTACTGGCGCGGATCAAGACCAGTGGGGTGCCCTGCCGAGTACTGGTCTTCACGTCCCAGGAACCCATGTTTTATCAGGATCGTTGCATGCACGCCGGCGCCGCAGGCTATGTCGCCAAGTCCAATGACCTGCAGCACTTGCACAGAGCCGTGCACGCCGTGATGGCCGGTTACACCTATTTCGCCCAGCTACCCTCTGCGTCGGTGTCGCTGAACTCGATACAACTGAGTGAAAAACAGATGATCGATAAACTCTCCGACCGGGAACTGACGATCTTTCAGCATCTGGCCCGGGGCATCAGCAACAAGGCGATCGCTGAAGTCATGCACTTGAGTCACAAGACCGTCAGCACCTACAAGACCCGTCTGGTTGGAAAACTCAACGTGGAATCAGCGGTGTACCTGAGGGATTTTGCCAAGCGTAATCATCTGATCTGAGTGAGCCCGGTCATGCGCGATTGTTTGTGGGTTCTGTTGCTGTTCTGGGTACTGGGAGGACCGGTGACGGCGGCCGATGAACCAAAGCGTTTGCATGTGCTGGGGCATTCCGCGGTGGAGGGTTATCAGGTCCAGCTGGATGAAAAAGACTGGCAGTGGTTGCGTGACAAACGAGTCTTGCGCCTCGGGGTATCGGGGCCGGACTACCCGCCGTTCGAGATCACGCGCAACGTTGATGAGCTGGAAGGCATCACCGCCGACTATGCCGCACTGCTGGAGCAACTGCTGCACGTGAAAATCGACGTGCTTCGTTATCGCACGCGCGAGGCGGCCATGGATGCGCTCAAACGCGATGATCTGGACCTGCTCGGCACGTCCAACAACTTCGAGGCGGCTGACCCCGAACTGACCCGATCCAGTGCCTATGCCGAAGATCAGCCGATGCTGGTGACCCGCCTGGACGACGGGATGCCCGTCGATCTCGCGGGCAAGCGCATCGCCATGGTCGATGACTACCTGCAGGCGCAGACGGTCGAAGCCTTCTATCCCGATGCGAGCTTGCAACGCTACCCCTCGGCACTCGATGCGATCGGGGCGGTGGCATTCGGGCAGGATGATGTGTACCTCGGGGACTTCATCAGCGCCAATTACCTCATCAATAACAACTACCTCAGTAACGTACGCCTGGTGGGGCCATCCGGCCTGGACGCCAATCCGTTCGGCTTTGCCTTCAGCCGGGGCAACCCTCGTCTGAAGAGCATTGTCGATAAGGCTCTGACGGCAATTTCCATGGATCAGCGCACGGCCATCGAGCAGCGCTGGAGTGCCGGAAGAGCCAACATGGCGGGTCAAGAGCGAGTACGTTTGAGCGCCAGTGAACAACGTTGGCTGGATCAACATCCGACGGTGGACGTGGGTGTTGTCGAGAGCTTTGCACCGCTGACTTTTTACGATGCACAGGGACAACTCAGCGGGTTGACCGCGCAATTGCTGACGCTGATCAGCCAGCGCAGCGGCTTGGCCTTCAAGGTACAGCGGGGTCACTCCCTCGATCAGCAGATCCAGCAACTCAAGGACGGCAAGATCGACGTGTTACCTGTGGTCACGCCCGGTATCGAACGCGAAGTCGATCTGCGTTTCACTCGGGCCTACTTGAACAATCCGTTTGTACTGGTCAGTGCGACCACCCCGGGAAGCCCCAGGACCCTGGATGACATGGCCGGTAAACGCCTGGCGATTTATCGCGGTCATCCGTTGCTCGGGTTCATCCGCGCTCGGGCACCCAATGTACGTCTGGTCGAAGTGCAGAGTCCGGCGCAGGGTATGGAATGGGTGATCAAGGGCCAGGCCGATGGGGCCGTCAGTTCATTGATCGTGGCTCGGTATCTGATCACCCGGCAATACCGCGAGCGTCTGCGGATCAGCAGCACCGTGGGCGATGAACCGGCGCGTATCGCTCTGGCCACCAGCCGTGGTGCGCTGGAGTTGCACTCGATTCTGAACAAGGCGCTGCTGAGCATTTCGCCCCGGGAGATGGATGAGCTGTTAGCCCGTTGGAGCAACGATGTGGTGGTCGATGACAGCTACTGGCTGCGTCATCGCCAAGGCATTCTCCAGGCGTTTGCCGCTGCGGGCGCTTTGCTGTTGCTCGCACTGGCCTGGATTGCCTGGCAACGTCGGCAGATCACTCAACGCCAACAACTGCTCGGGCAATTGCAGGAGGCCAAGAACGCCGCCGACGATGCCAACCGTGCCAAAACCACCTTTCTGGCGACCATGAGCCATGAAATCCGCACACCGATGAATGCCCTGATCGGCATGCTCGAACTGGCGCTGAAGCGAGCGGAAGAGGGCTTCACTGATCGCTCCGCCATCGAAGTGGCCTCCAATGCCGCGCAGCAATTGCTGGCGTTGATCGGCGACATCCTGGACATCGCGCGCATCGAGTCCGGGCATTTGTCGCTGACCCCTGAGCGGGCCAATCTACGCACGCTGGTGGAGTCGGTGTGCCGGGTTTTCGAAGGCCTGGCACGGCAGAAGAACTTGCACTGGCGGGTCGAATTGGCCGAACACAGCGATCGTGACGTGTTAGTCGACCCCACGCGCTTCAAGCAGGTGCTGTCCAATCTGCTGAGCAACGCGATCAAGTTCACCCGCGAAGGTGAAGTGAGTCTGACACTGCGAGTAGAGCCCGGTGTGTCGGGGCATCTGGCCGTCAGTGTGCGCATTGAGGACAGTGGCATCGGTGTCAGTGTGGCCGATCAGCAACGACTGTTCAGCCCGTTCGTGCAGGCCGGTAACAGCCAGCAGTCAGGCCACACTGGCTCCGGTCTGGGACTGGTGATCAGCCGCACGCTGTGCGAAATGATGGGCGGGCGATTGCAGTTCGACAGCGTTCTCGGACTGGGTACGCAGGTCGACATCAGCTTTGATCTGATTGCGTTGCAACCGTTGACCTGCGGCGAGTGGGCCGATAGCGGATTGCCGGTGGCCACTCGGCTGCTGACGATTCTGGTGGTCGACGATTACCCGGCCAATCGATTGTTGCTCTCACGGCAGCTGAGCTACCTGGGGCACCAGGTGCTCGAGGTTGAGAATGGTGAGCGTGGTCTTGTGACGTGGCGCGAGCATGAGCTCGATCTGGTCATCACCGATTGCAACATGCCGGTGGTCAATGGTTATGAATTGGCGGGTGCGATACGCGATGAAGAGCGCGCTAATGGCTTGCCACCCACGCTGATTCTTGGGTTTAGCGCCAATGCGCAGCCGGAGGAAAAGATCCGTTGCCTTGAAGCGGGCATGGACGACTGTCTGTTCAAACCGATCCGGTTGGCAGATCTGAGTGCCTGGCTGGCGTCCCGATTTGTGAATGAGCCGCCAGCGCCGGTTGAAGAGCAAGCAACGTCCGAGATCGACTTGACCGGCCTGGAGCTCTACGTCGGTGAAGACCGGACGCTGATCAATCAGTTGTTGCGCGAACTGGCCGTAACCAACCTCTACGATCGCGATGATCTGCTTGCAGCGCACATCAGTGGCAATCGCCACCGGCTGCAAGACCTGGCGCACCGCATCAAAGGGGGGGCGCGGATGGTTCGTGCAAAACGTTTGATCGAGTGCTGCGAACATCTGGAGCGTGCCTGCGCCGAGGGGCGCGCGGCGTTGATCGACGAGGCCGTCGATCAATTGCAGCACGCCATGGCACGCCTGGATCTGCTCCTCCAGAAAGGCGAAGCTTAATCCCAGCGGGGCGCGATGCCTTTGGGGCTGGTCAGACGATGGCCACGATCAAGACCCGCGATCAGCGCCATGTCGGTGTCGCTCAAGGTCATGGCGCAAGCTTTCAGGTTGCTGGCGAGGTTGGCGCGTTTGGTCGATGAAGGGATCACGGCGTAACCCAGTTGCATGGCCCAGGCCAGGGTGACGTGTGCCGGTGTCGCTTGAAGGCGATCGGCGATCTGCTGGATCACCGGGTCTTTCAGCACTTCGCCGTACGCGAGGGTCATGTACGAGGTGATCTGGATGCCCTGGCTCTGCGCGAATTCGACGACCTTGCGGTTTTGCAGGTAGGGGTGCAATTCGATCTGGTTGGTTGCGATGTGTTCGGCACCGACCGCGGCGATCGCCTGTTTCATCAGGTCGACGGTGAAGTTGGACACACCGATCTGCCGGGTCAGGCCCAGTTGTTTGGCTTCGAGCAGGGCGCCCATGAATTCCTCGACCGGCACCTGATCTTCCGGGGACGGCCAATGGATCAGCGTCAGGTCCAGGTAGTCGGTTTGCAACTTTTGCAGGCTTTCCTTGAGGCTGTCGATCAGGCGGTCCCCGGCGAAGTTGGCGACCCAGATCTTGCTGGTGATGAACAGCTCGTCACGGGCAATGCCGCTGGCGGCAATGGCCTCGCCGACCTCGGCTTCGTTCTCGTAGATTTGCGCGGTATCGATGACTCGATAGCCCAGTTCCAGGCCAGTGCTCACCGAATCGATGACCACCTGGCCTTGCAAGCGAAACGTACCAAGGCCGAATGCGGGAATAGACATCAATGACTCCAGGGGTTGCAGTGGGAATGGGCAGGAGTATCCGCGCCCGCACCCATGAGAAAAACCGCTGGATCGGCAAAGCAATGTTTACCGCAAGTCATGAATCGAAAGATCGCAGCCTCGTTTCACTCGACAGCTGCTACAGCGTACGCAATCCCCTGTAGCAGCTGTCGAGTGAAACGAGGCTGCGATTTTGTGATCTTGAGCGCTATCCCCGATTCTCAAGAATCATGCAGGTGGTCGACCCCGTCGCATACAACCGCCCATCCACGTCATAAATCCGCCCCTCGGCCAACGCCGTCGAACGCCCCAGATGAATAATCTTGCCCTCGGCCCGCACCGGTCCGCTGGCATGGTTCAACGCACGAACATAGCTGATCCGCAAATCCAGCGTCGTGTAACCCTGACCCTTTTTCAGTTGCGTATGAATCGCACAGCCCATGCACGAATCCAGCAAAGTCGCGGCATAGCCGCCATGCACGCTGCCCAACGGGTTGTAATGCCGCGAATCCGGCGTGCCCTGAAAGATGAACATTCCGGCGGACCATTCGATCGGTATGAAGTCCATCAGCGTGCCGATAGGTGGGGAGGGCAGTTCACCGTTGCCGATGCCTTCGAAAAACTCGGCGGGTGACAGGGCGCTGACCTCGGCCATGGACAGACTGCCCGGGCCGGCGAGGCGATCGCGCATGGCTTGTTCCTGGGCGATCCATTGGGCGAGCGTGGCTTCGCGGTTCGGGCTTTGCATGGGCATGTCCTCGGGCTGGAATGGATATTATGGTTGTAATCCAGGTCGATATTATGTCCGAAATAAAAACTCCGCCAGCCCCGCGTGTCGTGTCCCTCAAGCAATATCGCTGTGGCTGAATTCCTCACCCAGAAAGTCGATCAATGCGCGCACCGACGGCAGCAGCCCACGGCGTGACGGGAAGATGGCATGCACGATCCCGCATTTCGGTGCCCAGCCCGGTACCAGTTCCACCAGCCGGCCCGCGGCAATGTCATCGCGCACCACCACGCTGGGCAGGTGAGCGATGCCGATTCCGGCCACCACGGCGTGACGCAACGCCAACAGGTCATCGGTGACCATTCGTGGCGCATGCCGGATCACCGCGCTGGCGCCATCGGCCCCAAACAATTCCCACTGATATTCACGCTGCGCCGCGCCCCAATGCAGGCTCGGCAACCCGCTGAGGTCGGCCGGGGAGGCCGGTGATGACAGGCGCGACACGAAGGCCGGACTGCCCACCAGGCACTGGGTGCTGTTGCCCAGTACCTTCATCACCATGTCGGTGTTTTCCAGTGGCGGAAAGCGCACCCGCAGGGCGATGTCGAACCCCTCGTGGATCAGGTCGACCCGGCGGTTGGTGCTCTCGATGAACAACTCCACCAGCGGGTACTTGAGCATGTAGCGGGTCAGCATCGGCCCGACCCAGGAGTTGAGCAGCGCGGTCGGGCAACTGATGCGCACCAGGCCCTGGGGTTCGGAGCGGTTGCGTTCGATCAGTTCGGCAGCGCTTTCCGCTTCCACGCGCATCGCCAGGCAACGCTGGTAATAGGCCTGGCCGATCTCCGTCAGTGAACAATGCCGACTGGTGCGGTGCAGCAGGCGTACACCGAGGCGCTCTTCGAGCTCGGCAATCCGCCGGCTGAGCTTCGATTTGGGCATGTCCAGCGCCCGACCGGCCGGGGCGAAACCGTGGTGCTCCACCACTTGGGTGAAGTAGTAGAGGGTGTTGAGGTCTTCCACCATCGTTCTCCATATAGAACGCTAAGGCTGATTTTTGCAGTCTAGTGCATCAAAGGGTTCAGTTTTAAGCTTTGTCCATCGCGTCACTCACCAGATTCGGAGGCGGAATGAAAAACATCATCGGTATCTACACCAGCCCGCGGACCCATTGGGTCGGCGACGGTTTTCCGGTTCGCACGCTGTTTTCCTACGACAACCTGGGCAAGCACATCAGCCCGTTTTTGCTGCTCGATCACGCTGGTCCCGCTGAATTCACCCCGACCACCGAGCGTCGTGGCGTTGGTCAGCATCCACACCGCGGTTTCGAAACCGTGACTATCGTTTATAAGGGCGAACTGGAGCACCGCGACTCCACCGGCAGCGGCGGCAAGATCGGCCCAGGCGACGTGCAATGGATGACCGCAGCCTCCGGGATTCTCCACGAAGAGTTCCACTCGGAAGGTTTCGCCAAAACCGGCGGCACCCTGGAAATGGTGCAGCTGTGGGTCAACCTGCCGGCCAAGGACAAAATGGCCGACGCCGGTTACCAGACGATTCTCGATGGCGACATCCCGAGCATCCCGCTCAAGGACCAGGCCGGCAGCCTGCGCTTGATCGCCGGTGAGTTCGACGGCCACACCGGCCCGGCGCGTACGTTTACCCCGATTGACGTCTGGGACCTGCGCCTCAACGGCGGCAAGTTGCTGACCCTGGACCTGCACGAAGGTCGTAACACGGCACTGGTAGTGTTGCGTGGCACGGTTCAGGTCAACGGTGTGGAACTGGTGCGCGAAGGGCAGTTGGCGTTGTTCGAACGCACTGGCCAGCAGCTCAGCCTGGAAGCCAATAACGATGCCGTCGTGTTGCTGCTCAGTGGCGAGCCGATCGACGAACCCATCGTCGGTCACGGTCCGTTCGTAATGAACACCGAGCAGGAAATCCACCAGGCCTTCGCTGACTTCCAGTCAGGCCGGTTCGGTCGGATGAGCTGATGAACTCATTGTTGTAACGCTGTGGCGTGTCGGGCGTGGGCGACTACCCTTGCTTGGCCGCGTTTTAACGAACTATCAGGTTTCTCTCACGCCGGCCCGTTCGGCATCGATAAAAAGCGAGGATTACTCCCATGACTACCTCTTACAAACGTCTCGACAAGGATAACGCCGCCGTTCTGTTGGTTGATCACCAGGCGGGTCTGCTTTCTCTGGTGCGCGACATCGAGCCGGACCGTTTCAAGAACAACGTGTTGGCCCTGGCTGACCTGGCCAAGTACTTCAAGTTGCCGACCATCCTCACCACCAGTTTCGAAACCGGCCCTAACGGTCCGCTGGTGCCCGAGCTCAAGGCGCTATTCCCGGACGCGCCGTACATCGCTCGTCCTGGCCAGATCAATGCCTGGGACAACGAAGATTTCGTCAAGGCGATCAAGGCCACCGGCAAGAAACAACTGATCATCGCCGGCGTGGTAACCGAAGTGTGCGTGGCGTTCCCGGCGCTGTCGGCACTGGCTGAAGGCTTCGAGGTGTTCGTGGTGACAGACGCTTCCGGCACCTTCAACGAACTGACCCGTCAATCGGCCTGGGACCGCATGTCGGCCTCCGGCGCACAGTTGATGACCTGGTTCGGCCTGGCCTGTGAGCTGCATCGCGACTGGCGCAACGATGTGGAAGGCTTGGGCACCTTGTTCTCCAACCACATCCCGGACTACCGCAACCTGTTTACCAGCTACAACGCGCTGACTAACAGCAAGTAACCCTGACAACACACATCACCTGTGGGAGCGGGCTTGCCCGCGATAGCGACCGATCAGTCACTGCAATGTTGACTGAAAGGCCGCCATCGCGGGCAAGCCCGCTCCCACAGTGTTTTGTGTTGTTCTCAGGCCACCAATTGCTCCTACACTGTGCCCATCCGTACATGGCTGGAGTTGCTTGATGCTGTCACTGCTTACCGATCACCCATTGATCTGCGCGATGGCTTTGATCCTTATCGACCTGGGGCTGTGGCGCCTGCTCAGTGCCAATGGCAGCAACTGGAAACTGTTTGTGCGGCTGGTGATTTTTTCGTTGTTCAGTGTCCTGCTGTTCAACGAAGGCCTGAACCCCATGGAGACGGCGCCATGGGCCGACAACGTCCCGCTGCACCTGGCGGCGACAGGATTGCAGATCGGCTGGTGGCTGTTCGGCGCGCGCACCCTGACGGTGCTGATCGGCGCGGTGATGATGCAACGGGTCGGGCACACCGGGCGCTTGCTCCAGGATTTGCTCGGCGCGGTGATTTTCCTGATCGCGATCATCGCCGCCCTCGCGTATGTCCTCGATCTGCCGGTCAAAGGCGTATTGGCGACCTCCGGCGCGTTGGCGATCATCGTCGGCCTGGCCTTGCAAAGTACCCTCAGCGACGTGTTCTCCGGGATCGTCCTCAACACCACCAAGCCCTATCAACTGGATGACTGGATCTCGATCGACGGCACCGAAGGTCGGGTCATCGATATCGACTGGCGCGCGACACGCCTGCAAACGTCCCAAGGCAGCATGGCGGTGATTCCCAACTCCCTGGCGGCCAAGGCCAAGATCATCAACTTCAGCCGGCCCAGTGACATTTTCGGCGTATCCATCAGCCTGCAACTGAGCCCGCATGCGCGCCCGCAAACAGTGATCGACGCGCTGGAACGGGCGATGCAGGGCTGTCGTTATCTGCTGAACAAACCGGCGCCGTGTGTCGCGTTAAAAGGTTCCAGCGCCACCGGCGTGGAGTACGAAATCAGTGGTTTCGTGGTCTCCATGGACCAGAAACGCATGGTCCGTAATCTGCTGTTCGACCTGGCGTACCGGCACTTGCAGGCCAGCGGCGTCAGCCTGTTGTCGAGCGTCGAACCGACTGCACCTGCCAACCTCTCACGGCCACGGGCATTGCTGGATGCGTCGAGCATTTTCTCGACCCTGCGTCAGGAAGAGAAAGACACCTTCAGCCAGAACATGACCCTGCAAAACTTCCGCGCGGGTGAAATGATCCTGCCGGCGGGGGAGGTCAGCGATCATTTGTTCATCATCGAATCAGGTGTGGTGTCGGTGGAGCTGAGCCGTGGCGGGGTCAAGTTCGAAACCGGGCGCATGGGGCCGGGGGAGGTGATCGGCGAGGGCGGGATTTTGTCGGATACGGCGATGCCGGCGGACTTCAGTGCCAAGACGTTCTGCAGCTTGTACCGGATCGAGAAGGAATACCTCAAACCGTGCCTGGATGCGCGACATGACATCAGCGAAGCGATGAAGGCATTGCTGGACTTCCGGCTGAACAAGGCTCAGACGTTGACCCAGGAAGTGCCTAAGGTTGTGGCGAAGAAGGGATTTTTGCAGTGGCTGCGCAATCGAGCGTAGGGGCTTGAAGGTCATGGGCGCGGGTGCAATCGAGTGAGTCGGCGGCAGGCGCCTGGCGAACGAGCGGTGCGCCGACCAGGGTACGGTCATGACTGTTCCAGTACTCGAACGGCGCGTGTTGCCAAATCATGCCGACGGGGCCGGCGATCAACAGCAAGGCCAGATAAGCCAGGGTTTGTCGACGCGTCAGCGGTTTTTTGTGCGCCGACCGCCGCGCTGCGATCCGGGCGCGGCCATGTCCATGAATCTGGGCGAGCAGAAAGGCTTCGCGCGCCTGTTCCGGCATTTCCCACAATAAGGATTCCAGCTGCCAACGCGATTCGGAATTCGGCGAAGTAGTCGGTGGCAAAGGCATTTCGGAAGAGGACGACATGAGGAGGAGGTACTCGTTTCCGGCGTCCCGGCTGCGTTATCAGGAATTAATCGCATTCTAGTGGTGTCGGTGCGGTGATGGCAATTACCCATCTAGATTATTTTCAAGCGGTCATTGGCTTCCCCAACTTCCCAATAATTGGCTATTTGCCGCAGGCCGGCGCGGGATTAACGTAGCTCCACACCCACTTTTGTAGCTGGAGCCCGTCATGAAACCTCGCATCGATTTCTACACCGCTTCCCCCGACGCCCTCAAAGCCATGATCGCGCTGGAAACCGCTGTTTCGAAGCTGCCGCTGGAAAAGAACCTGATCGAACTGGTCAAACTGCGCACCTCGCAAATCAACGGCTGCGCTTTCTGCCTGGATATGCACAGCGCCGATGCCCGCAAGGGCGGTGAAGACGAGCGCCGTCTGTACACACTGTCGGCCTGGCGTGAGACGCCGTTCTTCACACCGCGTGAACGTGCGGCGCTGGCGTGGACTGAATCCTTGACCCTGCTGAGCCAGACTCATGCGCCGGATGAAGACTACGAACTGGCGGCGTCCGAGTTCAGCCCGAAGGAGCTGGTCGACCTGACCGTCGCCATTACTACCATTAACGCCTGGAACCGCTTGGCGGTGGGCTTTCGCAAAATGCCTCAAGCCTGATCAATGAGCGTCTGCTGACGGCGCGGCCGGTGGTTGCACCTTGCGCATCAAGGGCACCATCGCCGTGGCGATGATGAAGCAGACCATGATCATCAGAAACGCGTCGCCGTAGGTCTGTGTCTGGGCTTCACGATAGGTCAGCAGCCAGAGTTGATGCAGGCTGGCGGTGACGCCGGCATCGCCGCTCTGGCCAAGGGCGGCGAAGTTGTTGCCGACCTGGGACAGCCACTGATTCAGTGCTTCGTTGGTGCTGTTGAGGTTTTCCGCCAACCGGGTGAAGTGCAGGTTGGTACGGTCATTCAGAATGGTCGCGCACGCGGCGATGCCAATGGCGCCCCCCAGGTTTCGCATCAGATTGAACAACCCCGAAGCATGTTTGAGCCGCGCCGGTGCCAGACCACCCAAGGTCAACGTTACCGCTGGCGGCACCGCCAATTGCTGGGCAATCCCGCGCAGCGCTTGCGGCAGCATCAATTCCTTAGCCCCCCAGTCATGGGTGATCGGGCTGAAATCCCACATCGACAACGCGAACAACCCAAGGCCGGTCATCATGATCCAGCGCAGATCGATGCGGTTGGCCAGAAAGGCGTACAGCGGAATCGCCATGATCTGGAACACCCCGGTGGAGAAAACCGCCAGACCAATGTCCAGTGCGCCATAGCCACGCACCCGGCCGAGAAACAGCGGCGTCAGGTAAATGGTGGCGAACAGGCCGATCCCGGTGACAAACGAAAAGAAGCAGCCAAGGGCGAAGTTACGGTCTTTCAAGGCGCGTAAATCGACGATCGGATTGGCGACGTGCAGGGTTCTACCGATGAACGCCAGGCCGGCCAGTCCGCTGATCCATGCCGTGGTCAGAATGGTGCTGTCGCTGAACCAGTTCCAGCGCGGGCCTTCTTCGAGGGTGTATTCCAGGCAGCCGAGAAACAGCGCCATGAACACCATGCTCAAGTAGTCAGCACCTTTGAGCAGGGACAATTCCGGCTGGTCGATTTTCACCAGCATCGGCACCGCCACCGCGACGAAAATCCCCGGCACCAGGTTGATGTAGAACAGCCAGTGCCAGGAAGAAACATCGGTGATCCAGCCGCCGATTACCGGCCCCAGAGTCGGGGCCAAAGAGGCCACCGCGCCAATGGTTGCAGCCGCGATCACCCGTTGTTTGCCGGTGAAGAAAAAGAACGCGGTGGTGAACACCAGCGGGATCATCGAACCGCCGAGAAACCCTTGCAGGGCGCGGAAGGCGATCATGCTCTGAATGTTCCAGGCCGCGCCGCAGAGCAGGCTGGCCAAGGTGAAACCCACTGCTGATGCGCAGAACAGCCAGCGAGTCGAGAACACTCGGGACAGCCAGCCAGACAGCGGAATCACGATGATTTCGGCGATCAGGTAACTGGTTTGCACCCACGCCGTTTCGTCGGTGCCGGCCGAGAGTCCGCCGCCAATGTCACGCAACGACGCCGAGACGATCTGGATATCCAGCAGCGCAATGAACATGCCGATGCACATGGTGGCGAAGGCGAACACCTTGGTCGCCGTCGCCATGTCGGCGGCATTGAACGGTTGCGCGGGGACGGTGAGGGCGCGGCTCATGGTGCGCTGGCCACGGCCGGGGTTGCAGGTTCCTGGCGAGTGTCCACTTCAGCGGTGACCGACAGGCCTGGACGCAGATGGCCGAGCACGCCATCGGCCGGATCAAGCACGATGCGCACCGGCACCCGCTGGACGATTTTGGTGAAGTTGCCGGTGGCGTTTTCCGGCGGCAGCACGCTGAACTGCGAGCCGCTGGCCGGCGCGAGGCTGTCCAGATGACCATGGAATTCCTGCCCCGAGAGCACGTCGGCATGAATGATCACCCGTTGCCCCGGCGTCATCCTCGCCAGTTGATCTTCCTTAAAGTTGGCATCGACCCACAGCCCGCTGGCCGGTACCACCGACAGCAGTTGCGAACCGGCCTGGGCATACGCGCCGACTCGCGCCCGACGATTGCCGATCACACCGTCTACCGGGGCTTTCAGTTCGGTGTAACCCACGTTCAATTGCGCCAGATCACGTTCGGCACGGGCCTGCATCAGCGCGGCGCGGGCTTGCTGTTTCTGGGTTTCGATCACGTTCAGCTGACGTTGCGCTGCCAGCAGTTCAGCTTGGGCCCGGGCGCTGAGGGCTTGGGCGGTCTTGAAGGTGGCGTTGGCGCGTTGGGCGCTTTCCACCGAGACGGCATTGCTGCCGACCAGTTTTTTATAGCGAGCATCGTCATCCCGTGAACGGGCGGTTTCAGCACCGGCGGCATCGATCCCGGCGCGGGCCTGGCCGATCACCGCGTGTTGCAATTGTTCGGTGGCATCGAGGTTGGCGAGCAGCGCTTCTTCGGCGGCCACCGCACCTTCGGCCTTGGCCAGGTTGGCGCGGTAATCGCGGGAGTCGAGGCGAATCAACACATCGCCGGCCTTCACCTTCTGGTTATCGGTGACCAAGACTTCTTCGATGTACCCAGCGACTTTCGGCCCGATCACCGTCACATCGCCGCCGATGTAGGCGTCGTCGGTCTCTTCGATGAAACGGCCGGCGGTCCACCAGTGAGTCGCGTACAGCCCGGCGAATACCAGGGCAGCGATGACCGCAGCGAGCAAGATCAACCGTTTGAGCAGGGGAGGCTTGGGTGTGCTCACCGGGACAGCAAGGTCGGGTTCAAGGCTGGGCATGCTGGTCATGGAGATTACCTGTGGGAAACGGGTCTTTATTACGCGTGTAATATGACGCAGGTAATATTTTGTGGCAAATGATTTTTTGTGCCGGTCGTCAGGTGCTTATTTGAACCAGCTGCCCGGGGGGATGCCGGTCATGTCCTTGAAGAAGGCGATGGACGCGCTGTCACTGGCAAACCCCAGGTCGAAGGCGCTGTAGCCAATGTTCAGCCCGGCCGCGAGGGGGCAGGCGTTGGGTGAAACCTTGGTGCTGTGTGGCGCGTTGGCATGGCTGCTGACAAGGATGAAGTAAACACCCTGTGGATGATCATTCGCTATTACGTGTGCGGAGGCCAGGGCGTACGAAACATCTGGAAAAAATGCGTATGAACGTGAGCTTTCGCCGCCTGTGCTAGCTTTATTCGCAGGTTTGAATCATGCGCAAAACAGGAATTTTGCCAATGTGGTTCAAATCGATTTTCAGGGATTTCGAAAACCGAACTTGCAAGGAAGCTCGATTATGCCGCTACAACGGCCCATTTCCTCTCTGCCAGCCTATGACACTTTTGGGAAACCCTTTCAGGTGAAAATCTGCGTCGTCCCAATGACAATCGCGTTGGCGAAGCAATGGCACGAAAAGGTTCAGCCTCTCGTCAATAGCAATTATTCACATGATGGCGCAACGAACAGGAAAGTTCGTGCTGACGTTGGATGGCGCTGGCCAGCGTATCTAAAACTTGTGGCGATCCATAACTACCTCACCAAGTTGCCGGGTAATTCCTCCGAAAAGGGAAAGGCAATGTGTGTTGTCGTGTCGAAAGGTGAGCAAAAGTTTCCGATAGGAATGCTATCCATCGTTCCGAAATTGCATTGCAACGTCGAGGGAGTGGAGCGGCAGCGCGCTTTCACTTGGTACCTTTCCGATGCGCCGTCAGAAGCTTATGAGCAGTTTTTGGGGCAGCCAGCGGTTCGTGGTGTTGCCAAGGTGCTGATTGATTGCACGATTCAAGCTGCGTTGGACGAAGGCGACGACGGAGAAATGCTGTTACATGCAGATCCCAAAGGAGGTAGGAAACTCATCGATTTTTACGAAGCCGGATGCAAAATGCGCCGCCTCTCGACCAACAACGGCTGCGTCACGGTGGTATGGCGCAGGAGTCGCCCAGATGAATATTTCCATTTCAACGGGGCAGATGCTCAGGCGTTTTCTGCTCGCTATGACGCACGGCGATAGGCGGTCATGGTCCTGCTTTGCGCTACAGACTACCGGGAGGTAGAGTAAATTTTATGAATGATGCCAGACCTAAAATTTCAAAGGCCGAGCTTGCCTACGCGCTTCGCGAGATGAAGGGGCTCGATGCCGATCTGGAAACGCAAAGTGGTTACGCAGCATCCGCGGTGTTGCTCTCTGAAATAATGGCTGACCCCGTTCAGCGAGATCAACTCGTAGCATTGCTGGAGCAGTTTGATGAGGGCGGGGCAGAACGATCGGATGTTAACTGGATAAATGATGGTTCGCCTTTTGACCTGTCCTCAAGATCATTGGTCCTGGATGACCTTTACCTTGATCTTCCAACCGGGGCTGAAGATGCGGGTCTGATATCGGGCTCTTCTGTCGCTACTGTCAGAAAATTCCTGAGTAAGTACAAAGAGGAAATGTGCGCTTCCAATGGTTTTAGGTACGAGTCTCCCCCGTCGACCTGTGGCACCTATTTGGCGGCCGAACCACGCTCGTATGAATGTCAGAGGTGTCCGGATCATATTTCTTACGATGTTGATGCCTGGAGCCAAGTGCTGATTTTAGCGAAACAGAAGTTGCAGAACGAGGCGACTCGTCGCACTTCATTTTTATCCAGGCTTGCGCAGGTTTTTGACAGGAACGAGCCGCCGGAATGGGAAGTCGAAAAGTGCCCGATCGCAAAGGACTCTCTTTTAGTGATTTTGCATCATGGCAATGATCACGCTTCTATCGGTTTCGTTGGCAGCGGTCAGAGTGCTTATGTCATGGTGTCGATCAACGACACAGCTTTGACAATGAATGAGTCTTTCCTGAATACCCAAAAGTTCGCGTCACTTATCGCGGACTTTTTTACCGAAGCCCCCAGGTCCGGTCACAAAGCCATCCAGCATATGCTCAAAGCATTGTGATGAGGGATTTCCAGTTTTCTGTGCCTTTTAAACTACACATGAAAAAAGTGCCTGGCATTGAATGGGAAGGCACTTTATCGACAGCCCCGGCCACGTGACAGGCGCGCATGAAAATGTTGTCGCGTTCGGCCTTCAACAGGGGCTCGTCGAAGAAATAACGCGAGGGCAAGGTGAAGGCCTCTTTCGGGTCCTGATGGTCCCAGCCGTCAACGGGGCTTTGCTGTTTGCGGGTTTGGAAACTTTGCATGGGGGGTGATCTCCACAGTGATTGGCCGCACGCCACGGCTGCTTGTTCTGGGAGTTAATCTAGGGCGCGGGGGAGGCGGTGGGATTGATGGATTGCGACCAGTTGATGGGAGAAATCATCAAGCGTTTGAATCGGGTCATCGGTGATGACTCGTTGGAAAAATCCTCGAAATCCAGCAAAGAACCGACACAAACGGAAACCGGAGACGGTCATTTCGGAAACCTCCCACACCCAGAGTTTGAGCTTCCCGGTAGGGTCAACGGCCCCGGCACCCTGCCGAGCCCCCCAAGGAAGAACGAACCATGACCAGAAAGGCCGTTATCGTTTTCAGCGGTGGACAAGACTCAACCACTTGCTTGATCCACGCATTGCCGATGTACGATGAAATTCACTGCATTACCTTCGATTATGGCCAGCGCCATCGTGCGGAAATCGAAGTGGCGCAACAGCTTTCAAAACAGCTTGGCGTGAAGGTGCACAAAGTATTAGACACTTCATTACTAAACGAACTGGCCATTAGCAGTTTGACGCGCGACCACATTCCAATTGCGAGGAGTACGGGGGACGGTGTGCCTGATACGTTCGTGCCTGGCAGGAATATTCTGTTTTTAACGTTGGCTTCTATTTATGCCTATCAAGTGGGTGCTGAAGCGGTCATCACAGGTGTTTGTGAAACTGAGAGCTCTGGTTATCCGGATTGTGGTGATGAGTTTGTTAAGGTGTTGAACAGTGCCATTGAGTTGGGGATGGATTATAAGATTCGAATCGAGACGCCGCTTATGCGGCTTAATAAAGCTGAGACTTGGGCCTTGGCTGATTATCATAAGCAGCTGGATTTGATTCGTTACCATACGTTGACTTGCTATAACGGGATAATGGGAAGTGGGTGCGGCGACTGTGATGCTTGTGGTCTTCGTGCAAAAGGATTGAGTGAGTTTCTGGAGGGCAGAGCAGAAATCACAAGCAGTCTGAAAATCAAACTAGGCTTATGAAGTGAAGCTTGCTGATTTGGGAGGGGAGGTATTAGCTGCTAACTCCCCTTGGTTTTATGCAGGTTGGATTCGAGCTGTGTACCTTTTAAATAGTGATCTTGCGCCGTAGGCAGGTAGAATATTAAAAATAGCAAAACACATTTTTATCGCTATTTGGACATAGACTATGTGTAGTATCTCGCTATTTTGCATGGTTCCATAAAACGCAATAAAGCAAAAAAGGAAGCTGTCGATTATCACTGCGAAGAAAGTACTGAAAAATACTCGCAGAAAAAGAAGTTTGGAGTTTGTAAGCTCTTTTATTTTGCATAGCAAATAAGAGTTTACGTACTCGGAAAAAAGAAATGAGACGGACGATGCCACTAATACGGATGAAACATGGCTAATGAGTTCGCCATAGGAAGTATCAAGCTTCCAACTCGGCAGTCCAGGAAGATAGCTAGTGGCGCTTAGCAGAATAAAAATAAAAGCGTTACTTATGAATGCAAACAAAATAGCTTTTCTTGCAAGTCTGAATCCATAAAATTCGTTCAATAAGTCGACTATTAAAAATGTCAATGGGTACAGGAAGACACCTGGGGTGACAACAACGTTAAATTGCTCTAGATAAAACAATTTTGCCGTGGCGAAGTTCGTAAAGATGTATAGCGTAAAAAGTATTAGATTTAATATGACAAAAATAATCCACGCTCCTTCGTGGCGATCATTTACTTCGTATGCGGTCAGTGCCGTTCCACGAGAATAAAACTTCCTATACACGCTTTTTATTTCTGCTTTGTTTAAATTGTCCAGTATCTCGCTTTTTAAAAGCTCGCTCAGCGTTATTTTTATAATTTTCCCTGTGGGGAGAATCATGATTATCGCCAAATTTTTATCGTTTTCAAATCCTAATAATTTGTATTTGTTGTTCTCGATCTCGCCCATGTTAACCATTAAACCTTTCCTCAACGATTTCCCCAACTACACAAAAAACATCAGAAGCAGGAATGCAGCCATTAGCTATAAATAACTTTTTTGTAGTCTTGTTATATATTAATTTTTCTCTCTCGCTATTCAGAAGTCCCTTATTTATTATTAACAGGTCTCCAGGTTCATTGGTCCCACTGATTTCGCTCTCAAGAAGCACTCCGATTAAATTGCACGCAGCACCGAAATAATATGTCAAGGGGTGAAGTGTCGCTAGCTCACCGATTCTTTTGTCCAAACTCTGAATAAGCAAACTTTCTTTGATTATGGGGACTGCGGCTGGATTCATGTTTCCGTGAAGGGAAATACTACTTTCTATTATCTCTTTCTTCTCAAAATCTATGCTTTCTATTTCTTTATAGGATACTCCGAAAAAATCAGAGATCTTGCGAATTGTAGACTGTTGGACGTTTACAACCTTGCCCTCCAAAATGTTGTATATCGTAGTTCTGGTTAAGCCAATGGAGTTGCACAGTGATAGTTGAGTTTCGCCGCGACTCTTTATCAAGTATTTAATATTGTTTTTCAATGTTTCTGTTTTTTCTTTTCTGTGCATTAAAAATCACCGTTTGTTTTTTTTTTTTTTGCTAGAGAAAATCTCCCCGATACAGCTGAGTAACGATGGTGGTTTGTTTTCAGAGAGCCCTACATCCTGCATGCCTGAATTATGTGCAAAATAATGTCGTAAGCACGTTGGCAAACGTTAGATAATGTTTCGCGGCGGGGGCGCAGGGGGAGCATCACCGAAATTTCTTACAGAAATTAGGAAGTAATGGGGGTTTCATGTGGGGCACCGTTAGCAGCGGAAGATATCGTCTATTTTTTTGTAGCTATCGAATCTTTCGGAATGTACGAATATTAACCACTTATAATCATTTTCCTGCACAGATGTTCATTTGTTTGATTAACAAAGTTAAATTTATTATTAATAATTTTACCTCTCCGATAACACGCGTACAGTAGCCAACCTAGTCCCGGTCAACAGCGTGGGACTTGCATTTTTCAACTTTGCAAGGAGCTCTGTTATGAAAAAATTCGCCACCAAATCCGCGGCATCACCAAACGATTCCCTCAATGACACCGTCGATTCATCCAGTCCCGCCAAAGTCACCGAACAACTCGTCAGCGTGCCCCTGCGCACTCACACACGTCCCACATCTGCCAGCTATTTCTTCACCGTCATTCCGGATGTCGACACTGAATCCCTCCTCTGTCACGCCTCTGAAACCCTCGCCTCCCTCAGTGTCATGGCCACCGATCTCGCCCGGGAACTGGAAGGCCCTCGTCGCCATGTCATTGTGGGTATTCAGCAACTGTCCGCGCTGGGCGAATTGCTGGTCAATCGAGCGCTGGACAACCTGGAGCCACCCCGGGGATCGTCTGAAGCGCCGTCCAACTGCCAACGCTGAATAATCGTGTGTCTTTACCCAATGGAGGTTTTTCATCATGGATCGATACATGCCTATCACTGGCATCGACTGCAACATCCCATCATTGCTGATCGACACTGAAGCGCCACTGGACGTGTTACATGAAACCGCGGCCTATCGCATTCGTACTGCAACGCAACTGCTGGAGAGCATTGCGTTTGGCGAGGGCGTCCACAGTGAACTGGCGCGGGTGTTGGTGACTTCGCTACGCGATGGCTGTGATTTGATGGATGTAGTCGGACGACGATTGCAGGGGCAGGTTTCAGCGTAGAAAAAAGGGCGCCTTTGGGCGCCCCTTTACAAACAGGGTCACCGCGGATTGGCAGGGGCGCAAAAACCTGTATAGCGGCGGTCTGGAATCCATTGCTTCAAGTTAATAGGAAGCATTACTATTCACGCTCCGTCTTCACAGCACACCGCAATGACCCCCAAGCTGCCCCGCAGACACGGCTTTTTCGAGCATTACGAAGAGTTGGTCGGGACCTGGACCCGTCGCCTGAGAAATCGTCAGCAGGCCGAGGACCTGGCCCACGACACCTTCGTGAGGGTGCTTGAGTCCGATTCGGCGACGGTTGCACAACCTCGGGCGTATTTGCACCAGACCGCGCGCAACATCGCGGTGGATGGGTATCGGCGGGAGGATCGGCGGGGCGCCATGGAGTCGGAGGCGGTTGATCACAGTGTGTCGTCGTCGGGCGACCCGGAGCATTTCATGCATGCGATCCAGTTGGCTGACTCCATCGAACGGGCGCTCACTGAGTTGCCGGTCAACTGCCGCAAGGTGTTTGTCTGGCAGAAGATCGAAGGCCTGACCCAGGCGGAAATCGCCGAACGCCTGGGACTGTCCAAGAACATGGTGGAAAAGTATATGATCCGCACGCTGCGGCATCTGCGCGACCGCCTTGACGGATTGCAGCCATGATCGGCGGTGCCTTCTCATCCCCAGCCAAACAGGAACTTCCATGATGGATACTCGTGATTGTGCGTGCGGGCAAACAACGGTTCGCGACGAGGCTGCGCGGTGGTTTGTGCGTTTGCAGGAACCTGCGGTGAAAGTTGAAGAGCATCGACATTTCGAAGCCTGGCTGAACGAGCACCCTCAACACCGCGACGAATTCCAGTTGCTCCAGGGCTTGTGGGCGGCGGCGGATTTGCTGCCGGCGGCGCGTCTGCAAGCCTTGTGTGAAACCGCGCCTGCGTGCAGCAAACGTCGCCCGCTGGTGCGTTATGCGGTGGCCGCCAGTGTGTTGGCCGTCGCACTCGTGTTGGGATTGTTCAGCGGTTTGAATCACCCGGCGATCTACACCGCCGAATTTTCTACGGCCCTGGGCGAGCGACGTCATGTGGCGTTGCCGGACGGTTCGGTGATCGACCTGAACAGCCGCAGCCGCGTTCAGGTGCGCTATGAAAACGACCGCCGCAGCATCGAGCTGACGCAGGGCGAAGCGATGTTCAGCGTCGAGCACGACACCCGCCGGCCCTTCGTGGTCGAGGCGGGCAGCGGCAAGGTCACGGTTACCGGCACCCGTTTTGATGTGCGCCGCGACACCGCCCAAACCCGGGTCGTGGTGGAGCAGGGCACCGTCAAGGTTCAGGGGCATTCAGCGGCGGACAGCGATTTCATCAGCCTCACGGCCGGCCTCGGTACGCACATTGATGCCGACGGCAAAGTGGCCGCTGCCTATGCGGTCAACCCTGCCGAGCTGACCGCCTGGCGCAGCGGAAAACTGGTGTTCACCAACGCCAGACTCAGCGACGTCGCCGAGGAAGTGTCGCGCTATCGGGAGAAACCGCTCACCGTCGGCAACGACAAAGTGGGCAATTTGCGCCTGACCAGCGTGTTCAAGTCCGACAACACCGACGCACTGCTCAAGGCCTTGCCGAGCATTCTGCCGGTGGCCGTGCGCACCCTCGATGACGGCAGTCAGGAAATAATTTCAAAATAAATTCAGGTTTTTTTCCAGTTGATCGTCTTCCTGTCCAACTGCAACTGGTTTGCATTAACAGGCGCACACTCTTGCGATCCACAGGACTACGTTCGACGTGAAGAAATCCACCGCTAAAAACAACAAATCACCTTGGTTGCGCCTCGCTCTCGCCCTGGCCGTCAGCACGGCGCTGCCCCAGGCGTTCGCCGCCGACGCGATTCACATCCCGGCGCAACCCCTGGGTCAGGCCTTGAGTGAACTGGGCCAGCAAACCTCGCTGCAGGTGTTCTTCAGCCCTGAGCTGGTCGCCGGCAAACAGGCCCCGGCGGTGGACGGCAATCTTTCTCCAGAAGACGCGTTGCGCCAGTTGCTGCAAGGCAGCGGTCTGCAATACCAGATCGACGAAGGTTCGGTCACGTTGATGCCGGCACCGACGTCGGCTGCCAACGGCCCGCTGGAGCTGGGCGTGACCGACATCAAGGTGGTCGGCAACTGGCTCGGCGATGCCGATGCCGCCGTGGTGCAGAACCACCCCGGCGCGCGTACGGTGATTCGCCGCGAGGCAATGATCGAGCAGGGCGCAATGAACGTCGGCGACGTACTGAAGCGCGTGCCCGGTGTTCAAGTGCAGGACGCCAACGGCACCGGCGGCAGCGACATCTCCCTGAACGTCGGCGTGCGCGGCCTGACTTCGCGCTTGTCGCCACGCTCCACCGTGTTGATTGACGGCGTACCGGCAGCGTTCGCCCCGTACGGCCAGCCGCAATTGTCCATGGCTCCGATTTCTTCCGGCAACCTCGACAGCATCGACGTGGTTCGCGGCGCCGGCTCCGTGCGTTACGGGCCACAGAACGTCGGTGGCGTGATCAACTTCGTCACTCGCGCGATTCCGGAGAAAGCCACCGGTGAAATCGGCTCGACCCTGGAAACCTCCCAGCACGGTGGCTGGAAGCACATCGACACGGCGTTTCTCGGCGGCACCGCGGACAACGGTCTCGGCATGGCGCTGCTGTACTCGGGCGTGAACGGCAACGGTTACCGTGAGCGCAACAACGGTAACGACATCGACGACGTGATCCTCAAGACCCACTGGGCACCCACCGATGTGGACGATTTCAGCCTCAACTTTCACTACTACGACGCCAGCGCCGACATGCCCGGCGGCCTGACCCAGGCGCAGTACGACGCCGATCCGTTCCAGTCCGACCGCAACAACGACAACTTCAGCGGACGCCGCAAGGACGTCTCGTTCAAGTGGGCGCGGCAGATCGACGACCGCACCCAGGCCGAAGTGCTGACTTACTATTCCGACAGCTTCCGTGGCAGCAACATCGCCGCTCGCGATCAGAAAACCCTCGGCTCGTTCCCGCGTACTTACTACACCTTCGGGATTGAACCGCGAGTGTCCCGTGTGTTCGACGTCGGCCCGACTACCCAGGAAGTCAGTGTCGGTTATCGCTACCTCAAGGAAGGCATGCACGAAGAGGCGAGCCGCCTGGCGCTGGTCAACAACGAGCCGGTCGCGACAAAGAGCTCGGACGGCCATGTGTATCAGGACCGCACCGGCGGCACTGAAGCCAACTCGGTGTACGTCGATAACAAAATCGACGTCGGCAACTGGACCATCACCCCTGGCATCCGTTTTGAACACATCAGCACCGATTGGCACGACCGCCCGGTGCTCGACACCGCTGGCAAACCGGTGCTGGAAAAGAACCGCAGCATCGAAAGCAACGAGCCGCTGCCGGCCCTGAGCGTGATGTATCACGTGTCGGAAGAGTGGAAGCTGTTCGCCAACTACGAAACCTCGTTTGGCAGCCTGCAGTATTTCCAGCTCGGCCAGGGTGGCTCGGGTGACGAGCCTGCCAATGGCCTGGAACCGGAAAAGGCCAAGACCTACGAGATCGGCACGCGCTACAACAATGATGTGTGGGG
This sequence comes from Pseudomonas silensiensis, assembly GCF_050434865.1. Lineage (NCBI taxonomy): Bacteria > Pseudomonadati > Pseudomonadota > Gammaproteobacteria > Pseudomonadales > Pseudomonadaceae > Pseudomonas > Pseudomonas silensiensis. Next base: position 27,006 of record NZ_JBNDJH010000039.1, read on the forward strand.
CGGGGAAGTGACGCTGTTCTACATCGACTTCGATAAAGAGCTGCAATACATCAGCAACGATGCGGGCTGGACCAACCTCGGCGCGACCACGCACCAGGGCCTCGAAGCCTCGGTGCACTACGACATGGCGGCACTGGACCCACGGCTCGACGGCCTGACCGCCAACGCTGGTTTCACCTACACGCGTGCCGTTTATGAAGGCGAGATCCCGGGATTCAAGGGCCGTGACCTGCCGTTCTACTCGCGTCAGGTGGCGACTGCCGGTTTGCGTTACGACATCAACCGCTGGACCTACAACCTCGATGCGTTTGCCCAGTCCAAGCAGCGTTCGCCGGGCGTTGCCGTGAACGCCGACGGCAGCTTCACCAACAACTACATCACTGAAGGCACCGCCGACGGCCAGTACGGCGACATCCCGGGCTACGTCACCTGGAACGTACGCGGCGGCTATGACTTCGGCGCGACGCTTTCGAACCTGAAAGTCGGCGCCGGGGTGAAGAACATTTTCGACAAGCAATACTTCACCCGCTCCAGCGACAACAACTCGGGGATGTACATTGGCGCACCGCGCACGTTCTTTGTGCAGGCCAGCGTCGGGTTCTAACAAACACGTGGCGAGGGGGGTTGCCCCCTCGCCACAATTCAGACTTTCAACACCTTCCCGCCAATGGCCACCGCCACCAGCAACACCGCCATCAACCCGAAGGCAAAACTCAAACTGCTGCCGTGGGCGATAAATCCGATCAACGCAGGTCCCGCAAGAATGCCGGCATAACCGAGCGTGGTAATGGCCGGCACGGCGACGCTTTCGGGCATCACCGTCTGTTTGCCCACTGCGGTGTACAGCACCGGCACAATGTTCGAACAGCCCACTCCCAACAATGCATATCCCACCAGCGCCGCTTCCCAACTCGGGGCGAAAGTCGCCACAAACAGGCCCGCTGCGGCCGTCAACCCACCGAACACAATCACCCGAGTAGCGCCGAGACGACGCACGATCGAATCACCGGTCAAACGGCCGACGGTCATGGTCAGCGCAAACGCCGCGTAACCCAGCCCGGCATAAGCGGTATCGATCCCGCGTTCCTGCGCCAGGAACACCGCGCTCCAGTCGAGCGCCGCGCCTTCGGCGAGGAACACGATGAAGCACATCCCGCCGATGAACAGCACGATGCCATGGGGAACGGCAAACGCCGGCCCCGAACTTTCGCTGCCGTAAGGCAAGAGGTGCGGCGCGGCCTTGGCCAGTGCGATCAGCAGCATCACGATCACCACCAGCGTCGCCCCCAGCGGTGAAACCCCGAAGCCGAGCAGGGCGCTGACGCCCGCCGCACCGACAATCCCGCCGAGGCTGAACAGCCCATGGAAACCCGACATCATAGTCTTGCCGCTGGCCCGTTCGACGATCACCGCTTGCAGGTTCACCGTCGAATCCACCGTGCCAAGGCCCGCGCCGAACATGAACAACGCAGCCATCAACGCCGGAATCGACGACACCGTCGCCAGCAGCGGCAGGGCCGCACAGATCAGCAACACCCCGGCGCTCACCACCCGGCGACAACCGAAACGCGTGGCCAGAAGCCCCGCCATCGGCATCGCCAGAATCGACCCCACCCCCAGGCACAACAGCAGCAAACCGAGCGTCCCTTCATCCAGCCCGGCCCGAGCCTTGGCGTAGGGCACCAGCGGCGCCCACGCAGCGATACCGAATCCGGCAATGAAAAAGGCGATGCGCGTGGACATCTGTTCCAGGCGTCCGGGAACAAATGCGGTTTGAGTGTTGAGGTTGGTCATATCAGTCCTTGGCAAAAAACGTCGCGTACCCAAGGGACAGTGACTCACCGGTGAGGGTTCGATCAGCGTCCGCCCAGTTCGCGGTGAGGCAGGGTGACATCCTTGCACAGCCTGACCCTCCATCGCGAGCGCGGCAGTCAGTGGTGTGTCGGCGCGAACCCTGGCCCGACACTTTCTCCCTGAAAAGGATGCTTTTTCAGACATGAAGCGTGATTGCAGGCCTGCTGAAGCATTAGAGTGGGCACCGCCCCAAGAGATAAAAAAGGACCGGTACATGGCGCAGTTCTACGATGCACGCGGCAATATTTATGGCGTGGTATCTCCCGCAGCGGTGCGTCGCGCCGGTGTCGACTTGCCGACAACGGCCGGGCAGGCTGCGTCGTCCCGGGCGGTCTGGAGCCGGCAAGCGGTGGATGCATTCTGCGAATGGCCGTCGCATTCGCGGCCGGCGAATGCCAAGTCGCATCGCTGCGATGGCTTGCTGATCGGACCGTTTCAAGACTCGCCACCGTTTGACCTGCTGATCGTCAACACCGACGGCACCCTGGCCGAGCGCAGTGGCAACGGGTTGACGATTTTCTCTCAGGCCCTGAATGAGCAAGGGCTGCTGCCGGGGACCGAGGCTTGTTTGCTCCGGGTTCATCACGACAAGGCTGATGCGGTTTCACCGGTGGACACGTCGGTGAAACCGGCCGAGGTCGAGGGTGTGAAAGGGTTCTGGCTGGATTTGGGCAAACCTTCGTTCGGACCGGACGCGGTGGGGGCTAAAGGGGTTGAAGGTGTGTTGTTGAACGGTCGCGACGTCAGCCATGTGCAGCCGTTGTCGGCGCTCGATCCCGCCTGGTCTCGAAGCCAGTTCGTGCGCATCGGCAATCCACATTGTGTGACGCTTTTAGAAAGCGCCGATGCATTGCCGGGCAATGAGCAGATGCGCGAACCGGGGCTGTCCGAAGGGCTGACGCGTGTCGCTTACGCCGTGCCGACCGGGGCAGGGGAGCCGTGTGCTGCGGGTGTGAATCTGCAATGGGCGATGCTTGAGTCAGAAGGGCGAGTCGACGCGCGGGTATTCGAGCGTGGAGAAGGGCCGACGGCGTCGTCGGGCACCAGCGCCAGTGCGGTGGCCTGCGCCGCATGGCGGGTGGGTTGGGTCAGTGCAGGGGAGGTGAAAGTGGTCATGCCCGGCGGTACGGCGCCGATTCTTCTGGAGGAAGAGTCGGGGGAGTTGAGTCGGGTCAGGTTGTTCGGCACAGCGCGGTTGATGGAGTGATTTTGAGATTGCCTTCGCGGGCAAGCGTCGCCCGCGATGGCCAAATCAACGCAAATCTCAGCGCTGATCGCCGAAGAACTCCACCACCGGCATCTGCCGTTTCATCAACAACTTGCCATCGCGCACCGAATACAGCGGCAGGCCCTGGCTGCGGATCACTTCGTAATCGCTGTCCGCCGACAGAATCAGCAAATTCGCTGGCCGCCCGCGTTCCAGTCCATATCGATCACCCAGGTTCATCGCCTTGGCGCTGTTGTCGGTGACCAGGTCCAGCGCGCTTTGCAGGTTGCGGTAACCGAGCATGTGGCAGATGTGCAGGCCGGCTTCGAGCACCCGCAAGATATTGCCGTTGCCCAGCGGATACCAAGGGTCGACGATCGAGTCCTGGCCAAAACACACGTTCATCCCGGCTTCGAGCAGCTCGTTGACGCGGGTCACGCCACGGCGTTTCGGGAAGTTGTCGAAGCGCCCTTGCAGGTGAATGCTTTCGGTGGGGCAGGAGACAAAACTGATCCCCGAGTGCCCAAGCAGGCGGAACAATTTGGCGCAGTAAGCGTTGTCGTAAGAGCCCATGGCCGTGGTGTGGCTGGCGGTGACTCGCGAGCCCATGTCGCGGCTTCGGGCTTCTTCGGCCAGCACCTCAAGAAAGCGTGAGTGCGGGTCGTCGGTTTCATCGCAATGCACGTCCACCAGGCAACCGGTGCGCTCGGCCAGGTCCATCAGGAATTTCACTGAGCTCACGCCTTGATCGCGGGTGTACTCGAAATGCGGAATACCGCCCACCACATCGGCGCCCATGCGGATCGCTTCTTCCATCAGCTCGCGACCGTCGCGGTACGACTCGATGCCTTCCTGCGGGAACGCAACGATCTGCATGTCGATCAGGTGACGGCTTTCTTCGCGCACTTCGAGCATCGCCTTGAGCGCGGTGAGCTGCGGGTCGGTGACGTCGACGTGGGTGCGCACGTGCTGGATGCCGTGGGCGGCGAGGGTCTGGATGGTTTTCCTGGCGCGGGTTTTGGTGTCCTCTTCGGTGATCGTCACCTTGCGCTCGCCCCAGCACTCGATGCCTTCAAACAGCGTGCCGCTCATGTTCCAGCGCGGCTCGCCGGCGGTGAGCGTGGCGTCGAGGTGAATGTGTGGCTCGACGAAGGGTGGCACCACCAGGTTGCCGCCGGCGTCCAGATCATCGGGGCCCAGGGTCGGCGCTTCGGTCTGGCGGGCGATGCTGCTGATCAGGCCGTTTTCCAGGTGCAACTCGTGCAGGCCATCTTGGTTGCGCAGGCGGGCGTTGATGATGTGCATCAGGCGAATCCTTTTATAGATCTTGTAATGGTGCGTTGGCAGTACGGGCACCCAGCACGCCGGTCAGTAACACATACGTTAGCGCGGCAGCAGCAATCCCTACCAGCGGCGCGACCCACGGTGAACTGAATGCCGCAACGGTGCCGACCGCGTAGGCGCCCAGGCCGGACCAGTTGAACGCCGGCAAGCGGGCATCGGCCAGACGTGGATATTGACCACGATAGCGGTAAAAGAAGTCCGCCATGATCACGCCGCCAATCGGCGGAATCACAGTGCCCAGCAAAATCAGGTAGGGCACCAGCATGTCGTACATGCCCAGCAGTGCCAGCAACGTGCCGATCACCGCGCCCGCCAGGGTTACGGTTTTGCGACGGCCGGTGCGCAGCAGGTTGCAACCGGCGACGGCGAAGTTGTAGATGGTGTTGTCCTGGGTGCTCCAGATATTGAGCAGCAACATCGCCATCGCCGCCATGGCGAAGCCTTGCAACAGCAACACTTCAACTACGTCCGGTTGCTGGTAGACGATGGCACCGTAAGCACCGATCAACACCATCAGGCCGTTGCCGATGAAGAAACCGATCAGGCTCGCCAGCACCGCGACGCGTGCTGAACGGGAGAAACGCGTCCAGTTGGTCGCCTGGGTTGCGCCGCTGACAAAGGTGCCGAATACCAGGGTAATGGCGGTCGACCAGTCCAGTGTTCCCGTCGGGACTACCGCGAGCAAACCGTCGAGCCCGCCGACCTTCACCGTGGCGACCCACATCGACAGCATCAGCAGCAACATCATTGCCGGTACGGCGATGTACGACAGAATCTCCAGACCGCGATAACCGACATACGCGGTCGCGCAAAACACCAGGCCGAACAGCACCATCAGCCCGAGAACGGTGCCCTCGCTCAATTCGAAATACTTGCCCAGCACCACGGCGGCAGTGGCGGTGCCCCAGGCGTACCAGCCGATCTGGGTAAAACCGAGGATCAGGTCGCTGAGCTTGCTGCCCACTTCACCGAAACAAAAGCGCCCCATCAACACCGAGTTCAGGCCGCTCTTGAAGGCGATGTAGCCAAGGCCTGCGGCGTAGATCCCCAGCAGCAGATTGCCGACGATAATCACCGCCATCATTTCGCCGAAACTGAACGCCACCCCCAGCTTGCCGCCGGCAAACATGGTTGCAGTAAAAAAGGTGAAACCCAGCAGCACCATGGCCGTAGAGGCCAGGCCTTTGCGGGCATGCATCGGGACTTCGCTGAGGGGGTAATCGTTGCCGGGATCGTTCTGCGTCATGGGGCGTTCCTTGCTGAATGAGTGACGCGGGGGCGTGTTGCAGTGGTCGTGCCAAGCGTGGGGTGGTGTAGTTATTTATAGCCGAGCGGGGAGATTTGGCGCGGGGAGGGGCTCGAAAGCAGTGCACCTGAAGGAACACAAACCCCATGTGGGAGCGAGCTTGCTCGCGAAAGCGGTTGAACATTCAACACTGAGGTCGACTGACCCGGCGCTTTCGCGAGCAGGCTCGCTCCTACAGGGGGTGTTGGTTTCTTCAGGGGGATTTGTGTGGTGGCAGAAACCGCAGCAACGCCGCGACAATCGCTTCCGGCGCATCTTCCTGAACCAGATGCCCGGCATTCGGAATCGCCTGAAACCGCGACCCCGGAATCATCTGATGCAACGCCTGCCCGCGCTCAATGGGAATCCACTGATCGTCTTCCCCCCACAGAATCTGCACCGGGCAACGAATCGTCGGGTACAGCCCTTCGGCCTCACGGGTATAACGCTCGTCCATCTGCGCAATCTGCCGATAGAACGCCGCTTGCCCCGGATCGCCGAGCCACGGCTGCACGTAAGGCGCGAGTTCGTCGTCCGGGATTTCACGCTTGATCGCCCCGCGAATATAGGTCGGCACAATCGCCCGCTGAATGTAATCGGGCAGGCCACTGAATGCCGCCTCATGCTGACGCACATGCTGCACAAACGGCGAACCCCAGGGTGTCAGCGCTACCGGGTCAATCAGCGTCAGGCTGCGGTAATCCTTGCCGTTCAGCAGATGAGCACGCAGAGCGGTGGCGCCGCCGAAGTCGTGAGCGACGATATCTGGTCGCTCCAGACCCCAGTGATCGAGCAAGTGAGCCAACAGGTCGTTCTGCACACCCAGCGACACATCGCCCTCGATTTTCTCCGATAGCCCATACCCCAACAGATCAAAGTAATGCACCCGATGGGTGGTGATGAAGTGCGGCGCAATCCGGTGCCACACGTAAGAAGAGAAGGGCGTGCCATGCACGAACACCAACGGTGGACCGTCACCCCGTACGGCGTAGCGAACGGAGCGCCCGTTGAAGCGATAGGTCTGAGGCAGCGGCCAGTCAGTCATTGGGGGTGTCCTCTTGGCGTGGGGGAGCCAAAAAGCATAGGCATAAAAAAACAGCCATTGAAGGCTGTTTTTATATTCGCTGACGAAACGCATTACCCCCTGTGGGATTTTGCATTGTCTTTTAGATCGGTTTACTCACCGTGATAGATGCAACCGCTGGTGCACGTCTCGTGAATACGGATCGCGCTGAGCTCCGGCAGCAGAGGCTTCAATTCTTTCCAGATGAATTTGGCCAGGACTTCACTGGTCGGATTTTCCAGACCGGGAATGTCGTTCAGGTAGTTATGGTCCAGACGCTCGTAGAGCGGCTTGAAGATCGCTTTGATTTCCGAGAAATCGCGGATCCAGCCCGTGTGCGGATCGAGGTCGCCGCTCAGGTGGATCGCCACTTTGAACGAGTGACCGTGCAGGCGGCCGCACTTGTGGCCTTCCGGCACGTGAGGCAGGCGGTGGGCGGATTCGAAGGTAAATTCTTTGAAGATTTCCACAGTGGTTTCAGCTCTGTCAGGTGGCGATCGCCGCGGCGATGTGGGCAGGCGGCGAGTTTAACAGTTTGTGTTTGGCGTTGCGGGAAAACACTGACTAAAGGGTCAGCAAGCGCTCCCCGAGGCGACCGCTGGCGGCCAGTTCGAGGAACTCATCGCCCATGCGACGGCTTTCATCCATCGTCATGCGCCAGTATTTCTGCCGGCTCGGGGCATCACCCATGAAGCGTTTGAAGTCGTTGCGGTCCGGAAGTTTGCCGTAGGGCAGGCGCGCCAGGTAATCCTTCGATGGCGCCAGCAACAGGACATCCTGCAAACGCGCAGAACATGCGCGGCGCCACGGCAGGGTTTTGTCGAACCAGCCGGGAATGACCCGGTCGGTGAAATGCGGGTAGAGCACGATGTCGTTGCCGCTGTAGGGCAGGTCGAGGTGATAGTCCAGCAGACCGCCATCGCGAAACGTCCCGGCACCGGCACCCGGCAGGTCACGCACGCCTTCCATCACCATCGGGATAGAGCCTGACGCGAGCAAGGCCTGGCGCAGGTTGCCGGCATTCAGCGCAACGAAGCGCGAGGGGAAATCGTTGAGTGCATTGACCGGCGGTGCCAGACGCGGATCGTGAATGATCAGTCGCTCGAAATGCCGCGACAGCCGCGCCCGGCCGCGCAGGTTGTCGGCGATCACCGATGACAGGCCCAGCCCCAGTCGACCGCGATGATCGTCCGCCAGCAGGCCGTGGCTTTTGACCACCATGATGTTCAGTCGGTAATGAGCGTTGTCCAGAATCGAGGCATCGCGGCCATCAAGCAGCTCCTCGAGCATGCGCCGGGAGCTCTGGCTGATCTGCGCCATGGTCACGCCCTTGGCGAAGTTCTGCTCGGTGTAGAGGTGACCGAGACGGCGGATACCTTCGGCGGCATCCGGCAGACACGCGCTGGCGAAGCGCCAGGAACCCACCGACGCGCCGATCAACGAGCGCTCCCGCGGTGCCGCCGGCAGCCATTCACCGAACAACGCCAAGTCCAGACCTTGAATCCCCAACGCCTTGGGACCACCGGCAGCACCCGGCAGTGTGCCGACATCGGCGGCGCTCAAACCGTTTGCACGGATGCGCGCCAAGGCGCGAGGGCCGGCCTTGAGCGTCAGCGAGGGGAACTTGATGTGGATAGCGGTCATACCGGTCTCGAATGCGGGCAAGCGGGGGATTATAAGTGCATGAATCCCCTGGGGGAGTTGTTATATCCAATGATGGCAATTCAGTTTCAGTTAAGTTCGGATCACTAAGGTGGCCCCCGTAGGCAACACATAAAAAAATACGGAGACACCCCATGAGAACCCTGACTGCCCTGTTCACCGCGTCCATCATCGGCATGACCGCCAGCATCGCCCACGCTCGCGACCTCGGCCCCGACGAAGCCCTGAGACTGCGTGACGCTGGTACCATTGTGTCTTTCGAGAAGCTCAACGCCACCGCTCTGGCCAAACACCCTGGTTCTACCGTCACCCAAACCGAGCTGGAAGAAGAGTACGGCAAGTACATCTATCAGGTGGAATTGCGCGACCCTCAGGGCATTGAGTGGGATCTGGAATTGGACGCTGTCAGCGGGCAGATTCTCAAGGATCATCAGGATACGTAATGAAGGTAAATCTATGCACCAGCGGTCGAATGGCGCTGGCGCTCCTGGCTTTTTGCTCGGTGGTCATGGCTCGCGACTTGGATCAGGACGAAGCCCTGCGCCTGCGTCAGCAGGGCGTGATCCTGCCGCTGGAGCAGCTGTTGCAGCACGCGCTGGACCGCTATCCCGGGGCCAAACTGCTGGAAGCCGAGCTTGAAGAGAAACACGACGTCTACGTTTATGAAGTCGAGTTGCTGACCGCCGAAGGTGTGGTCCGCGAACTGGACCTCGACGCCACCACCGGCCAGTTACTGAAAGACAGGGAAGATTGATCGATGCGTTTGCTTCTGGTGGAAGACCATGTGCCGCTGGCCGACGAACTGATGGCCGGCCTCAACCGGCAGGGGTACGCCGTGGACTGGCTGGCCGACGGCCGCGACGCGGTGTATCAGGGCAGCAGCGAGCCTTATGACCTGATCATCCTCGACCTCGGCCTGCCGGGTTTGTCGGGGCTCGAGGTGCTGACGCAATGGCGGGCCGGTGGTCTGTCCACGCCCGTGCTGATCCTCACCGCCCGAGATTCCTGGGCCGAACGGATCGAAGGCCTCAAGGCTGGCGCCGACGATTACCTGACCAAACCTTTCCACCCCGAAGAACTGCACTTGCGCGTCCAGGCGCTGTTGCGCCGTTCGCACGGCCATGCCAACCAGCCGACGCTCAAGTCTGCCGGACTGCACCTGGACGAAGGCCGCCAATGCGTGACCCGCGGCGGCGCTGACATCCAGCTCACCGCCGCGGAATTCCGCCTGCTGCGTTATTTCATGCTGCACCCCGAGCAGATTCTTTCCAAAAGCCACCTCGCCGAACACCTCTACGACGGTGAAACCGAGCGCGACTCCAACGTGCTCGAAGTCCACGTCAACCACCTGCGGCGCAAACTCGGGCGCAGCGTCATCGAAACCCGTCGCGGCCAGGGTTACCTGTTCGGCGGGCAAGCCCGGTGAGGTCAATCCAGCGCCGCTTGAGCCTGGGGTTGATCAGCGTGATGGTGATCGTCGGCCTGGTGCTGGCGCAGACCAGCCTGTGGCTGTTCGAAATGGGTTTGCAACGCTACCTCGAAGCCGGGTTGCGCGACGACAGCGAAAACCTGCTGGTGGCGCTGGTGCGTGGGCCGCAGGGTTTGCAGCTGGATGAGCGGCATCTGTCGCCGGCCTATCAGCGACCGTTTTCCGGTCATTACTTCCGCATCGATTTTGCCGACAGCCATTGGCGCTCCCGTTCGCTGTGGGATCAGGAACTGCCGCGCCTCGACCATGCCGGCCTGCACAGCAACCTGCAATTGGGGCCGGAAGGGCAGCAACTGCTGGTGCTGCGTTCGGACTATCGACGGCTCGGCCAATCGATTTCCATCAGCGTGGCCCAGGATTACACACCGGTGCGCGAGAGTTTCCAGCGCATGCGTCAAGTCGGATTGGGCCTTGGTCTGACGGGACTGCTGCTGATTCTGCTGCTGCAACGGATCACCGTGCGCCGCGCCTTGCGCCCGCTGGAAAAGGCGCGTGAGCAGATCGCCCAGTTGCAGCAAGGCCAGCGCTCGCAACTCGATGATCAGGTGCCGGTAGAGCTTGAACCGCTGGTGGCGCAGATCAACCATTTGCTGGCGCACACCGAAGACAGCCTCAAGCGTTCGCGCAATGCCCTGGGCAACCTCGGCCATGCCTTGAAAACCCCGCTGGCGGTGTTGTTGAGCCTGGCTTCAAGCGAGAAGCTCGATGCGCAGCCGGAACTGCGCAAGGTCATCAAGGCGCAACTGGAACAGGTCCAGCAGCGACTCAACCGCGAACTCAATCGCGCACGGTTATCCGGCGATGCGTTGCCGGGGGCGTTGTTTGATTGCGATGCGGAATTGCCTGGGTTACTGGCGACGTTGAACATGATTCATGGTGAGCATCTGAACCTCAGCTACCGAGCACCGGCCGGTTTGCAACTGCCCTGGGATCGCGAGGACTTGCTCGAACTGCTCGGTAACCTGCTGGACAACGCCTGCAAGTGGGCGGACGCCGAGGTTCGTTTCAGCGTGGTCGAGACGCCCGAAGGGTTTGAGTTGAGCGTGGAAGACGATGGGCCGGGGATTCCCGAACACCAGCGCGATCAGGTGTTCAGCCGGGGTACTCGGCTTGATGAACAAACGGATGGGCACGGGTTGGGATTGGGGATTGTGCGGGACATCGTCGATACGTGGGGCGGGGTGTTGCGGTTGGAGGAGAGTAAGTGGGGTGGGTTGAGGGTGGTTGTTGAGCTACCTCGGCGCTGAGGCTGAAAGCCACCCCCTCACCCCAGCCCTCTCCCCAATGGGGAGAGGGGGAAAGGGAGCCGATCTCCAGCGCTTTCAGATCCTGAGTTCGACTCGATATTTCAGGTCGATGTAGCTCTAAGAACAACTCGGTCAGTCCCCTCTACCCCTTGGGGCGGTCCGACGTTTCGGGAGGGTTAGGGTGAGGGGTGGTTCTCAAACCCGAAACTGATCCATCAAACTCTGCTGCTGATTCGCCAGGCTATTGAGCGACTGACTCACCCGCGCCGACTCATTCGCCTGCCCCGACAACGACTCCGTCACATCTCGAATCGTCGCCACGTTGTTGTTGATCTCCTCGGCCACGGCGCTTTGTTCTTCAGCGGCACTGGCGATCTGCAAGTTCATGTCGCTGATCACCGTCACCGCTTCACCAATCTGCCGTAGCGCTGTCACCGCCTGACCCACCTGTTCGACACTGCCCTGAGCCTGACGATGGCTGTTGTTCATCGAGCCGACCACGTCCTGAGTGCCACTTTGCAGTTGCTCGATCACCAGACGGGTTTCTTCGACAGACTCCTGCGTTCGGCGTGCCAGGTTGCGCACTTCATCGGCCACCACGGCAAAACCGCGTCCGGCTTCACCGGCACGAGCGGCCTCGATGGCGGCGTTAAGCGCCAGCAGGTTGGTCTGTTCGGCGATGGCCCGAATCACTTCCAGCACCGAACCGATCTTCTCGCTGTTGGCCGCCAGGCCTTCGACTTGAACCATTGCCGCGCTCATGTCAGCGGCGAGGTTGTCGATGCTGGCGGTGGTGCGGTCGATCACGGTCAAACCGCGACGGGTGGCCTGATCCGCATCCCGCGCCGCCTGTGCCGCTTGCGCTGCACTGCGAGCAACGTCCTGGGCGGTGGCGCTCATTTCGTGGGAAGCGGTGGCGACCTGATCCACCTGGCGGTATTGCTGTTCCATGCCGGCGCTGGTCTGGGTGGCGATGGCGGACGACTGATCGGCCGTGCTGCGCGCGTCCTGCACCGAGCGTTTGACCTCGGCGATGATCGGTTGCAGCTTGTCGAGGAAGCGGTTGAACCAGCCGGCCAATTGGCCGAGTTCGTCCTTTTTGTCATAGGCCAGGCGGCGGGTCAGATCGCCTTCGCCGCTGGCAATGTCTTCGAGCATGTGCGCCACACCCAGGATCGGCTTGGTCACGCTGCGCGCCATCAGCCACACCAGCAACAGGCCAATCAACGCGGCCAGTACACCCAGGCTGAGTTCTACCAGGGTGCCGGCGGTGTTGCTTTCATCGAGTTGTTTTTTCAGCGCTTCAGCGGGGCCGACCAGGACTTTCTCCGGCACATCAAGCAACACGCCCCAGGACTTGCCACCGGGAATCGGTTGGAACGGCGACAGCACTTTGAGTTGTTGATTGTTGTGCAGGCTTTCGGTCTTGCTGCTGGTTGCGAGCATGCGGATCAGCTCGGCACCGTTGGTCTTGTCCACGGTGTCCAGGCGCTGGCTGAGCTTGCTGGCGTCCGGGCTGTAACCGGCCAGCAAACCGACCGGGCTGATGATGCTGACGTTGGTCTGGCCATCATAGAGCTTCTTGCTCGCACCCTGGCTGACGGCTTGCAGGCTGTTGAGGTTGATGTCCACCGACAGCGAAGCGATGACCTTGCCGTTGACTATCAGCGGGAAAACGATGCTGGTCATCAACACGTTCTGGCCATCGATCACGTAGAAGTAGGGTTCGATCACGCAGGGCTTGAGCGTCGTGCGCGGGCAGGTGAACCAGGCGTTGGCCGGTTCGCCGCTGGGGCCGGTGCTGGTGTCGGCCATGTCGCTTTCCGGTAGCGCCATCGATGTTACCTTGCCCGGTGTCGGCTGCGACCAATAGAGCGCGAAACGGCCCTTGTCGTTGCTGCCCAACTCGGCCTGGCCGGCGAACAGATCGTCCTTGCCGTCCAGCGCGTTGGCTTCGAACACCAGCGAGAGGCCGAGCAATTCCGGGTTGGCTTGCAGGGCCGACTTGACCTGACGCGTCAGGTCTTCACGCAGGTCAAAGGCATCGAGAAAGCGCTTCTCGGCCTGGTCGCGCAGGAACAGCACCTGGCGCGAAAAACCGTGGCCATATTGATAGGCGTCCATGAACTGCTGGCGAATCACCAGCGCCTGGTTTTCACCCTGGGATTCGATCCGGGCCTGGGCCGCTTCGGTGAGCATCTCCATGCTGGATGCTTTCACCATCTCGGAGCTGTGCTCCATGCGATACAGCGAAAGACCCACCAGCAGGGTCACGATGCCGGCCAGGCACAGCCCGGCCAGCAGGGTGATTTTCCATTGAATGGAAAGTTGTCTGAGCGACATGGAGACGTCCTTTATTCGATAAATATCTGAGACTTTGCACTGTAACGGCCGCGATTTGGCTTTCTTTATCCTCCCAATTAAATAAGCAATCACACCAAACCTGTAGCAGCTGGCGAAGCCTGCGTTCGGCTGCGAAGCAGTCGTAAAACCTGCGCATACGGTACTTCTGGCACACCCCGTCGCCTGAATTCACGACTGCTGCGCAGCCGAACGCAGGCTTCGCCAGCTGCTACAAGGGATCGTGATCGCTTTGACAAGGCGTGGATGCTGCGGCACAGTGCGCGCCCTCTAATAAAACCCTCTCATTCAATCCGCTGGCGGCTCTTTGCAGACTGTCGGCCGGACTCTTTCCGTTTGCCTTGAGGTAACGATGATTAATGCTGTAATTGCCGCGGTCGGCGTCATGCTGATTCTCAGTCTGTCCCGCGTGCACGTAGTGATCGCGCTGATCGTGGGCGCCCTGGTGGGTGGTTTGACCGGTGGCCTGGGCATCGAGGCAACATTAAAAGCCTTCAACAGCGGCCTCGGTGGCGGCGCGACGGTCGCGTTGTCCTACGCATTGCTTGGTGCTTTCGCAGTGGCCATTGCCAAGTCCGGCCTGGCACACGCCCTGGCCGACAAAGCCTTGCTGATGGTCGACCGCCAGCACGCCAGCGGTGGCCGTCAGGTCAAATGGCTGTTGATCGGTTTGCTGTGGGGGGTGGCCATCGCTTCGCAGAACATTCTGCCGATACATATCGCCTTCATTCCGTTGCTGGTACCGCCGCTTTTATATGTACTGACCAAACTGCAACTGGACCGCCGACTGATTGCCTGCGTCATGACCTTCGGCCTGATTACGCCGTACATGTTCCTGCCCGTGGGTTTCGGCAACATCTTCCTGAATGAAATCCTGTTGGCCAACGTCGCCCGTAGCGGTGTGGACATCAGCGGCATCAACGTCACTCATGCCATGGGGATTCCGGCATTGGGCATGGTCGTCGGGCTCGCGGCAGCGTTTGTCAGCTACCGCAAGAAGCGCGTCTACGATCTGGAAAAGATCGAGCAAGTCGAACAGGTCGCGGTGCAGTACAACCCGTTGAGCCTGATGGTCGCCGGTCTGGCCATCGCGGTGGCGTTCATCGTTCAGCTGTTGCTGGATTCGATGATCATCGGTGCGCTGACAGGCTTTCTGATTTTTTCGGTGTCGGGGATTGTGAAGTGGCGTGAAACCGACGACCTGTTCACCGAAGGCATGAAAATGATGGCGATGATCGGTTTCATCATGATCGCTGCCTCAGGTTTTGCCGAAGTGATGAAAGCCACCGGTCAGGTGCAGACACTGGTCGAAGCCTCGGCCTCGTGGATCGACCACAGCAAAGGCATTGGCGCGTTGTTGATGTTGCTGGTCGGGCTGTTGGTGACCATGGGCATCGGTTCGTCGTTTTCCACGGTGCCGATACTCGCCGCGATTTTTGTGCCGTTGTGCGTACAGTTGGGTTTCAGCCCGATCGCGATCGTGTGCATCGTCGGCACTGCCGGCGCCTTGGGTGACGCCGGTTCGCCAGCCTCGGACTCGACCCTTGGCCCGACCTCCGGTCTGAACATCGACGGCCAGCATCACCATATCTGGGACACCGTGGTCCCGACCTTCCTGCACTACAACCTCCCGCTGCTGGCGTTCGGCTGGGTGGCGGCGATGGTCCTCTGACTGATGATCCCCCGGTGGGAACGGGCCTGTGGCGAGGGAGCTTGCTCCCGCTGGGCTGCGTAGCGGCCCTTTTTGTGAGTGCTGCGCACTCAAGCGCGAGCAAGCTCGCTCGCCACACAGGCTCGTACAGGGGGCGGATTCAACTTTTGATCCGGCGTGCCGTTAAAGCCTTTAACCACGCCTATAAAATCAAAAGAGTGAACCGTCATGCGCATGAGCCTGAAGGCTAAAGTCCTGTCCCTTGCCGTCCTCCCGGTGTTGCTCTTTGCCTTGGTCATCAGCCTGACCACGTTGTTCATTCTGCAGGAGCAGGCCCGCAAGGAAGTCGAGGAAACTCGCCAGCGCCTGCTCAGCGATGCCAAGGCGACGCTGCAAAGCTACGTCGCCGTGGCCATGACCACGATCAAACCGCTCTACGACGCGGCCGCCCCAGGTGATGACGCGGCGCGGGCCCAAGTGGTCAAGTTGCTGTCGAGCATCACCTACGGCAAGGACGGCTACTTCTTCGGCTACGACTCCAACACCGTGCGCCTGTTCAAGGCCAACAGCCCTGAAGGCGTGGGCCAGAGCTTCAAGGACAACCGCGATCCGAACGGTGTCTACGTCAACCGCGACCTGGTGAAAGTCGCCAAGGACGGCACCCACTACCTGCAATACAGCTCACCGCTGCCCGGCAACACCCAAGTGCTGGTGCCGAAACTGGGCTACACCGAATACCTGCCGAAGTGGGACATGGCGGTCGGTACCTCGGTCAACCTCGACGGCATCGAAGCCCAAGTGGCACTGGTCGAAATCAAGGTTCAGGAGCGCATGCAAGGCGTGGTGCTGAGCATCGTCGGAATCGCCGCCGTGGTGCTGTTGGTGATCGCCGCCGCCGGGATGCTGTTGGCCAACACGATCCTGCGTCCGCTGAACCTGATGAAAGCCAACCTTGATGACATCGCGGCGGGCGAGGGCGACCTGACGCGTCGCCTGACCATCACCAGCCAGGATGAACTCGGCGAACTGGCCGGCTCGTTCAACCGCTTCGTCGACAAGATCCACGGCCTGGTGCGCCAGATCACCGAAATGACCTCGCAACTGACCGGGCTGGTGAATCAGGTCTCCGATCAGGCGCAGCGCTCGGATCAGGCCATGGAGCGTCAGCGTCACGAGACCGATCAGGTCGCCACGGCGATCAACCAAATGTCCGCCGCTGCTCAGGAAGTGGCGAAAAGCGCACAAAACGCCGCAGTGGCTGCCCAGCAGACCGACGAAGAAGGCCAGGCTGCCAAGCGTGTGGTGGCTGGCAGCATCGTGAAGATTCATGCGTTGGTGGACGATATCCGCAGCAGTGGCGTGTCTCTCGACAGTCTGCAAAAAGACGTGTCGTCGATTGTCAGCGTGCTCGGCGTGATCCGTTCGATTGCCGAGCAGACCAACCTGCTGGCGCTCAATGCCGCCATCGAAGCCGCCCGTGCCGGTGAAGCCGGTCGTGGTTTTGCGGTGGTGGCCGATGAAGTTCGAGCGCTGGCCAGCCGCACGCAAATCAGCACTCAGGAAATCCAGGGCATGATCGATCGCCTGCAGGCCGGCACTCAGTCGGCGGTGGAAGCAATGCGCCGTTCCAGCGAGGCCGGCGATGGGACTTCCGCTCAGGCCAACGAGGCCGGCGCTTCGCTCGATACCATGGCCCAGCTGATCGGCACCATCAACTCGATGAACGCGCAGATCGCCAGCGCCGCCGAAGAGCAGACCGCCGTGGCCGAAGAGATCAACCGCAGCGTGCATCAGATCGCCGTAGCCGTGGACAGCGTTGCCGACGAAACCCAACTCGGTGCACAGACCTCCCGCAGCCTCGCCGACCTCGGTCAGCGCCTGGGCAAACTGGTGGGTCAGTTCCGTATCTGACACCATCTACTAACTGTAGGAGCCAGGCGTGGGGGGGGGGGGGGGGGGGTGGGGGGGGGCGCGCGCCCCCCACGGGGCGCCCACAAAAAGCTTGGAGTGGAGAAAAATGAGGCGGCGCGCCGCGGGGAGCCGGGG
>NZ_JBNDJH010000040.1:0-41441 GCF_050434865.1 Pseudomonas silensiensis
AAGTCTCCCACGGTCTGTACTGGTCAGAGTCAGAATCGAGTCTGTAGTCCCACCCACCCCTTCAAGTCTAAACATACAAGCGAGCCTGCTCGCGAAGGCGTCGACACATGCACCACATTCCTCAGAGCAAAAAAAAGCCCGCAGTGTGAGCGGGCGAAAGACCAAAGAAGCTATATGCGCAGGATTTTTGGGGGGAAAGTCCTAGCTTCCTCTGTAGGTCGAATAGCTGTACGGCGAAATCAGCAACGGCACGTGGTAGTGATCCTGTTCCGCAGAGATGCCAAAACGCAGCACCACCACATCCAGGAACGCCGGTTCCGGCAGCTGAACGCCACGGGCGCGGTAGTAATCGCCCGCATGAAACTGAACCTGATAGACCCCGGAACGGTAGTCATCACCTTGCAGCAGCGGTGCATCGACCCGGCCGTCGCTGTTGGTTATCGCAGTGGCGACCAATTCCAGCTGCGAACCTTCAACGCGGTACAACTCGACCTTGATCGAGCTGCCCGGGCAACCATGTGCAGCGTCTAAAACGTGAGTAGTCAAACGTCCCATTGATTCTGCGCGCCTGCCTGCGTGGAGCAGTCAGACCTCGCGCCTCCCGAAGTCAGTTGTAAAGGAGACCGCACCGATTCGGAGCACGAAACGCTGCGGCGAGCGACTGATTAAGACACTTTTCAAAAAAATTGTACACAATAAAAACGAGATTTTTAGCGTTATGCCCGTCATTCAGGGATTCCCGGCGAATCTGCCACCGAGCCATAGGATCAAAGGACCTTCTATCCATTAGCTGACCGATCAGGCAGGTTTCTTGCAATAACATGTGTAGATGACCGCCAGTGAAAAATGCAAAAAAACAGGCTTACAAAGTGGATGTAAAGTTGTATACAATCAGCCCATCGCTGTGACGCCAGCCTGTCATCACACTGCAGGCCGCCTCACAAACCTGACCTTGAACAAGTCGAACGAATAAGAAGGAAGACTGCAGTGAGCGCTGACTACCCACGCGACCTGATCGGTTACGGCAGTAACCCTCCTCACCCACACTGGCCGGGCAATGCCCGCATCGCCTTGTCCTTCGTGCTCAATTACGAAGAAGGCGGCGAGCGCAATATCCTGCACGGCGATAAAGAATCTGAAGCCTTCCTTTCGGAAATGGTCTCGGCGCAGCCGCTGCAAGGCGCGCGCAACATGAGTATGGAATCCCTTTACGAGTATGGCAGCCGTGCCGGCGTCTGGCGGATTCTGAAACTGTTCAAGGAATTCGACATTCCGCTGACCATCTTCGCCGTGGCCATGGCCGCCCAGCGCCACCCGGACGTGATCCGCGCGATGGTCGATGCCGGCCATGAGATCTGCAGCCACGGCTATCGCTGGATCGACTACCAGTACATGGACGAAGCGCAGGAACGCGAGCACATGCTCGAAGCGATCCGCGTCCTCACCGAAATCACCGGCGAGCGCCCACTGGGCTGGTACACCGGCCGCACCGGCCCGAACACCCGTCGTCTGGTGATGGAAGAAGGCGGTTTCCTCTACGACTGCGACACCTACGACGACGACCTGCCCTACTGGGAACCGAACAACCCGACCGGCAAGCCGCACCTGGTGATTCCATACACGCTGGACACCAACGACATGCGCTTTACCCAGGTCCAGGGTTTCAACAAGGGCGACGACTTCTTTGAATACCTCAAGGATGCGTTCGACGTGCTTTACGCTGAAGGCGCCGAAGCACCGAAGATGCTGTCGATCGGCCTGCACTGCCGCCTGATCGGCCGTCCGGCGCGCCTGGCCTCGCTCAAACGATTTATCGAATACGCTAAAAGTCATGAACAGGTGTGGTTCAGCCGTCGCGTCGACATCGCTCGCCACTGGCACGAAACCCACCCGTACCAAGGGGCCGCGAAATGAGCCACTTCCAAACCCTGAAGCCCTCGACCCTGAGCCGCGACGCGTTTGTCGCTGCCTTCGCCGACATCTACGAACATTCGCCATGGGTGGCCGAAAAGGCCTTCGACCTGGGCCAGGACGCGTCGATCGACCAGATCGAAACCCTGCACCAACGCATGAGCGACATCCTGTTGAGCGCCGATCATGCCAGTCAACTGGCCCTGATCAACGCTCACCCGGACCTGGCCGGCAAAGCCGCCGTCCAGGGCCAGCTTACCGAAGCCAGCACCAATGAACAGGCTGGCGCCGGTATTCACCAATGCACGGCCGAAGAGTTTTCTCGCTTCACCGAGCTGAACGACGCCTACAAAGCCAAGTTCAAGTTTCCCTTCATCATGGCGGTAAAAGGCAGCAACCGGCATCAGATCCTCGCGGCGTTCGAAACGCGCATTCACAACCCGCAAGACACCGAGTTCAAGTGCGCGCTGGCGGAGATCAACAAGATCGCCCTGTTCCGATTACTGACCCTATAGCGAGCCTTGCCCGAGTGTTCTCAAACGCACACAGCACCCAGGGCACTGCAAGCATCCCAAGCCAACTTATTAAAGGCAGACAAGAAGAATGAAAGCTTACGCCGTACCTTTCGAGAAGTTCGTCAACCTGGCCGACGCCCGCCTGGGCACCAAAATCATCTCGGTCACCGATGACTGGTTCGCTGATGCCAACCGCCTGTTCCAGCCGACCCCGGCTGTGTGGAAGGAGGGCGTGTTCGATGACAACGGCAAGTGGATGGACGGCTGGGAGTCGCGCCGCAAGCGCTTCGAAGGCTACGACAGCGCCGTGATCCGCCTGGGCGTACCGGGTTCTATCAAAGGCGTGGACATCGACACTTCATTCTTCACCGGCAACTTCCCGCCGTCGGCCTCCCTGGAAGCGTGCTTCCTGGCCTCGGGCGAGCCGGACGACAACACCCAGTGGACTGAAGTGCTGTCCGCCGTCGAGCTGCAAGGCAACAGCCACCACTACCACGAAATCAACAACGACCAGGCCTTCAGCCACCTGCGCTTCAACATCTACCCGGATGGTGGCGTGGCCCGCCTGCGTGTTTACGGTATTCCGTTCCGCGACTGGTCCGCTGTCGGCGACAACGAGCAAGTTGACCTGGCAGCAGCCCTGAACGGTGGCCGCGCCCTCGCCTGCTCTGACGAACACTTCGGTCGCATGAGCAACATCCTCAACCCTGGCCGTGGCATCAACATGGGCGACGGCTGGGAAACCGCACGTCGTCGCACGCCGGGCAATGACTGGGTCATCGTCGCGCTGGGTCATGCCGGCGAAATCGAGAAAGTCATCGTCGACACCCTGCACTTCAAGGGCAACTACCCGGACACCTGCTCTATCCAGGGCGCGTTCGTGAAGGGCGGCACCGACAGCCAGATCGAAACCCAATCGCTGTTCTGGCGTGAACTGCTGCCGGCGCAGAAACTGGAAATGCACGCCGAACACACCTTCGCCGAGCAGATCAAGGCGCTGGGCCCGATCACCCACATCCGCCTGAACGTGTTCCCGGATGGTGGTGTGAGCCGCCTGCGCGTTTTGGGCAAGGTCGCTAAATAAGGGTGAACCCAATCGCGGGCAAGCCCGCTCCCACAGTGGGCTGTGGTGTACACAAAACCTGTGGGAGCTGGCTTGCCAGCGATGGCAATAGAACCAACAACATAGATTTCGGAAAAGAACAGCATGCGCACACTGACGATTGAACCGCTGACCAAAGAAGCCTTCGCCCCTTTCGGTGACGTGATCGAAACCGACGGCAGCGATCACTTCATGATCAACAACGGTTCGACCATGCGCTTCCATAAACTGGCGACGGTGGAAACCGCCACGCCAGAGGACAACGCGATCATCAGCATCTTCCGCGCCGACGCGCAGGACATGCCGCTGACCGTCTGCATGCTGGAGCGTCACCCGCTGGGCAGCCAGGCTTTCATTCCGCTGCTCGGCAACCCCTTTCTGATCGTGGTCGCGCCACTTGGCGATGAACCTGTATCAGGCTTGGTCCGCGCCTTCGTCACCAACGGCAGGCAGGGCATTAATTACCATCGCGGCGTTTGGCACCATCCGGTGCTGACGATCGAAAAGCGGGATGACTTCCTGGTGGTTGATCGCAGTGGCACAGGCAATAACTGCGATGAGCATTTTTTCAAAGAGGATGAGCGTTTGATCCTCGCCCCCCACCAATAAGAGAAGGTCTGATCACTCGACAACAGAGTGACAGGCGAGAGGTAAAGACTGTGGAAGCACATCTGTTGGAATGGCTGAACCTGAGCGTGCGCTGGGTTCACATGATTACTGGCGTGGCCTGGATCGGTGCGTCGTTCTATTTCGTCTGGCTGGAAAACAACCTCAATCGGGTCAACCCGAAAAGCGGTCTGGCGGGCGATTTGTGGGCGATCCATGGCGGCGGTATCTACCACCTGGAAAAATACAAACTGGCTCCACCGACCATGCCGGACAACCTGCACTGGTTCAAATGGGAAGCCTACTTCACCTGGATGTCGGGGATCGCGCTGCTGTGCGTGGTGTTCTACTCCAACCCGACGCTGTACCTGTTGGCTCCGGGCAGCAGCCTGACCGGTCCTGAAGGGGTCGCGCTGGGCATTGCCTCGTTGTTCGTCGGTTGGTTCGTCTACTCCTTCCTGTGCGACTCGGCCCTGGGCAAACGCCCTGCCCTGCTAGGCGGAATCCTGTTCGTGCTGATCATCGGCGCGGCCTACGGCTTCAGCAAAGTGTTCAGCGGTCGTGGTGCGTATCTGCACGTCGGCGCGATCATCGGCACCATCATGGTCGGCAACGTGTTCCGCATCATCATGCCGGCGCAGCGCGCACTGGTTGCCGCGATTGCCGAGAACCGCACGCCGGATCCGGCGCTGCCGGCCAAAGGCTTGCTGCGTTCGCGTCACAACAACTACTTCACCTTGCCGGTGCTGTTCATCATGATCAGCAACCACTTCCCGAGCACCTACGGCAGCCAATACAACTGGCTGATCCTGGCCGGGATCGCGGTGCTGGCGGTGTTGGTGCGTCACTACTTCAACACCCGTCATGACAGCCACAAATTTGCCTGGACCCTGCCCGTTGCGGCCGTGGGCATGATCTGCCTGGCTTACGTGACTGGCCCGGCGCAGATGCCCAGCGCTCCTGAAGTGGCCAAGGCACCTGGCACCATCGAGTACCAGCCGTTGCCGGAAACTGCCCTCGGTGGTGGTGTGAAACCTGAAGCGGCGAAACCTGCTGCACCTGCCGCTGCACCGGCTCAGGCGTCCAACGCCGGCCCCGGTTTCGACAAGGTTCACAGCGTGATCCAGGAACGTTGCGCGGTTTGCCATTCGGCCAAACCAACCAGCCCGCTGTTCAGTGCGGCACCGGCTGGCGTGATGTTCGATACCCCCGAGCAGATCCGTCAGAACGCGGCGCGTATCCAGGCTCAAGCCGTCACCAGCCAGATCATGCCACTGGGCAACATCACCCAGATGACCCAGCAGGAACGTGACTTGATCGGCGCGTGGATTGTGCAGGGAGCTCCAACCAACTAACCGTTGAAAAGCTTCGCGGGCAAGCCTCGCTCCTACAGGTTTTGCGTCGTTCGCAAATGACGCAAATCACCCCCAAACCTGTAGGAGCGAGGCTTGCCCGCGAATGGCCGCACTGCGGTCCCCCTGATGCACAAAATCACAAGAATAAAAAAGATCCGAGGTGTTGCATGTCCGAGCTATCCCAAGCGCGCATCCCCGACGCACCCGCCATTCAGCGTTTGCCCCTTTTGCAACTGATCCTGGTTGGCCTGCAACACGTTCTGCTGATGTACGGCGGAGCCATCGCAGTGCCGCTGATCATCGGACAGGCCGCTGGCCTGAGTCGTGAAGAAATCGCCTTCCTGATCAACGCCGACCTGCTGGTGGCCGGGATCGCTACCATCGTGCAGTCGCTGGGCATCGGCCCCATGGGCATCCGCATGCCGGTGATGATGGGCGCCAGTTTCGCCGCTGTCGGCAGCATGGTCGCCATGGCCGGCATGCCGGGCATCGGTCTGCAGGGGATCTTCGGCGCAACCATCGCCGCCGGATTCTTCGGCATGATCATCGCGCCATTCATGTCCAAAGTCGTACGCTTCTTCCCGCCTTTGGTGACCGGCACGGTCATCACCTCGATCGGTTTGTCGCTGTTCCCCGTGGCCGTGAATTGGGCCGGCGGCGGTGCAGGTGCCGCACAATTCGGCTCACCGATTTACCTGGCCATCGCCGCACTGGTGCTGGCCACCATTCTGCTGGTCCACCGCTTCATGCGCGGTTTCTGGGTCAACATTTCCGTGCTGATAGGCATGTGCCTGGGTTACGTACTCTGCGGCCTGATCGGCATGGTCGACCTGAGCGGCATGGCCCAGGCGCCGTGGCTGCAATTCGTCACCCCGCTGCATTTCGGCATGCCGAAATTCGAACTCGCACCGATTCTGTCCATGTGCCTGGTGGTGGTGATCATCTTCGTCGAGTCCACCGGAATGTTCCTGGCACTGGGCAAAATCACCGGCCAGGACGTCTGCCCACGCATGCTCCGGCGCGGCTTGTTGTGTGATGCCGGCGCCTCGTTCTTCGCCGGTTTCTTCAACACCTTCACCCACTCCTCTTTCGCGCAGAACATCGGCCTGGTGCAGATGACCGGCGTGCGTTGCCGCTCGGTGACCATCGTCGCCGGCGGTTTGCTGGTGGTGTTGAGTTTGTTGCCGAAAGCGGCGTTTCTGGTGGCCTCGATTCCACCTGCCGTACTGGGCGGCGCGGCGATTGCGATGTTCGGCATGGTCGCCGCCACCGGCATCAAGATTCTTCAGGAAGCCGACATCGGTGACCGTCGCAATCAATTGCTGGTGGCGGTGAGCATCGGCATGGGGCTGATCCCGGTGGTCCGTCCGGAATTCTTCGCCCACCTTCCGCTGTGGATGAGCCCGATCACCCACAGCGGAATCGCCATGGCCACGCTCAGTGCGCTGTCGCTGAACCTGCTGTTCAACATCCTCGGCGGCGCCGAACGCGCGGCCATCAACGACTGCCAAGCCCACCCGCACTAACCCAATAACGCCACAGAACCCTGTGGGAGCGAGCTTGCTCGCGATGACGGTATGACATTCAACACTTGTGTTGACTGATTCAACGCTATCGCGAGCAGGCTCGCTCCTACAGGGGCCGGGGTTTCCTGCGCCTTGAAAATAAAAACAAGAGGGAGCAACAGATGATTCGGACACAGACAAACATGCTGTTAGGCGCTGGTCTATTGGTCGCCAGCCAGGCCATGGCCGGCGATTTGCTGCTGTGGCAGACCAACAGCCTGAGCTATCTGTACGGCAAGGATTTCGTGGTCAACCCGCACATCCAGCAGACGATAACCTTTGAGCACGCCGACCGCTGGAAGTACGGCGACAACTTCCTGTTCGTCGACAGCACTTACTACAACGGCGAGAAAGACCGGAACAAAGGCGTTCACGCTTATTACGGCGAGTTCAGCCCGCGCCTGTCTTTCGGTAAAATCCTCGACCGCCGTTTCGAATTCGGCCCGATCAAGGACGTGTTGCTGGCCATGACCTACGAGAATGGCGAAGACGACACCGAGGCCTATCTGATCGGCCCCGGTTTCGACCTCGCGGTACCGGGCTTCAATTTTTTCACCTTGAACTTCTACTATCGCCAGACCGAAGGCTCGCGTCCCGGCGACGATGTCTGGCAGATCACGCCGGCCTGGTCCTACACCCTGCCATTGGGCAACTCGAACCTGTTGATCGACGGCTACATCGACTGGGTCGTGGATAACGACCAGAACTCACAGGGCACCTACCACGCCAACCTGCACTTCAACCCACAGATCAAATATGACCTGGGCAAGGCCTTGGGCTGGAGGGAGAAGCAGGTGTACGTCGGCGTCGAATACAGCTACTGGAAAGACAAATACGGCATCGAAAACACCGACAACTTCGACACCAATGAGAACACCACCAGCCTGCTGGTGAAGGTGCACTTCTAAAATGGCCCGCAACCGCGCTCCAAACCTGTCGTCGGTGCGCTGTTGCGGGGCACTTGAGACCTGGCCAAGGAGTCAGTATTCTCCGCGGCCGCCCGAATCTGGTCTAAAAAAAAGCCCGGATTTAATTCCTGACCAGAAAGCCAACTTATCCCGGCGCTGGACAGTACCAAGGCACTCCAAAAACACTCTCAATCGACTGCTCTTGAGCCGCCGAGCGGGAGTTTTTTGGCTTTTCAAAAGCCTTGGCTCAGCTCTTGCTAACAGCACTGAAACTGACCGATTGGATGATTTTTTACAGCTACAGAAAAAGGCGCCACACCAGAGCGCCGACCTTAAAAAAATAACGTGGAACCACCTACTTTTTGGGAGCAACCGAATGAAACGTACGTGCACTAGCCTGATGCTGGCGGGATCTTTGCTGGCCGGGGGCCAGGCCATGGCCGGCGACTTGCTGCAATGGCAGAACAACAGCCTGACCTACCTGTATGGCAAGGACTTCCAGGTCAACCCACGCATTCAGCAGACGGTGACCTTTGAACACGCCGATGGCTGGAAATACGGCGACAACTTCTTCTTCATCGACAAGATCTTCTACAACGGCAAGGAAGACGCTTTCGCGGGTAAGAACACTCACTACGGTGAATTCAGCCCACGCTTGTCGTTCAATAAGATCTTCGATCAGAAATTTGCGTTTGGCCCGGTCAAAGACGTACTGCTGGC
The DNA here is from genome assembly GCF_050434865.1 of Pseudomonas silensiensis. Classification (NCBI taxonomy): domain Bacteria; kingdom Pseudomonadati; phylum Pseudomonadota; class Gammaproteobacteria; order Pseudomonadales; family Pseudomonadaceae; genus Pseudomonas; species Pseudomonas silensiensis. Next base: position 8,683 of record NZ_JBNDJH010000040.1, read on the forward strand.
CATGACTTACGAGTTCGGTGAAGACGATACCGAGTCCTACCTGATCGGTCCTGGTTTCGACCTGGCGATCCCGGGCTTCGACTACTTCCAGCTGAACTTCTACAACCGTCATACCGAAGGCGACCGCCCAGGTGACAATATCTGGCAGGTCACTCCGGTCTGGTCCTACACCATCCCGGTGGGCGATTCGAACATCCTGATCGACGGTTTCATGGACTGGGTGGTCGACAACGACGTCAACAAAAAAGGCGAATACCACGCCAACCTGCACTTCAACCCACAGGTCAAATACGACTTGGGCAAGGCGCTGAACCTTGGTGAAAAGCAGTTGTACGTCGGTGTCGAGTATGACTACTGGAAAAACAAGTACGGTATTGAAGACAGTCAGGGCTTCAAAACCGATCAGAGCGTAACCAGCTTCCTGGTCAAGGTTCACTTCTGATCCGGCGGCGTCTGTAAGGACGCCATCGCGGGCAAGCCACGCTCCCACAGGTTTTGTGTCGTTCGTCGATTATGTGGACGATACAAAACCTGTGGGAGCGGGCTTGCCCGCGATGGCCACACCGCCGATCTCAAGCTGTAACGGCAGGCTCCGCCAACCCGAGAAACCGGCACAGCTCCCCGCGCTTGGCCAACGCATCCCGCCGCCCCAAATCAATCAATTCGCTGCAATACCCCGCCTCGAACAGCAGATAACTCAGCACCCCCGCCCCGCTCGTCTTGGTCGCCCCCGGTCCGCGCAGAAACAGGCGCAGCGCTGCCGGCAATTCCTGCCGATGCCGCGCCGCAATCTCATCGATCGGCTGACTCGGCGAAATCACCAACACTTCCACCGGCGCTACACCCAGTGCGCGCGTTGGCGTGCCAGCGGGCATCAGATGACTGAACTGATTGAGCCGCTGCAGCAACTCGATGTCGCTTTCCAGGCTGTCAATGAACGTGCTGTTGAGCATGTGCCCACCGATCTGTGCCAGGCTCGGCTGCTGGCCGGTATAGGCGCGTTGCAGCGGTTGTTCCGGGTCGACGCCGCGGGGGTTGCCGCTGACGCCCACCACCAGCACTCGGCTCGCGCCCAGGTGCAGCGCCGGACTGATCGGTGCCGACTGACGTACTGCGCCGTCGCCGAAATACTCTTCACCGATTTTCACTGGCGCAAACAACAGCGGAATGGCGGAACTGGCCAGCAAGTGATCGACAGTCAATTGCGTGGGGACGCCGATTCGCCGATGGCGCAACCAGGCATTGATGGTGCCGCCGCCCTGATAAAAGGTCACCGCCTGACCGGACTCGTAGCCGAACGCGGTCACCGCAACCGCTTGTAACTGCTTCTGTGCAATGGCCTCGGCAATCCCGCTCATTTGCAGTTTGTCGTCGAGCAATCGGCGCAGCGGCGAACTGTTGAGCAAGGCCACCGGCACCTGAGCGCCAATCCCGAGCAAACTGTGGCTGACAAATCGGCTGGCCTGGTGGATCACGCCCGGCCAGTCGCTGCGCAGCACCAGATGACTGCGAAAGCCCTGCCAGAAGGCTGTCAGACGTTGAATCGCGCTCCGAAAATCCATCGCCCCACTGGCGAGGCTGACCGCGTTGATTGCGCCGGCCGAGGTGCCGACGATCACCGGAAACGGATTATTCGCGCCGACCGGCAACAGCTCGGCAATCGCCGCCAGCACACCAACCTGATAAGCCGCCCGAGCCCCGCCGCCGGAAAGAATCAACCCTGTAACCGGTTCAGCAGGACTCATCGCAACACTCCATGGTGCTTATAAGGACGGTGGTTCAACCGCGTTTTGCGTACAGCTTCGGCTCGCCCGGGGGACGGCTCTTGAAGCGGCGATGAGCCCAAAGGTATTGCTCCGGACATTCGCGCAAGACGCCTTCGATCCATTGGTTGACCCGCAGGCAGTCGGCCTCTTCGGTTTCGCCGGGGAAACCCTCGAGCGGTGCATGAATCACCAGTCGATAACCGCTGCCGTCCGCCAGACGTTCCTGAGTGAACGGCACCACCAGCGCCTTGCCCAACCGAGCAAACTTGCTGGTGGCGGTGACGGTGGCGGCCTGAATCCCGAACAGTGGCACGAAGATACTTTGCTTGGCGCCATAGTCCTGATCCGGTGCGTACCAGATTGCCCGGCCAGCGCGCAGTAATTTGAGCATGCCGCGCACGTCGTCGCGCTCCACCGCCAGCGAATCGACGTTGTGCCGCTCGCGCCCCAGGCGCTGGACATAGTCGAACAACGGATTTTTGTGTTCGCGGTACATGCCGTCAATGGTGTGCTGCTGGCCGAGCAACGCCGCGCCGATTTCCAGCGTGGTGAAATGAACGGCCATCAAGATCACGCCTTTGCCGTCGCGCTGGGCTTTTTTCAGATGCTCCAGCCCTTCGACATGGGCCAGCTTCGCCAGACGCTCGCGCGACCACCACCAGCTCATCGCCATCTCGAAAAACGCGATGCCCGTGGAGGCGAAGTTTTCCTTGAGCAGGCGCTTGCGCTCGGCAGCGGTTTTTTCAGGGAAACACAGTTCGAGATTGCGCTTGGCAATGCGCCGTCTGTCGCCCGCTACTCGATACATCAATGCACCCAGGGCGCGACCGATCGACAGCAACGCCGGATACGGCAGCTGCACAATCAGCCACAACAGCCCCAAGCCACACCACAGCGGCCAGAAACGGGGAGATAGAAATGCTGTTCGAAAACGCGGGCGATCCATTAAAGGTTCCGGAAAGACAATGGCCGCGCATTCTACATCGTTAGACCCGGCTTGCGGCTCGCGGGCGTTCTCGTTATAAGTCTCGGCACTTTTAGTGACAAGTCGTTGTATGCCGACCATGAGCCAAACCGAACCGCTAGACCAAGATCCCGTGTTCCAGCTGAAGGGCAGCATGCTCGCCATTACGGTGCTGGAACTGGCCCGTAACGACCTCGAGAACCTCGATCGTCAACTGGCCGCCAAGGTTGCCCAGGCGCCGAACTTCTTTAGTAACGCGCCACTGGTGCTGGCCCTGGACAAACTCCCGGCCAGCGAAGGCGCGGTCGATCTGCCGGGCCTGATGCGCGTTTGCCGCCAGCATGGCCTGCGTACCCTGGCGATCCGGGCCAGCCGCATCGAAGACATCGCCGCGGCCATCGCGGTCGACCTGCCAGTGCTGCCACCGTCCGGCGCCCGTGAGCGTCCGCTGGACCCGCTCGAAGGCCAGGTCAAGAAAATACCGGAAAAACCGCCGGAGCCGACTATCAAGCCAACGAAGATCATCACCTCGCCCGTGCGCGGTGGGCAGCAGATTTATGCCCAGGGCTGCGATCTGGTGGTGATCTCGTCGGTCAGCCCGGGGGCGGAACTTCTCGCCGACGGGAACATCCATGTATACGGCCCGATGCGTGGTCGAGTGTTGGCCGGCGTCAAAGGCGACACGAAAGCCAGGATTTTCTGTCAGCAAATGAGCGCTGAACTGGTTTCCATCGCGGGCCACTACAAGGTTTCGGAGGATCTGCGTCGCGACCCTTTGTGGGGCGCGGGCGTACAGGTCAGCCTGTCGGGCGATGTGTTGAACATCATTCGGCTTTAACGGATACTGCCGCATTTTCCAAGCATCTCTAAAACGTAGCGAAAACGGCTCAAACGAAGTAGGAAAAAGGCTATAGGCAGTGTTTACCCGAGGTAAGCGCCGTTCTGGACCGAATTCCAGCCAAGGCTGTCCGACTGCAGTAGTTTTTCTAGAGATGTTTTTCAGGGGCTAAATGTCCTTTTTCCTTAGGGGTGAAACACCTTGGCCAAGATTCTCGTGGTTACATCCGGCAAGGGTGGTGTGGGTAAGACCACCACCAGTGCTGCTATCGGTACCGGCCTCGCACTGCGCGGTCACAAAACAGTTATCGTCGACTTCGACGTCGGTTTGCGTAACCTCGACCTGATCATGGGTTGCGAGCGCCGCGTGGTGTATGACTTCGTCAACGTGGTAAACGGCGAAGCCAACCTGCAACAAGCCCTGATCAAAGACAAACGCCTGGAAAACCTCTACGTACTGGCCGCCAGTCAGACCCGCGACAAAGACGCGCTGACCGTCGAAGGCGTGGAAAAAGTGTTGATGGCGTTGAAAGAAGACTTCGAATACGTGGTCTGCGACTCTCCGGCCGGCATCGAAAAAGGTGCCCACCTGGCCATGTACTTCGCAGACGAAGCGATTATCGTGACCAACCCGGAAGTGTCCTCGGTTCGTGACTCGGACCGCATGCTGGGCCTGCTGGCCAGCAAATCGCGCCGCGCTGAAAAGGGCGAAGAGCCGATCAAGGAACACCTGCTGCTGACCCGCTACAACCCGCAACGCGTCAGTGACGGCGAGATGCTCGGCGTCGAAGACGTCAAAGAGATTCTGGCGGTCGCCCTGCTGGGTGTCATTCCGGAATCCCAAGCGGTACTCAAAGCTTCCAACTCGGGCGTGCCAGTCATTCTCGACGACCAGAGCGATGCCGGTCAGGCATACAGCGATGCGGTCGATCGTCTGCTGGGCAAAACCGTGGAGCATCGTTTTCTCGATGTAACGAAGAAGGGATTCTTCGAGCGCCTGTTTGGAGGTAGATAATGAATCTTTTTGACTTCTTTCGTGCCAGCAAAAAGGTCAGCACCGCGTCGGTAGCGAAAGAGCGTCTACAGATCATCGTGGCGCACGAACGCGGCCAACGCAGTACACCGGACTACCTGCCAGCCTTGCAGAAGGAATTGGTCGAGGTCATCCGCAAGTACGTCAATATCGGGTCCGATGACGTGCACGTCGCTCTGGAAAACCAGGGCAGCTGCTCGATTCTGGAACTCAATATCACCCTGCCTGACCGCTGAGTCGATCCGGCTGGAGCCACGGCGGCTCAGGCCCCTTCTATTAAAGGAAGGGGCCTGAGTCGCCGTTGGCGTTTGTTACGAGGCTGTTTTAATGCCGCTGTCCAACATCAGCATCATCCATCAGGACGCCGCCGTACTGGTGGTGAACAAACCGACCCTGCTGCTCTCCGTCCCTGGCCGGGCCGATGACAACAAGGACTGCCTGATTACCCGTCTGCAGGAAAACGGTTACCCGGAAGCCCGAATCGTCCATCGTTTGGACTGGGAAACCTCCGGCATTATTCTGTTGGCCCGTGATGCGGATACGCATCGCGAACTGTCTCGGCAATTTCACGACCGCGAAACCGAAAAGGCCTACACCGCCCTGTGCTGGGGACAACCGGAACTGGACAGTGGCAGCATCGATCTGCCCTTGCGCTACGACCCGCCGACCAAGCCACGCCATGTGGTGGACCATGAATTCGGCAAACATGCCCTGACCTTCTGGCGCGTACTGGAGCGTTGCGGCGATTGGTGTCGTGTCGAATTGACGCCGATCACCGGTCGCTCCCATCAGTTGCGCGTGCACATGCTTTCCATCGGCCACCCACTGCTGGGTGACGGGCTGTATGCCCACGAGCAAGCACTGGCCGCCTGGCCACGGTTATGTCTGCACGCGAGCATGCTGAGCTTCACTCACCCGCAAAGCGGCGAACGCATGCGCTTCGAGTGCCCTGCTCCTTTTTAAGCAGCCGCCTAACCAAAAAACGCCCTTCCATTGAAGGGCGTTCTTGTTTCTTGTTACAAATCGACGTGAAAATGGCGTGAAAATATTGTCATGAATTTGTAATGAAACGTAAAATGCCAGCACTTTGATATCAGGCAGGAAGCCCTCGTGCTCAGCAACAAGACATTCCAAGACGACTACCCGCTCACCTTCTGCCTGTTCAACACCACGCTGCACCTTAGCGAGCAGCCTTCTACCGAAGCACAACAAGCCCTAGAACAGCTCATACACAAACGACGTGCCCACAAGCTGACCCGTGCGAGTGCGCCGCTGACCTCCGGCGATGCGCCGCTGTTTGCCAAGGTCCAGCCGCTGGATACCTTGAAGGCAAAAGTGCGCGTGACCTTTGGCAAACCGCAGTGCAATGGCCGGTTCGACTGGCCGCTGGAAGAGTTGATCAATACGCTCGAAGCACAACGCCGTGGCGTGCAAATGCCGCCGCTGCAAGGGTTCGGTTACACCAAGGACCGACTGGGGCTGACCCAGGAGTATTTCATTATCACGCGCCTGCTCGACGATCATATCGACGGCGTGCAATGGCTTAAACGCAACCCGGACAACGTCGAAACATTCATTCTCGACGCCTTCGAATTGCTGACTTCCCTGTCCCGGAAGAACATTACGCACATGGATTTCTGGGCCGGCAACATCATGATCCCGCAAACACCACAGACTCCGCTCAAAGCCATCGACTTTGAAAACTGCTTTGCCGGGCAGACAAATCATCAAAGCGAAACCCTCGGCTTTCAACTGGGCTTCTTCTATCGCCGGGACATCTACAAGCTCATCACCGAAGCCGCCTATGACCGACTGGTGGACGACTACATTCGACAGATCCCGGGGATCTCGAAGGAAAAATTCAACGAGGTGTACCTCGCGAGCAAACATGAATATGTGGGCCGCAAGCAACGTCGCGAAGTGTTCCTCAATGGCACGCTGATCACCGGTTGACTCATCCTCTTCGCCAATCGGCAGCTGGCGTACGTCGAACGGCATTGTCTCTGCAATGCCGTGAGCCAATACGTTAAACTGGCGCCATTGCTGTCTGGAGCTACTTATGCGCGAAGAGTTGAACCAAGGCCTGATCGATTTCCTCAAGGCCTCCCCTACCCCATTCCATGCCACCGCCAGCCTTGTCCAGCGCCTGGAAGCGGCGGGCTATCAACGCCTTGACGAGCGCGAGCCATGGACCACCGAAGCCAACGGTCGTTACTACGTCACCCGTAACGACTCGTCGATCGTCGCGTTCAAGATGGGCCGTCATTCGCCCCTGCACGGCGGCATTCGCTTGGTCGGCGCGCACACCGACAGCCCGTGCCTGCGGGTCAAACCCCAGCCGGAACTGCAACGTCAGGGCTTCTGGCAACTGGGCGTCGAAGTCTATGGCGGCGCACTGCTGGCGCCATGGTTCGACCGCGACCTGTCCCTGGCCGGCCGCGTAACCTTCCGCCGTGACGGCAAGGTCGAGAGCCAGCTGGTCGACTTCAAGGCGCCGATCGCCATCATCCCGAACCTGGCCATTCACCTGAACCGTGAAGCCAACATGGGCTGGGCAATCAACGCCCAGACCGAACTGCCGCCGATCCTTGCGCAATTTGCCGGTGACGAGCGCGTGGACTTCCGCGCCGTGCTCACCGACCAACTCGCTCGCGAACATGGCTTGAACGCCGACGTGGTGCTCGACTATGAGCTGAGCTTCTACGACACCCAAAGCGCTGCGGTCATCGGCCTGCACGGCGACTTCATTGCCGGGGCGCGCCTGGACAACCTGCTGTCGTGCTATGCCGGCCTGCAAGCCTTACTGACCACCGAAACCGACGAAACCTGCGTGCTGGTCTGCAACGATCACGAAGAAGTCGGTTCCTGCTCGGCCTGCGGCGCCGATGGCCCGATGCTGGAGCAGACGCTGCGTCGCCTGCTGCCTGAAGGCGATGAGTTCGTGCGCACCATTCAGAAATCCCTGCTGGTCTCGGCTGACAACGCCCACGGCGTGCATCCCAACTACGCCGACAAGCACGACGCCAACCACGGCCCGAAACTCAACGCCGGCCCGGTGATCAAGGTCAACAGCAACCAGCGCTACGCCACCAACAGCGAAACCGCCGGGTTCTTCCGCCACCTGTGCATGGCCGAAGAAGTGCCGGTACAGAGCTTCGTGGTGCGCAGCGACATGGGTTGCGGCTCGACCATCGGCCCGATCACCGCCAGCCACCTGGGCGTACGCACCGTGGACATCGGCCTGCCGACCTTCGCCATGCATTCGATCCGTGAACTGTGCGGCAGCCATGATCTGGCGCACCTGGTCAAAGTGCTGAGCGCGTTTTACGCCTGCCACGAGCTGCCGTAACAAACCCTGTGGCGGGGAAGCTTGCTCCCGCTCGGTTGCGCAGCAGCCGCAACATTTTTAAGGGCTGCTGCGCAGCCCAGCGGGAGCAAGCTCCCTCGCCACAGTGGTCTCGCTGTTCTCTGATACAGCTCACCACCGATCGCTCAAAAGCCACCTAGACTTTAACCACCCCTTCCGACAAGGCAGTCGCTCATGATCTCGTTGTCTTCGTTTCACGCCATGCTGATCCCGATTCTTTCCGGGATGATCATGCTGGCAATCGGCTTCAATTTTCGCGACAAAAACGTCGGTGTGTTCGCCATGTGGATCGGCATGTTGATGATCCTCGCCACCGTGATTTTCAAGATCCTCGCCAAACTCAACGAATAAATCCTCACCCCTGGCTCGCATTGATTTTGACGGGCTCGTACACTCGGTCGATCCGCTCATCCCGAGGTTGACCGCCTAGTGTTCGCTCGTCTTTTTGCCCTGCCGTGTTTTTTCCTTGTCTGCCTCATGACGCTGCTGCCGATGGCACCCGCCCAGGCGGTCGGCTTGCCCAGCCTGCTCAACAGCTCGGCAAAACAGCCAGAGGCGCAAGAGCCCTTGGGGCAATCCCTGGACGAAGTCATCAAGTCGCTGGAGAACGATCAGCAACGCAGCAAATTGCTGGCGGATTTGAAGAAGCTGCGCGATGCCACCAAAAAGGCCCAGCCAGCCACCGAAGTAGGCGTCCTGGGTCTGATCGGTGGCACCCTGGCCAGTTTCGAAAAACAGTTTTCAGGCGCGGACAGCCCTCTCACTCGCTGGTCCGAAGAGTTCAAACTGGCTGAGGATGAACTGTCAGCGCTGGTGCTCCCGACCAATGAATGGCTACCGATCATCTTTGCCTTTGCCATGATCCTGATGGTCTGGAGTTTGCTGGCCGCCGCGCTGATCTGGGTCGGCCACCGGGTGCGGATGCGCTTCGGCCTGACCGAAGAACTGCCGCAGCACCCCAAGGCCCTGGACATGTTGCGCTTCGCCCTGCGCAAACTCGGGCCGTGGCTGATTGCCTTGGTGATGACGGTCTACATGAGCTACGCCCTGCCCTCGTCACTGGGCAAAAGCCTGGCCATGGTGCTGGCTTATGCGCTGGTGGTTGGCACCTGTTTTTCGGCGATCTGCGTGATCGCCTTTTCGCTGCTCGACGGCCCACACCGCCACCGCGCCCTGTACATCCTGCGGCATCAAGCCTTTCGGCCGCTGTGGCTGATCGGCAGTTTCGCCGCCTTCGGTGAAGCCCTGAGCGATCCGCGACTGGTCGAAAGCCTTGGCAGTCATCTGGCGCACACTGCCTCGACGGTCGCCAACGTACTGGCGGCATTGTCCACGGGGCTGTTCATCCTGCGGTTCCGTCGTCCCATCGCCCACCTGATCCGCAACCAACCGCTGTCCCGGCGCCTGACCCGCCGCGCCCTCAGCGACACGATCGAGATTCTCGGGACCTTCTGGTACATGCCGGCGCTGGTGCTGGTGGGGATTTCGCTGTTTGCCACGTTCGTCTCGGCCGGCGATACCAGCACTGCGCTGCGTCAGTCGCTGATCTGCACGGTGCTGCTGGTGTTGTGCATGGTCATCAACGGCCTGGTGCGCCGCCATTCACTCAAACCACAGCGCAGCGTGAAGCGTCATGCGCTGTATTCGGAGCGCCTGAAAAGCTTCTTCTACACACTCGCTCATTTGCTGGTGTGGCTGGCGTTCATCGAACTCGGCCTGCGGGTCTGGGGCATGTCGCTGATCCGCTTCACCGAAGGCGAAGGCCATGAAGTCAGCGTCAAACTGTTCAGCCTCGGCGGCACGCTGATTTTTGCCTGGCTGATCTGGATTCTCAGCGACACCGCCGTGCACCACGCCCTCACCCGTTCGCGCAAAGGCCTGGCAAATGCACGCGCGCAGACGATGATGCCGCTGATCCGCAACGTGTTGTTCGTGGCGATTTTCATCATTGCGTTGATCGTCGCCCTGGCAAACATGGGCATGAACGTCACGCCACTGCTGGCCGGTGCCGGCGTGATTGGTCTGGCCATCGGTTTCGGTGCGCAGTCGCTGGTGGCGGACCTGATCACCGGGCTGTTCATCATCATCGAAGACTCGTTGGCCATCGACGACTACGTCGACGTCGGCGGCCACCTGGGCACCGTCGAAGGGCTGACCATTCGTACCGTACGCCTGCGGGACATTGACGGCATCGTCCACACCATTCCATTCAGCGAAATCAAAAGCATCAAGAACTACTCCCGGGAATTCGGCTACGCGATTTTCCGGGTGGCGATCCCTTCCAACATGGACATCGATAACGCGATCAAACTGATGCGCGACGTCGGCCAGAAGATGCGCACCGACCCACTGCAACGGCGCAACATCTGGTCGCCACTGGAGATTCAGGGTGTCGAGAGTTTCGAGTCGGGCAACGCGATTCTTCGCGCCCGGTTCAAGACCGCGCCGATCAAGCAATGGGAAGTGTCCCGAGCGTTCAACCTGTCACTCAAGCGGCACCTGGACGAAGCCGGGCTAGACCTGGCGACACCACGCATGAGCGTGCAAGTGATCACGGCCGGTGGCGGGTCGGTGACGGAATAACCCTGTAGCAGCTGTCGAGCCTGCGAGGCTGCGTTCGGCTGCGCAGCAGTCGTGAAATCAGACGCCGCGGTGTTTCAGGCGCACCGTGCTTGCAGGTTTTACGACTGCTTCGCAGCCGAACGCAGCCTCGCAGGCTCGACAGCTGCTACAAACGGCGCCCAAAAAAAATCCCCGAACCAGTCGGGGATTTTTTATGTTCGATCAATCAGCCCGAGAGCGGATCAATCTTCGCGATAGCGACGCAGCTTCAACTGCTTACCAGCAACGCGAGTGTCCTTCAGCTTGGTCAGCAGACGCTCCAGACCATCTTCCGGCAGCTCAACGAGGCTGAAGCTGTCACGCACCTGGATGCGACCGATTGCTTCGCGAGCCAGACCACCCTCATTGAGGATAGCGCCCAGCAGGTTCTTGGCAGCGATACCATCACGCGCACCCAGCGCGGTACGGCAACGAGCACGACCTTCGGCCAATGGAACCGGAGCACGACGCTCACGATCACCACGGTCCGGACGATCACCGGTACGCTCTGGACGATCGCCACGCGGTGCGTTGTTCGGCACCAGTGGACGTTCTTTCTCGATGGCAGCCAGGGTCAACGCTTGAGCGTTGGTTGCCTTGCGCAGCAGAGCAGCGGCCAGTGCACGCGGGGTGCAACCGATGTCGGCAGTCAGGCGATCCAGCAGATCACCGTGGGTCGATTCGGCATCAGCCACCAGCGGCGACAGGCTGTTGGTCAGTTTCTTGATGCGGGCATCGAGAACAGCCTGAGCGTCCGGCAGGCGAACTTCGGCAACTTTCTGACCGGTTACACGCTCGATCACTTGCAGCATGCGGCGCTCACGTGGAGTCACCAGCAACAGCGCACGACCTTCGCGACCGGCACGGCCGGTACGGCCGATACGGTGAACGTAGGACTCTGGGTCGTACGGCATATCAACGTTGAACACGTGAGTGATACGCGGAACGTCCAGGCCACGAGCAGCAACGTCGGTCGCCACAACGATGTCCAGACGGCCATCCTTGAGGGATTCGATCACGCGCTCACGTTGGTTTTGAGCAATGTCACCGTTCAGCGCAGCGGCTTTGTAGCCTTTGGCTTCCAGGGCACTGGCCAGGTCCAGGGTCGCTTGCTTGGTGCGCACGAACATGATCAGGGCATCGAAGTCTTCAACTTCCAGCAGGCTCAATACAGCCGAGGTCTTCTGGTCAGCGTGAACCAACAGGTGAGCCTGTTCGATCGCGGTAACGGTCTGAGTCTTGGTCTGGATCTTCACGTGTTGCGGATCGCGCAGATGGCGTTCGGCAATGGCACGGATCGACTGCGGCAAGGTGGCCGAGAACAATACGGTCTGACGGGTTGGAGGCAGAGCCTTGAAGATAACTTCGAGGTCGTCCATGAAACCCAGTTTGAGCATTTCGTCCGCTTCGTCGAGAACCAGGTGGTTCACGGTCGACAGAACTTTTTCGTCGCGACGCAGGTGGTCGCACAGACGGCCCGGAGTGGCGACAACGATCTGCGCGCCATTACGGATTGCTTTCAGTTGTGGACCCATAGGGGCGCCGCCGTAAACGGCCACAACGGTAACGCCCGGCATTTGCTTGGCGTAGGTTTCGAAAGCGGTTGCTACTTGCAGCGCCAACTCACGGGTTGGCGCCAGGATCAGGGCTTGCGGCTCGCGCTTAGCAGGATCGATGCGATGCAGGATCGGCAGGGCGAACGCAGCGGTTTTACCCGTACCGGTTTGCGCCTGACCAATCATGTCGTGACCGGCCATGATGATCGGGATCGATTGCTGCTGAATAGCCGAAGGCTCTTCGTAGCCAGTCGCAATGACGGCTGCAAGAATATTCGGATTAAGATTAAAAGCGGCGAAGCCGCCGGTTTCCTGGGTCATGGGTCTGCCTCTAAGTGCATCCGCAAAGACCCATGCTCCAAAGCTGCGCATGCCGTGTAAGACTCAAGAGTCGCCCTGGCTGCTTTGTCGGCGGGGATTTGCGAAAACGAATGAATGAAAAAGATTCGTCAAGGGAGAGTCCGCTGTGCGGACGTGCAGCCGAAGCTGACTTCGGGGAATTGCGCTACCTAAACGCGGCCCGGTTAAAGGCCGGCGCGCACTATACCGGAATTCGCTCAAAAAGGGAGCTTTATTTGTCGGAAAACTGCCGTGTACAGCGTTCTGTCACACGCTTTGCGGATAATCGGGCAACGGTCTATTTTTCCAAGGCCCAGCCCTGCTGACGATCGCGCTAAAACGGTTCACCCTTGTGACGCAGACCTCCTGTCTGACACCCCCTTCCCCGCCCGAGGAAATGCACCATGAATCAGCCCTGCTCCAGCCGTGTGAGCCGTGAACGCCACGGCCATGTCCTGATGATCGGCCTGGATCGGGTGGCCAAACGCAACGCCTTCGATCTCGACCTGCTCAACGAACTGAGCCTGGCCTATGGCGAGTTCGAAGCCGACAGCGAGGCGCGGGTGGCGGTGGTGTTCGGCCATGGTGAGCATTTCACCGCAGGGCTGGATCTGGTCAGTGCCAGTGCGGCCCTGGCCGAAGGCTGGCAGGCACCGCCCGGCGGCTGTGATCCGTGGGGTGTTTTCGCCGGCCCCAGAGTCAGCAAACCGGTGATCGTCGCCGCGCAAGGCTACTGCCTGACCATCGGTATCGAATTGATGCTGGCCGCCGATATCAACCTGTGCGCCAGCAATACCCGTTTCGCCCAGAAAGAAGTGCAACGCGGGCTCTTCCCGTTCGGCGGCGCCACGTTGCGCCTGCATCAGGTCGCCGGCTGGGGCAATGCCATGCGCTGGTTGCTGACCGGTGATGAATTCGACGCCCATGAGGCATTGCATCTGGGGTTGGTGCAGGAAGTCATGGCCAGCGAGGATCTGCTGCCACGGGCGATTGAGTTGGCCGAGCGGATTGCCCGGCAGGCGCCGCTTGGGGTTCAGGCGACGTTGATGTCTGCAAGGCAGGCGCGTTATGAAGGGGAAACAGCGGCGGCACAAGCGTTGCCACCGATGGTGAAGAAGTTGATGGCTAGCGAGGATGCCAGGGAAGGTGTGCGGTCGATGATCGAGAAGCGGCCGGGAGTCTTCAAAGGCTGCTGACAAATTTGCTTTTGTGGCGAGGGAGCTTGCTCCCGCTGGGCTGCGAAGCGGCCCCAAAATCTTCGAAATCAATGCAAATTTTGTGAGTGCTGCGCACTCAAGCGGGAGCAAGCTCCCTCGCCACAAGACCTTATCGCATCAAGTAGCCGGGCGGATTGCCTTGATCAACGACTGCAATGAATACCCCAACCTCGGCGCCAACCCTTCGGCACGGGCGATCAAGCTGTCCATGTCCAAGTCCTGATCCAGTTCCGAAGGCACGATCAGAATCACGTTGCCCTCCTTCACCGGCAGTTCCCAGTAATGCCGGTGATAGAGCCCGCGCAACAAGGCGGCGCCCAACGGTTTGCCATCATCGGTGGCCCACTGATTGATCACCAGCCAGCCCCCCGGATTCAGGCGTTTCTGACAGTTTTCCAGGAAATTCCACGCCAGATGCCCGACACCCGGCCCGACATCGGTATAGAGGTCGACGAAAATCAGATCCGCCGGCTCAGCGGTATCGAGCAGTTCCAGCGCATCGCCCACCCGGATATACAGCCGCGGATCATCATCCAGCCCAAGGTATTCAATGGCCAGGCGCGGTACGTCGGGGCGCAGTTCGATGGCTTCGACGTCTTCCAGCGGCAGGAACTTGAGGCAGGCCTGGGTCAGGGTGCCGGCTCCGAGGCCGAGGAACAGCGCGCTTTCCGGCTGCTCGTGGCACAACGCGCCAATCAGCATCGCCCGGGTGTAATCGTATTCGAGCCAGCTCGGGTCGGCCGTGAACACGCAGCTCTGCTCGATGGCATCACCGAACTCGAGAAAACGGTAATCGGCCACTTCCAGCACGCGAATCACGCCGAACTCATCCTGTACCTCGGCGAGCAGATGCTCGACGCGCTCCTCAGTCATTTCGTCTCCTGATCGTCACCGGGCCCGGCAACGCAATAAAACCGCGGAGTGGCGCGGCAAAAGCGCGATTGTCCGCGAAGCGACGGGAACAGGTCACGCACTAATTGCTGATAACATGACCGTCCGAGCGTAAAACACTAGAGACCGTGATGAGCCAACCCTGGAGCCCTGACAGCTGGCGCGCCCTGCCGATCCAGCAACAACCCCATTACCCCGACGCAGCGCATTTGCTGCACGTCGAGCAAACGCTGGCCAGTTATCCGCCACTGGTGTTTGCCGGTGAAGCCCGGGAGTTGCGCCGTCAGTTTGCCGAAGTGACCCAGGGCCGCGCGTTTCTGCTGCAGGGCGGCGACTGCGCCGAGAGCTTCGCCGAGTTCTCCGCCGCAAAAATCCGCGACACCTTTAAGGTCCTGCTGCAAATGGCGATCGTCATGACCTTCGCCGCCGGTTGCCCGGTGGTCAAGGTCGGGCGCATGGCCGGGCAATTCGCCAAACCGCGTTCGGCCAACGACGAAACCATCGACGGCGTGACCCTGCCGGCCTACCGTGGCGACATCGTCAACGGCATCGGTTTCGACGAAAAAAGCCGCGTGCCGGACCCGGAGCGCTTGCTCCAGTCCTACCACCAGTCCACCGCGACCCTGAACCTGCTGCGCGCCTTCGCCCAGGGCGGTTTTGCCGACCTGCATCAGGTGCACAAGTGGAACCTGGACTTCATCGCCAACTCGGCGCTGGCCGAGAAGTACAGCCACCTGGCCGATCGCATCGATGAAACCCTGGCGTTCATGCGCGCCTGCGGCATGGACAGCTCGCCACAACTGCGCGAAACCAGTTTCTTCACTGCCCACGAAGCGCTGCTGCTGAACTACGAAGAAGCCTTCGTGCGTCGCGACAGCCTGACCAACGATTACTACGATTGCTCGGCGCACATGCTGTGGATCGGCGACCGCACCCGTCAGCTCGACGGCGCTCACGTCGAGTTCCTGCGCGGCGTGAACAACCCGATCGGGGTCAAGGTCGGCCCAAGCATGAACCCCGAAGACCTGATTCGTCTGATCGACGTGCTCAACCCGGACAACGATCCGGGTCGTCTGAATCTGATTGCACGGATGGGTGCGAACAAGGTCGGCGATCACCTGCCGCAACTGATCCGTGCCGTTCAGCGTGAAGGCAAGCAAGTGCTGTGGAGTTCCGACCCGATGCATGGCA
This sequence comes from Pseudomonas silensiensis, assembly GCF_050434865.1. Classification (NCBI taxonomy): domain Bacteria; kingdom Pseudomonadati; phylum Pseudomonadota; class Gammaproteobacteria; order Pseudomonadales; family Pseudomonadaceae; genus Pseudomonas; species Pseudomonas silensiensis. The sequence continues at coordinate 24,445 of NZ_JBNDJH010000040.1, forward strand.
ACACCATCAAGGCCAGCAGCGGCTACAAGACCCGCGACTTTGCGCAGATCCTCGGCGAGGTGAAGCAGTTCTTCCAGGTTCACGAAGCGGAAGGCACGTATGCCGGCGGCATCCACATCGAGATGACCGGGCAGAATGTCACCGAGTGCATTGGTGGGGCGCGGCCGATTACCGAAGACGGGTTGTCGGATCGGTATCACACCCATTGCGACCCGCGGATGAATGCCGATCAGTCGCTGGAGTTGGCGTTTTTGATTGCTGAAACCCTGAAGCAAGTCCGGCGCTAAACCACATCGCCCCCATCGCGGGCAAGCCCGCTCCCACAGGGATAGCGCCAGACACATAATGTGTGAACGACGCCGACCATTGTGGGAGCGGGCTTGCCCGCGATGGCATCGGCTCAGACACCGCCAATCTGCGCCAATGCCACCCGCAACCGCGCCGCACTCGCCCGCGGGCAATTCAACTGAACCCGCTCAAGCCCCAGCCAATCCGCCATTCGCCGCAGATTGACCGCCAACGCCAGCATCCCCTCCTCATCGAGCCCCGGCTCTTCCTCATGCACAGCGTGCACGGCCAGCCTGCCCAACGCCCGCTCGGCGCGTAGATCCACCCGCGCGGCAATCCGTTCGTTGTGCAAAAACGGCAACACGTAATAGCCATAGATACGCTTGTCCTGCGGCGTATAAATCTCCAGCCGATAGCGGAAATCGAACAGACGCTCCGTACGACTGCGCTCCCAGATCAGCGAATCAAAGGGTGAAAGCAAGGCGCTGGCCTCGACCTTGCGCGGCACTTTCGGCTCAGGCAAACAGTAGGCCGGTTGCCGCCAACCCTGGACTTCACACGTCAGCAACTCACCCGCCTCCACCAATTCCGCCAGGCGCGGACGCGCATCACCGGGACTCAAGCGAAAGTAATCCCGCAGGTCTTTTTCTGTTCCGACACCCAACGCTGTCGCGGCATGCAGCAACAGGCTGCGCTGGGCCTCGGCCTCACTCAGCAGCGGCTGCGCCAGAATCGCCGAAGGAATCACCCGCTCCGGCAGATCATAAAGCCGCTCGAACCCGCGCCGCCCGGCCACGGTCACTTCACCAGCGGCGAACAACCATTCCAGCGCATGCTTTTCCGCGCTCCAGTCCCACCAGGGCCCTGCCCGTTCCTGACGGGTCGACAGGCTTCCGGCACCCAGCGCGCCCAGCTTCTCAACCGAGGCCAGCACCCGGCGTATCGTGTCCTGCTGCTCAAGCCCGAAACGTGCCAGTTGCTGGTAGATATCTTCGCCACGAGTCGCGCGCAGCATGCGCCAGCGCATCAACGGGTACATCGACAAGGGCAGCAACGAGGCTTCATGCCCCCAATACTCGAAGAGCGTGCGCCGCCGGCCCGAACTCCAGGCAGCCTGGTCGAGCAAGTCGGATGAGTAATTGCCGAGGCGGGAAAACAAGGGAAGGTAGTGCGAACGCACCAATGCATTGACCGAATCGATCTGCAGAATGCCCAGCCGCTCGATCAGACGATTGAGCTGAACCGGTTTGATCGCCGCTGGCGGCTGGCGCCCGTTGAACCCTTGGGCGGCCAGCGCCAGACGCCGAGCCTGTTTGTTGGAAAAGGACAGTGTTGCGGGCATGAACATCTCCTTGTCTGCTCGCAACCTACCTCACCGGGAGACGGTTTGTGTAGTTGTGTATGACTCATTTGTGCATCGGGTCATTCCAGAACGGTTTGACCGACTCGAACTCCACATCCGCACGACTCATGCCGATGTCCTTCAGCGCTTCGTCGCTCAGACTTGCCAGCAGCTCGCGCTCCCGGTGAAGTTCGTACCAACGGCTGAATTTGTGCAGCAAATCGGATACCAGGTGGATCGAGTGTTTTTCTACTGCTGGATATTCATGTTGACCTTTCATCTTGTTGCCCTCCGTTTGGATGGCTCAAGTGTCGCGCCGGGGCTAAGATCAATCCAACGAATGTTTCTGATGTAACACATCTCGGAGATTGATCAATGTCCGCCTTCCCCAGTATCGACACCGAAGTGCTGCGCACCTTTGTCGCCATCGCCGACCAGGGCGGTTTTACCCGGGCCGGCGAGTTGGTCAATCGCACTCAGTCCGCCGTGAGCATGCAGATGAAGCGGCTGGAAGAGGATGTGTTGCAGCGTCAATTATTCCAGCGCGACGGACGGCAGGTGCGGCTGACGGCTGAGGGCCAGGTGCTGCTGGGTTATGCCCGGCGAATCCTGAAACTGCACAGCGAGGTGTTCAATACGCTACGCGAGCCGCACATGGTCGGCATGGTGCGCATCGGCACACCGGACGATTACGTGATGCGTTTTTTGCCGGGGATTCTGCGGCGATTTGCCCAGACGTATCCGCTGATCCAGATCGAAGTGCACTGCGAATCATCAAAACAATTGCTGCTACGTCAGGACCTGGACCTGACCATCGTCACCCGCGAGCCGGGCAACGAAATCGGCCAATTGTTGCGCAAGGAGCATTTTGTCTGGGCCGAGGCGCAATGTTTCAGCGCCCACGAGCAAACACCCCTGCCACTGGCGATGTTCAACAGTGATTGTTTCTGCCGCTCATGGGCCTGCAATGCGCTGGACGCCATGGGGCGCGATTACCGCGTGGCGTACAACAGCGACAGCCTGTCGGCGATCATGGCGGTGGTCAGCGCCGGACTGGCCGTCACCGCGCAACTCGAAAGCCTGATCACGCCAGACATGCGCATTCTCGGTGAAGCCGAAGACCTGCCGATACTGCCCGAGGCCAGCATCATGCTGGTGCGCAACCTGCACAACCCGTCGCCGATCACCGAGTGCCTGGCCGAACACATCGTCGAAGGCTTCAAACTTTAAGGGCGAGCATCACCGCGCAGAACACCAGAAAACCACAGAACAACCCGCGCAGCAGTCGCTCCGGCAGTGCGTGGGCGATCTTCACGCCCCAACTGATGCTCATCAGACCACCGACCGCCAAGGGCAGGCCGATCATCCAGTCCACCTGATGGTGCACCGCGTAAGTCACCAGCGTGACGCCCGTACTCGGCAACGCCAGTGCCAGCGACAACCCTTGCGCAACCACCTGAGTGGTGCCGAACAGACTGGTCAGCACCGGCGTTGCCACCACCGCCCCGCCCACGCCAAACAACCCGCCCATGGTGCCGGAGGCGGCGCCGAGTACGCCCAGCCATGGCCATGAATATTTCATCTGTGCAGACGCCGGCGCGTTGGCGCAGAACATTCGCACCAGGTTGTAGGCCGACAGGGCAATCAGGAACGCAACAAATCCGACGCGCATGGTTTGCGCATCAATGCCCACCGCCCAGATCGAACCGATCCAGGCAAAACAGAACCCCATCGAAGCCAATGGCAGCGCATGGCGCAATTCAATCCGGTTGCGCTGGTGGTAACGCCACAGCGCCAGCATCACGTTGGGTACCACCATCACCAGCGCCGTGCCCTGGGCAATTTGCTGATCGAGGCCGAACAATACACCCAGCAACGGGATCGCGATCAAACCACCGCCAATGCCGAACAACCCACCGAGGGTGCCCAGGGCAGCGCCAAATACCAGGTACATCAAAAACTCAATCACAGGCGATTTTCCCTTCACGTCAGGCTATTCATCCTACGCAGTCGACGCTGGCGGGGAAACGCACAGCAACGCACAATGGCTGTGCCAACTTCGCACAAGCACTGACTAACCATGAACCCCAATCAATTGACCGAACAACTGGGCCTGTTCCTCGACGTGCTGGAAACCGGCAGTTTCTCTGCCGCGTCCCGCCGCCACCCGCTGACCCCTTCGGCAGTGGCACGGCGCATCGACAGTCTTGAAAACGCCGTCGGCAGTCAGTTGTTCATTCGCAGCACCCACGCGGTGCGCGCGACCCCGGCGGGTTTGGCGTTTGCCGAGCGCGCGCGGCGGATCGTGGCTGAACTGCGGCTGGCCAGGGCTGAGGCGGTATCGTTGAGCAGCGCACCGGAAGGCTTGATTCGGATCGACGCACCGGCAGCGTTTGGACGGCGACATCTGGCGCCGGTGATTGCCGACTTTCTGATGCTCTACCCCGGCCTCGACGTGCAGTTGCACTTGATCGACAGTTTCGTCGACATGCAGGGTTTGAATCTGGGCAAGGTCGATCTGGTGCTGCGCGCCGGGCAAATGGCCGATACCCGGCTGGTGGCTACGCCGCTGGCGAGCATGGTGCGCATCGCCTGTGCCAGCCCGGAATATTTGCAACGGCGTGGTGTGCCGACCGATCCGGCGCAGTTGATTGAACACGACGGGCTCGACTGGGATGGCCTGGCCCCGCCGTTCGCCTGGCGATTCGAGCGGGACGGCCAGATGCACTTGCACCGCCCGGCGCGCATCCGCATGAGTGCCAACAATGCCGAGGCTTTGGTCTGCGGCGCATTGGCCGGGCTGGGTATCGCGCATTTGCCAACCTGGTTGACCAGCGAATACCTGTTACGCGGTGAACTGCTTCCGCTGTTCTGCGAACACGGCCTGCCACCACCGGAAACGACCGGTATTTATGCCTTGCGCCTTGAGCAACAACCCAATCCCCGCAGTCGCTTGTTGCTGGAATACCTGAAAACCCGCTTCAGCCCGATTCCGCCGTGGGATCTTGCACTGCAAAGTACCCTCGACCGGCACTAGGCTAGAATTGTCTGGTGCATTAAAGATTCGCCCGCTAGATTTATGACGATCACTGATCAAGGCTTCGAAATGACCACCGAGCGCAACGCCCCCGATAACTGCGACGACCTGCTGCTGGACAATCAGGCCTGTTTCGCCCTGCATTCCACCTCGCTGCTGATGACCAAGGTCTACAAGCCGCTGTTGCAAGCACTGGGCCTGACCTATCCGCAATACCTGGCGATGATGGTGTTGTGGGAACAGGACGGTTTAACCGTAGGCGAAATCAGCACGCGCCTGCTGACCGATCCTGGCTCATTGACGCCGTTGCTCAAACGCCTGGAAGTCGAAGGCTTACTCAGCCGCACCCGCAGCCGTGAAGACGAGCGAGTGGTGATTGTCGAACTCACCGAACAGGGTCGTGCATTGCGGGAGCGGGCCCGCGGTATTCCCCAGTGCATCCTCGGCGCCAGCGGGATGACGCTGGAGAGACTGCAGAAACTGCAAGCGGAGCTGCAAGTGCTGCGTAGCAATCTTCAAGACAGCCTCTGACCACCAAACCACCATAAACCCCCTGTGGGAGCGGGCTTGCTCCCACATTTGTTTTGTGGTGTCCCTTCCAGTCTCGTTTCCCCCGTAAAAAATTCCTCGTTAAAAATCCTGCCGCAACAGCTCTAGCTCAACACATCTAATTCAGCGCCCGCCTCCAGACCAAAACTTTTTTGAAAATTTATCTTGCGCGCTAAATGTTCGCGAGCTACATTTATCTCGCACTTACTTAGCGCGCAAACATTTAGCGCAATACACCCAACCCCGAACGAGGCTCACACCATGCAAACTCTCTACACCGCTATCGCAACTTCCACCGGTGGCCGTGACGGTCGTGCCGTTTCCAGCGACAACATCCTCGACGTCAAACTCGCCACCCCCAAAGAACTCGGTGGTGCTGGCGGCGCAGCGACCAACCCTGAGCAACTGTTCGCCGCCGGTTACTCCGCCTGCTTCATCGGCGCACTGAAATTCGTCGCCAGCCAGACCAAACGCACCATCCCGAACGACGCCTCGATCACCGCCCATGTCGGCATCGGCCAGATCCCTGGCGGTTTCGGCCTGGACATCGACCTGCACATCAGCCTGCCGGGTCTTGAACAAGCCGACGCACAAAGCCTGGTCGATGCTGCCCACCAGGTCTGCCCGTACTCCAACGCCACCCGTGGCAACGTCGATGTGCGCCTGCACGTTACCGTCTAACCGCTGATTCCCAGGCCCGAACCAGGAAACGAACATGAACACTTTCAGCAAAGTCTTGACCGGTACCCTTCTCGCCTTGTCCATTAACAGCGCGTTTGCAGGTGAAGGTGTTGAACACAACACCCAGGCGTTCCTCGACGTTCTGAACGCCGGCACCGGTAAACCGATGGAACAACTCACCCCTAAAGATGCCCGCGCCGTGCTGGTCGGCGCGCAGGCCGGGGTGAAACTGACGCTGCCAAAAGCCGATGTCAGTGAGAAGACCATTCAAGTCGACGGCCAACCGCTCAGCCTGACCATCGTCCGGCCGGCCGGGGTCAAAGGTGAGTTGCCAGTGTTCATGTTCTTCCACGGCGGGGGCTGGGTGCTGGGGGATTTTCCGACCCATGAACGTCTGGTTCGGGACTTGGTGACCGGTTCGGGGGCGGCGGCGGTGTTCGTCAATTACACCCCGTCACCGGAAGCGCATTACCCGGTGGCGATCAACCAGGCTTACGCCGCAACCCAATGGGTGGCCGAGCACGGTAAAGAAATCAACGTCGACGGCAAACGTCTGGCCGTGGCCGGTAACAGCGTCGGCGGCAACATGGCGGCAGTGGTTGCGCTGATGGCCAAGGACAAGGGCACGCCGGCGATCAGGTTCCAGGTGCTGCTGTGGCCGGTGACTGACGCCAGCTTCGAAACGGCGTCCTACAACCAGTTTGCCGAGGGACACTTCCTCACCAAGAACATGATGAAGTGGTTCTGGGACAACTACACCACCGACGCCAAACAGCGTAACGAGATCTACGCGTCGCCACTGCGGGCGACCACCGCACAACTCAAGGGCCTGCCACCTGCCTTGGTGCAGACCGCCGGCGCCGACGTGTTGCGCGACGAAGGCGAAGCCTACGCCCGCAAACTCGACGAAGCTGGGGTGCCAGTCACGGCGGTGCGCTACAACGGCATGATCCACGATTACGGTTTGCTCAACGTGGTGAGCCAGGTGCCAGCGGTGCGTTCGGCGATGTTGCAAGCTTCTGAAGAACTGAAGCAACACCTGAAGTAAACCCTGTAGGAGTGAGCCTGCTCGCGATAGCGGTGTGTCAGTCGAAATCAATTTCGTATGACACACCGCTATCGCGAGCAGGCTCACGCCTACAAGGGGTACAACGTTGAATTCGAAATTGCAGGTACAAAAAAGCCCGACTCAATGGTCGGGCTTTTTCATTCCTGAAAAACAGTGCTTATTTAGCACGGCCTTTGTAGGAACCGCCTTCGCGGGTATCGATCTCGATCTTGTCACCGATTTCGATGAAGTCAGCAACTTGCAGCTCAGTACCGTTGCTCAGCTTGGCAGGCTTCATCACCTTGCCGGAAGTGTCGCCGCGAGCCGAACCTTCGGTGTAGTCAACTACGCGCACGATGGTGGTCGGCAGTTCTACGGAAACCAGACGCTCTTCGAAGAAGATCGCTTCGCAAATGTCGGTCATGCCTTCTTCAACGAAAGGCAGAACGGCTTCGATGTCTTCAGCGTTCAGCTCGTACATGGTGTAATCGGTGGTGTCCATGAACGTGTAGGTGTCGCCGCTGATGAAGGACAGGGTCGCTTCTTTGCGGTCGAGAATTACGTCGTCCAGCTTGTCGTCGGCGCTGTAAACGATCTCGGTCTTGTAACCGGTCAGCAGGTTTTTCAGCTTGGTCTTCATGATCGCGCTGTTACGACCAGACTTGGTGAATTCAGCTTTCTGAACCAGCCAAGGATCGTTTTCGAGACGGATCACGGTACCGGGTTTCAGTTCTTTACCAGTTTTCATTGCGAATATCCGAATTTGGATGGGATTTACAAAAATCTAGGCCGCGTATCATATCCAATTTACATAAAACTGTACCAGCGCCGCGGCAAGATCTGCCTGCAAAGCCTGTTCCAGACACCACGCTTCGGCGTGTTTTTGCAGTTCTGGCCAGTGTTTTCGGGTCGATTTCCAGTGCCCGGTCATATTGTCACCCGCATTCCACGCTCGCCAAAGACCGCTGATCGCCTCGCGGGCAGGCTCCGATAGGCCTTTGGTGTACAGAGTGAGGAACGCGTCGAGCTTGTCCAAGTGGATGTCTTCGTCCTGCCGATAGATGTGCCAGAGCAGCGGCCGGCCCGCCCATTGGCCGCGGACAAAGGAATCTTCACCGCGCACGGCGTTGAAATCGCAGCACCAGAGCAGGTGATCGTATTGATCCTGTCGGACGAACGGCAGCACTTGCACGGTCAATTCACCGCGCACATGTACCGCGCCGGCCACCAGGCCGTCCACACCGAGCCAACGTTCGACATCCCCAAGAATCCGACCTTCGGGCACCAGCAGATGAGTGGGCGTCGAGTCGGCAACCATTGCATCGAGCCAACTGGCCAGCCCGTTATTTTCGTAGGCAAACAGCGAGATCAACTGCGCACCTTGCGCGCGATCAATCCCTAAACCTTGCAGGAATTCTCGCTGAGCCTCGGGGTTTTGCTGAAACTGCTGACGACGCTCAAGCAATCCGCTTTCACGCAGCAAGCCACCGGTGCCCTTCTGAAACCCCGGGAAGAAGAAGAATTTTTGTACGCTCTTGTATTTCACCGACGGCAAGCCGTGGCAGCCGACGACCCAGTCCTCGGCACTCAGATAGTCGAGATTCATCCACAGCGGCGGTTTTTCCCGCTCGGCCATGGCCTCCATGTAAGCACTCGGCAATTGGCAGGCGAACGCTGCGATCACTACATCAGCGGCTTCGACGGGCTGCCAGTCGGCCGTCCACTGACGCACTTCGACGCCCTGCTGCCATTGCTGCGGGGCATTGATGTCAATGTCCGGGCACAAGCGCTCGAAGGCCCGCAGATCATCGACCCACAAACGCACCGCCACCGAGTGTTCGGCCACCAGTTGTCGGGCCAGACGCCAGGTCACGCCGATGTCACCAAAGTTGTCTACTACCGCGCAGAAGATATCCCACCGGGCTTTCATTTCAGGCATTCCAGGCTCCCGTTGGCAAAGGCGCCGATTGTCCTCATAAATTACCCCGTGCAGAAGAGCCGACGGCGATTAATCTTCATGCGACAATCGCCACTCGCCCGCGACCACCCGCCAGGAGGCAGCCATGCCCTATCGTCCCAACCCGCGTCGCCCGTTGCCGATCCAGCTCAACGCCTTGCAACTGACCGGCAGCATTGCCTTGGGTGTGTGGCTGGGGTTTATCGCGATCGCGCTGACGTGCTGGCTTGCCTCCCGACTGTTGTTCAGCGAGCAGTTGGCGCCCGTGGCAGAGGCTGTGCAGCAACTGGCCAAGCCACCGGTGGTGGTGCAACCGGTGCCGGACATTCCGCCGCAGAGCCCGTTGTTCGAACAGTACGAAGAGAATCTGCGCAAGAACGAGCAGCAGCAAAGGCTTGATCAGGCCCGCAGCAACAACCGCAATCTGTCGAACCCAAAATGCCAGTTCTGGTTGCAACAGGACCAGACTGCACCGAGCGAAAAAAGCCGCGCCAACGTCCAGCAATTCTGCGATTGATCATGAGTTCTCTATGCACAAGCCGACCGTCCACCAACTGATTCTCGACAAGCTGCGGATCGACCTCGACATCGCCGAGCGCGCCGCGCAAACCGCTTACGAAACCGCGACCCACGAAGAAAACATCGCCGAGAACAAGTACGACACGCTGGGTCTGGAGGCGTCTTATCTGGCAGCCGGGCAAGCCAGACGGGTGGAGGAAATCAGGCAGTCACTGATGCTTTGCCAGAACCTGACACTGCGCCCTTACGACGATCAGCGTGGCATCGAAGTCGGTGCCCTGCTCGGTCTGGAAGACGAAAAGGGTCGTGAGCAATGGTTGTTTCTGGCCCCCGACGCGGCGGGTTTGAAGGTCGACGTGGTGGGGCAATGGATTACCGTCATCACCCCTCGCTCACCGCTGGGCAAGAGTCTGCTGGGCAAGTTCGAAGGGGACGAGGTGGAGATTCTGGTGGCGGGTGCTCGGCAACAGTTTTCTGTTACCGAGGTCATTTAGCAGGATTAATGGACCGGTAGTTCGACGCCGTCGAACAGCTCTTCCAGTTCCTGCTTGTTGTGGCACTGGATGGCCTTGGCCATGACTTCGCGGGTCAGGTGCGGGGCGAACTTCTCGATGAAGTCGCACATGAAGCCACGCAGGAACGTGCCGCGACGGAAACCGATTTTAGTAATGCTGGATTCGAACAAGTCGCTGGCATCAAGCATGACCAGGTCGCTGTCGAGTTTGGCATCGACCGCCATTTTCGCCACGATGCCCACGCCCAGACCCAGGCGAACGTAAGTCTTGATCACGTCGGCGTCGGCGGCGGTGAACACCACTTTCGGCGTCAGGCCGCGATGGCTGAACGCTTCGTCGAGTTTCGAACGGCCGGTGAAACCGAACACGTACGTCACGATCGGGTATTCGGCCAGCGCTTCGAGGGTCAGTTTCGACAGCTTGGTCAGCGGGTGGCCCTGAGGCACGACCACGCAGCGGTTCCAGCGATAGCACGGCATCATCACCAGGTCACCGAACAGTTCCAGCGCTTCGGTAGCGATGGCGAAATCCACGGTGCCGTCAGCGGCCATTTCAGCGATCTGCATCGGCGAACCCTGGTGCATGTGCAGGGCAACGTCCGGGTATTGCTTGATGAAATTGCTGATCACCGGTGGCAACGCATAACGCGCCTGGGTGTGCGTGGTGGCGATCGACAGGGTGCCTTTCTTCTCGTTGGAGAACTCCTGGGCGATCTGCTTGATGCTTTCAACCTTGCGCAGGATCTCGCCGGCAGTGGTGATAATTCGCTCGCCGGCCGGGGTGACGCGGGTCAGGTGCTTGCCGCTGCGAGCGAAAACCTCGACCCCCAATTCGTCTTCCAGCAGACGGATCTGCTTACTGATGCCCGGCTGCGACGTGTAAAGGCTTTGGGCTGTAGCGGAAACGTTGAGGTCGTGGTGCGCCACTTCCCAGATGTAGCGCAATTGTTGAAGCTTCATATGAATCCCTCAAAGCAGGTAGACGCCACGGGCATCAGCGACGGTATATAACTATATTAATGGTTTGAAGAATAAATCTAGAACTTTTTTGTCAAATTGCCACTATTCGTGTTCTAGCGATCCCCTTGGCGACGACGTTCCACCAGCGGCACCAGATAGACCGGCACCCGAGACAGTTGCAGCACCCGCGCTGCAGTCCGGCCCAGAGGCGTTTCCGCGCCAGCACGATGGCTATGACTACCTACGATCAGCAAATCCACGGAGAGTTTCTGCGCCTGGTCGAGAATCACCTGTGCCGGATCGCCCTGGAGCACCCGCACCGCTTGAATCCGCTCCAGATCCTGCTCCCCCTCATCCCCCAGTTCTTCACGAAAGCTGTCGAGCACTCGCTGCTCGATATTGGCGATCACCGTATTCAGGCCCTGACTGTGAAACTCGTTCAATGCTTGCTCATCGAGGTAACTCTGAAGCACCGACTCGGCGAACAGCCCCATCGGTTCAACAGCGTGCACCACGTAGAGTTCGGCATTGAATGTGCGCGCCAGCGCCAAGGCATGCTGCATTACCAAAGGTGCGTACAGGCCGAGGTCAGTGGCGTACAACATAGAACGAATCATATGACCTCCTCGAGTGCCGACATGGCGGAGATTGATTCAGCTTAGCAGTGCCTTGGCGAGTGCGACGTTTCGCGTAACGCATTGAACCGTGGGCTTAAACCTTTGGCTCGTTGCTTATGCCATGCGGCACGTGGCCGGTGGCGACTACCTCGCGGGCCAACTCGCAATGACCCGCCTGATCGTCGAAAAACACGTCGGCGGCAAAGGCTTCGAGAAACGCCGACTTGGTCAGGCCGCCGAGAAACAGCGACTCGTCCAGACGAATGTCCCATTCGCGCAAGGTACGGATCACTCGTTCATGGGCGGGCGCTGATCGCGCAGTCACCAGCGCGGTGCGGATCGGACAGGCGTCTTCCGGGAACTCACGCTGCAACAGATTGAGGGCCGCAAGGAAGCCTTTGAACGGCCCACCGCGCAATGGCTCACGGGCGGATTCACGCTCGCTGGCCTGAAACGCTTCCAGGCCACCAGATTGATAGACGCGCTCCGATTCGTCGGAAAACAGCACCGCGTCACCATCGAAGGCAATGCGCAATTCATCACTGGCCGCACGGCTGGCGCCACCCGACAGAATGGTCGCCGCGGCGAATCCGGCATCCAGCGCACTGCGCACGTCTTCGGCATGCGTCGAAAGAAACAGGTCGCAGCCAAACGCCTTCAGGTACGGATAAGGACTGCGCCCGCCAACAAACGCCGCACGGGAAATCGCCAAGCCATAGTGGTGGATCGAATTGAAAACCCGCAGGCCAGTGTCGGCACTGTTGCGCGACACCAGGATCACCTCGACCCGTGCGCGGCCAAGGCTGGAATTGAGGTTGAGGAGTTTCTGCACCAAGGGAAATGCATCACCGGGCTCGAGGATTTCGTCTTCGTGTTCGATCTGATATTGCCGATAGGCTTCGACGCCGCTCGACAGATAGACCTTGTGGCTTTCGCTCAGGTCGAACAGCGCACGCGAAGAAATCGCCAGCACCAGTTTGTCGTCGATTGTCTTTGCCATGCCCTTCCCCCTCAGGATGATCGACTCAGGTGTTTCGTCGATCAATAAAACTCAAACTGCGATACAAGGCTTCGATTCGCGGCAACTCGCATCCGGCAGCCTTGGCTGCCGCCAGTGGCCGGGCGTAAATCGCCTCCAGCTCAAGCGGTCGTTTGTGCAGAAAATCGTGGTACATGCTCGGCCAGTAGTCCGGCATTTTCTCGGTCATCATGAACAGATGATCGGCATAACCGGCCGGTACGTCGTGACCGCAGGCGATGGCGCCCTGAACCACTTCAGCCATCAGCGCCTTGATCAGTTCCCGACTGTCGGCATCAGCCATCAACGGCGTGGTGCTTGCCCCCAGCAGAACCGACAGGCCGTTGTAAGGGATATTCCAGACCAGTTTTTGCCAGCGCGTCTGATGCAGGTTCGCCATGGCCTGGGAATCGATGCCGGCGGCGCGGAACAGCCCGGCACCCTCCTCGACAATCGCCATGCGCGCCTGCTCATCGGCTGCAGGGCCACTGTGATAGCCAACATTCACCGCACCGAGCGCCTGATGAGTGATGACGCCGGGGCCCTCGCGATGAACGCAGATATAGCAGAGCCCACCGAGGACGTGCAGCGAATCAGGGAGCAATGCTCGCAGACTGTCTTCAACGTCCAGGCCATTTTGCAGCAACAACACTTTGGCATTCGGTGCCGCGGCTTGAATGATCGTCGGTGCCAGCTGCGCGTTGCTGGTGGTTTTCGCGCCCACCAGCAACCAGTCACAGGGCGGCATGTCTTCGGCCGTCGAATAGGCCTGAACCGGATTCAACGTCAGCGCGCCGTGCACCGCACTGTCGAGCTGCAACCCACGCTCGGCCACCGCCGAAAACTCACTGCGCAACAGAAAATGCACATCGAAACCGGCACGCGCCAGCATCAACCCGTAGAAACCGCCGATCGCACCGGTACCGATAATACCGATTGTCGGTTTGGTCACTGCCCCCATCATGGCAACTCCTCTGCAATTCGACTCAACGCCTGACCCACGGCTGCATTGAGCTCGGTGCCGGTCAGGCGCGATTTTAGTGCCCCGAAAAATTCACCGTCGCGCACCACAAACAGCGCCGGCAAATAAAAAACCTGATAACGCTCGACCACCCCGCCATTGTTCCCGGCATCGATCCAGCAAAGCCGATCGACGTCCAGATCGAGTCGTGGCAATTGCTCACGGGCAAAACGGCAACTGGCGCAGCCGACGCTGGTGAAAATGACCAGCGACACACCGCTCATCGCCAGCAGCCGTTGGTCGGCGTCGAAATCAGTCAGTTCCAATTCGACCACTATACTGGGTGGAACAATGTCAGATGGCCGACACATGGAGTCCGTGCTCATGGGACGTTTTATTCCTCATCCTGACGATGTACCCGTCGAATTAACGTTGCTGAAACCTGAGTGTATTTCACGACAACAGCTGCACACTATCAGCGTCGGGGGCATGGCTTGCAATTACCACCGCGCCTGGCGCCACGGTACGGCGCTGGAAGTACGCATGCCGACCTTGAACCCCGACATGCGTTTTCTGGGCTATGTAGCCTGGTGCCTGCGACGCAAACGCGGTTATCTGGTAGGCATAGCCTTTGTTGACGAACAGATGATGTTCAGTGCCCGGATGGGCGAGCAGGTGTGCCAGATCGAACGTTACTGCCGCCTGCATGACGCCCACGACGATCTGCAGGAAACCCAGGCCCTGGCACTCGAATGGGTCCAGGAGCACGCCGACGAGTTCTCCCACGAGACGGTTCGCAAGGCATTTGCGCAGGCTGTGCTGGATTAGAAGGGGCATCTTCAATGGGTTTCCCCGCGCAAACTCATTGAGAATGCCCCTTAAACCGGTGTCTGCCCATTGTCGAGCCACGGTGTAACGCGCTAAGGTTCTGCTCCCCGACGCGCTTAATTTGCTGTGCTCCGCCGCGCGGGTTCGCTGGCGGCCGGCACCCGTGACCTGACGAGTAAACGATGGCTGATTTACCGATCAACGACCTAAACGTCGCTTCCAACGAGACGCTGATCACTCCTGATCAGCTCAAGCGTGATATTCCCCTGAGCGACGCTGCCCTGCGCACCGTCACCAAGGGCCGCGAAGTCATTCGCAACATTCTTGATGGCACCGACCACCGCCTGTTTGTTGTCATCGGGCCTTGCTCGATCCACGACATCAAGGCTGCCCACGAATACGCCGAGCGCCTGAAGGCGCTTGCGGCCGAAGTGTCCGATACCCTGTATCTGGTCATGCGTGTGTATTTCGAGAAGCCACGCACCACGGTCGGCTGGAAAGGTTTGATCAACGATCCGTACCTGGACGACTCCTTCAAGATTCAGGACGGTCTGCATATCGGTCGTCAATTGTTGCTGGACCTGGCCGAAATGGGCCTGCCGACCGCAACTGAAGCCCTCGACCCGATCTCCCCGCAGTACTTGCAGGACCTGATCAGTTGGTCGGCCATCGGTGCGCGCACCACCGAATCCCAGACTCACCGTGAAATGGCTTCCGGCCTGTCCTCGGCAGTCGGCTTCAAGAACGGCACCGACGGCGGCCTGACGGTCGCTATCAACGCCCTGCAATCGGTTTCCAGCCCTCACCGCTTCCTGGGTATCAACCAGGAAGGTGGCGTGTCGATCGTCACCACCAAGGGCAATGCCTACGGTCACGTGGTACTGCGCGGTGGCAACGGCAAGCCGAACTACGATTCGGTCAGCGTCGCGCTCTGCGAGCAAGCGCTGAACAAAGCGAAGATCAAGCCGAACATCATGGTCGATTGCAGCCACGCCAACTCCAACAAGGACCCGGCCCTGCAACCGCTGGTGATGGAGAACGTCGCCAACCAGATCCTCGAAGGCAACCAGTCGATCATCGGCCTGATGGTCGAAAGTCACTTGAACTGGGGCTGCCAGGCGATCCCGAAAGACCTCGCCGACCTGCAATACGGCGTGTCGATCACCGATGCCTGCATCGACTGGACCGCCACCGAAAACACCTTGCGCAGCATGCACGCCAAGCTCAAGGACGTGCTGCCGAAACGCGATCGCAGCTGATCCCTTTTCGCCGCACACAAAAACGCCGGGCTAAACCCGGCGTTTTTTTATGCGTTCGATTCGAGAAAGGTTACTGGCTCAGCTTGGCTGCATGCCGATGGTGGCGTTCCATGTAGCGTTCCACGTAGGAACACGATGGAATGACGGTGTAACCCATTTCATCAGCGTACTCCAACGCCTTCTCGGTCAAGGCTGCCGCAATGCCGCGGCCACGTAGCGCGTTGGGCACAAACGTGCGATAGATATCCAGGGTCTGTTTCCCCAGATCCATATAGGTCAGGTAGGCACGATGACCGTCCACATTGGTCTCGAACTGATGACCAGCCTGGTCATGGTGGATGGACAACGCCTCGCTCATCACTACTCCTCGCGGGTCTGGAATTCTGACCCCTACCTTACCGATGTTTTTCCGGCGAAGGAACATCTACGCCACCCCGTGCCTGAATGGACACCGAGAAGAACTGCACCATCTCGCGCAACCGAGCACGTATCAAATAGTAGGCACCTTTAGGCAAAAATGCTCAAGGTACGCTCGTCATCACGCTGGGGGGCGGGGGTGCTGCTCCGGGTGACGCAGAGACGGCTCGACCAGGATCTCTGAAGGTCGACTGCCTGAACATTGCCGGATGTTGAGACTTAAGACGAGCGCCCTTTGTTAAAGTCACCTGAACATGGAGAAAGATATGAGAGGCGCCACGCAAAATCCGAACAAAAGTGTGGACGAATCCATCTAGACAGACTTTAGCCAAGACTGGGAAAAGAGCTGTGAGCGCGCGGAACTTTTCTTCGGCGGCTCGCTCAGCTCGGGCCTCCCAGCTGGATATTTTTTAAACAATGCAGTTAAAAGTTGCTCGAAAAAGAATCAACGCCTACAATTTTTTTGGCTTCTTGCTTTACGTCAGTTTACTTACGACAAGTAATGGGTAGTATGTACGCCGGCTATTTCCTCACTCTGAGGAGACAGCTAACTTAATAGAAAGTCCTTGAAGGGGAACACGATGAACAACGTTCTGAAATTCTCTGCTCTGGCTCTGGCCGCAGTTCTGGCTACCGGTTGCAGCAGCGTATCGAAAGAAACCGAAGCACGTCTGACTGCTACTGAAGACGCAGCAGCTCGCTCCCAGGCTCGTGCAGACGAAGCTTACCGTAAAGCTGATGAAGCTCTGGCTGCTGCTCAAAAAGCACAACAGACTGCTGACGAAGCTAACGAGCGTGCTCTGCGCATGCTGGACAAAGCTAGCCGCAAGTAATAATCCTTCGGGATTGTTATCAAGCCGACCCATTTTTTGGGTCGGCTTTTTTATTGCCCGCTGTTTCGTACAGGCAATAAAATGTATGGTCAGCCCATCTCCTGCAACCTCATGGGCTGTTTTCGGTAAAGCTGGCTTGCGCTAATGTATCCGGGCTCATTGTGAGCGT
>NZ_JBNDJH010000041.1:0-31895 GCF_050434865.1 Pseudomonas silensiensis
AACTGGATTCGGCCTCATCAATTCAACGATGGGTTGGCACCAGCGCAGGCCGAGGAAAAACTTAACGTCGTGTCCGGGATTAGTTGACCACTACAAAACGCATTCATACCGTATTCAATGTGTTTGTAATCTCGTATGCCTGAGATGTGTTTATTCTTTTGCTCAATGCTGCAATCAACAGCTTCTAGTGCTGAGCGTCGTTCTTGTTGAAGGTGTAGTTCTGCTTCGTTGAGGTAGGTATTACCCATTGTTATTCTCCTTGGGTATAGGTGGCGCGAATGGCGGCCATAAGTTCAGCTTGTTCTTTCTGTGTTGCGCCTGTGAGCATGGATTTAGTAGTACCTGTAATGTTCCCAGCTTCATCCCGCACTACTACGCTCTTCTGAGGCTGAGTGCTAAATCCTTTGTAAGCGTTCTCTACATCCATTATCTGGCGTACTAAAGGATCGTTCTTATAAAGCTCGTCAGCTACTTTCTGTTTGGACGCTTTCCATTGTGCAAGAGCGTCTTTAGATGAAGTGAGCGGATTACCTCTAGGTTGTGGGGTATCCTCGACTAGTTGATAGCCTTGTGCAATTAGCTCTGTTAGTACACCCATAGGGGTATTGCCGGTGCGTCGTGACAGTTCGTTAACTTCAGACATGGTGATAGTTTTCATATTGATTCCTTAGGCTTCGATTACTCGATACTGATATGCGGCATTGGTATTGTCTGCTGATTTCTGGCGCTCAATTAGGCCAACACTCATCAAGTGTTTGATTACGTAGTCAACGCTACGGCGTGATAGTGTAGTTGCACCTGAAAATGCACCTCTAGATATGGTGGTCCAACCTGAATCCTCTTCTCCTCGTTTAATCATGAGATAGATTATCTTGCGGGGTAGTGTGTTTAAGGCTTGATGCTGTACAGCAACAATATCTTCTAGCGTGATGTTCATAGTTGTATGCTCAGTCTGTTACGTTGGTGATGGCGTTTCTTTTCAATCAGACAGGCACAGCTCAACCCCTCATAGACTCAAGGGGTAGGTGTTCAGCCGGTAGAAAATTAACGCCTACTCTATCTATACTTCGATTTGAGGAAAAAGACTACAACGGTTCCCAAAATCATTTTCTAAATGTAACTCTCAGTAGTCATCATCCCATTACTCACTGTCGCTGTAAGCCCCGGTGAAGGGGCTATCATGCTACATGGCTATGTCGGTGGGATTGGCTACTTGTCGTCGCTCCTGTGAGCTTACAGGGAGCTTAGTCAATCAAGTGGAGTACATCCTTAGCGTTCAAGTGAGAGTATCTAGCTACAGACCTTGTGTCTCTGTGTCCTGAGACAATCATAATCTGAGCGTTGTTAAACCCTTTCTTAGCCACGTTGGTAATACGTGTATGTCTTAACTGGTGAAGCCTGACGCTATTGTCTAAGCCTGCTTTGTTCCTTGCTAACCTGACCGCTTGTGAGACGCTATGATGCGTCACAGTAAACAGTCTTCCCTTGTGTGCTCTATCTGCTAATGCAAGACGCTGAGCCTCTTTCAATAACTCTATGGCTCTGATGGTTAGGGGCACAGACCTAGTGCCATTCTTCCCATCAATCACATCCGCAATTCGATCATCCAGGTGAAGACAGTGAGTCGTGAGCTTGAGTATTTCTGAGCGTCTCATAGCCGTTTCATAGGCGAGCTCTACGATGAGAGCCATGGTGGGGGATAGCTTGTTGAGCAATTGTCTAAGCTCGCCAGCACTGATTACCTTGTCGCTAGATTTATCTGGCTTGGGTAGGGCTATGTCACTTACGGGGTTGTGTATGTCGATTAGCAGGCCACGCTTAGCGAACCTGAAGAAACGGGACATGAACGCTAACTGAATACGACAGGTAGCAGGCTTGACCGTCTGTAGACGCTTCAGCTTGAAGTCATTGACTAGCTGAGGGGTGATGTCATGGATTGACTGAGGGAACGCAGCAAAGAGCTGGTCAACGATCTTGATTGCATGGTCATAGCTACCCTTACCTTTGAGCAGGGTTTCACAGTAGGTCATGCCCAAGGTGTAGAGCGTATGGGTTTGGTGTTCCTTGGTGACAGCTTCAAGCTGGTCAGCCCATGCTTGGGCCAGTGCTTGAGTAGGGAAGGTTTTGGATTGGGCAGGTTTCCCTTTCAGACGTACCTGAGCGTTCCAGTTTCCTGACGGTAGGGAGCGGATGTTAGCCATTGTTGACGCCTCATAATGTGAATGGGCGTTCTCTTAGGGCCTTAAGCTTCGTGGCTTAGCGCCTAGCATGGTGGCTCTTGACATGGTGGGGGTCGTTGGTTCGAGTCCAATCGCGCCTACCAAACAAAATCCGCTCTGCTGGGCGGTCTAGAAGGGCTCACCGAAAGGTGGGCCCTTTTTTGTTGTCTGCGATTTGCAAAACTTTTGCAAAACTCCCACCTCGGAACGCCAATTCGGCTTTTACCTTCATGTAAACCATTCGAGGGGGTGGGGAGCTTTGCAGCTGGAATGGCTGACAACAAAAAGCCCGCGCATGGCGGGCTCTCTGTATGGGGTCAAATCCTTTTGTCTGCTCAATCTGCGCTGCGTTCTGTGAGTGCTTCGTGAAAAGCATGTCGAAGGAACGAAAAAACCCGGCATTTGGCCGGGCTCTCTGTAGATGGGGCCAAATCCTTTTGGCTGGCTGCATTGTGCAGGGTGGGTGTGACGAAGGCGTGACAGGGCAGATACCAAAAGCCCGACTCTGGGCCTAACTCGATGACGGATGCCTATATTGATACCGCCAAGGCATCACGCCTCACAACTAGTTGGACCTTCATAAGTTTCGCGCTCCGCAGTCTTCATTAGCGGCTTGCACTCCGCGTCAAGCTTCCCCCTCAGCTTGGCAGCGCTAGCCGAGGTCATCGGCCCTGGCATCTCCTCGCCTATGTCCACCATTTTTTGCGCTTTGGCGTTCTGGACTTCGATGTATCTGACCAATGAATCATTGAGCGGCCTCACGGTCATATCGCTGACCTTTGCATTCAGGACGTTCAAATGAAGCGTGCAGTAATAATGTTCATGGCCATTTCGGGTTCTCTGCTGCTGGGAGGCTGCGGGCCTCACTGGGACGACGGAGAAAGGTACGGTCGAGATCGTGATCGAGGCCATGATTACCGTCGTGGATACGACCGCGGCTATGACGATGATCGCGAGTATGACCGCAGATATGATCGTCGTGACGATGATCAGGGGTATGAACGCAAACACCGCCGCGATCGTGATGACGACGATAGAGACGACTGAATGCGCTGGCCATCGGCTGGCGAGAAACGGCGGTGACAGGCTCTCCTCGAGCCGGTCAATGATCACCCGGTTTGCCGATTAGCTTCAGCGGCACGGCTTGCCAGTGATTCAGGCGTAAGATAGCGGTGCTACCTCATCAAAAGGAGCCGCATATGATCGCCGACCAAGTGAACAAGCAGGTATCTGTGGACAGAGCTGTTTGGGATCAATACTTCTGCGCTGCGTTAATTGCGGAAAGCAATTTGACGGCACCGGTCGTAGGAGGGGCTACTCATGAAGACAGGCAGAACCTGTTGATTGAAAGGGCCAAAGCTCTCGCCGACAAGATGATGGATAACAGAAAATAACCAGAGCCCAGCCATCGCGCTGGGCTCTTCATATCTGGATCTCGGCATGGATGGAGCGCTTGCTGTCCGACCGCCTCTTCAGGCGCAACCTGAAGCAGACAGTGCGGTGCTTCGATTTCAATGATTCGTGTATCACGGTTCATTGAAGAGACCAACGTGCGAATGTGCGGCATAGAGAGTTGATCGATTCATGGGTTCCGTCCTTGCCTGCGAATCGTTGGCACCGGCCGGTCAATCGCGTTCTGGATAACCACAAGCCTGGGTGGTCGCCAGGTACTGTAACGAGGAGATTGCCCCCTCGTTACAAATGTTGCTTGAAGAGCATGAATCACGACTGGCGTGGTTCATCTCAACAGCGTCGGACCTGCGTGGTAGGTCCAACCAACTAAAACCAATCTTACCTGGCGTTCAACTTCTTCAGTTCTTCATAAGTCGCCGACTGTACAAACCAGAAGCCGGAGATGATGCACCACGTCAGGGTGCCGGTAATGAAAACGCCTGCTCCGGACCAGAAGCCCTGAACGAAGATCATGACCACTGCGGCGATCCAGATAACGGCCAGTGCGACGTACAGAACTACGTTGTTTACGCCAATTACGAACTCTTTCACGTCTATTCCCTTTTGAATGTTTATCCTCTGACGCCTTACGCAAGGGCCAGTGGGCGGCATGATAGGGAGATAGCTGGCTCTTCGCCAGTCATGTAGCGGTCTGTTACTCAAATCGGCCAATTAGCAAAATCATCCTTTCAGCACCCGCGCCGAAAAGAACAACTCAAAACACTTCACCCCGTCCTCACTGGTGACGTCATACCGCCCGCGATGCAATTGCATGATCTTTACCACAATCGACGTGCCTGGCAGGCAGATTTGCAGGTTTTGGACTACTACTGACAAGCCCATTTCCTTACCCCTGTCAGGAGCATCCCTATGCTGTTTCACTGGTTTCTTGCGGCGATCCACCTCTTGGCTGTTGCCTTGGGCCTCTGGGCGGTGCTCACCCGAGGGACGGCGTTAAGCCGCCTGGCTGTCGGTACGGCGCAGGTTCGCAGCGTGCTGGTTGCCGATAACGTATGGGGCATCTGTGCGGGTATTTTGCTGGTCACAGGTTTGATGCGGGCCTTCGGTGGGTACGAAAAAGGTACCGACTATTACCTTCATCAGCCGTTGTTCCATCTGAAGATGACGCTGTTCGTGATCATTCTGCTGCTTGAAGTGGCACCCATGATCACCTTGATCAAGTGGCGGATCGCCTTGGGCAGGGGCGCTTCGATTGACCAGGGCCGAGCCAGGCTGTTTGCACGCATCAGCCATATCGAAGCGCTGTTGTTGATGTTGATGGTGATTGCGGCCACCGGCATGGCGCGCGGTGTGACCTTCGGCTAATAACGGCGTGATTCGTCGGGGTTAAAGCGAATGATCTGACAGCCACGGCGTGGCCGAAGCCAGTAGCATCGGCTTCACGTAATGAGGGAGGAAGCGAGTGCTCAGCAAAATGCCGAGCATGAATCTTTAGCCAGCCATTGCGCTGTAACGAACGAGCTGGCTACTGACTGCAACAGAATTCAGGGAGTCTGCGGTTTGTCTGGAGCGGTGAGGCCAGCCTGAATGCGCTGATAGATTTCTTCGCGATGAACCGCAACGTCTTTCGGGGCATTGATGCCAATTCTGACTTGCTGGCCGCTAACGCCCAGAATGGTGATCGTAATGTCATCACCAATATTTATGCTTTCACCGACTTTGCGGGTGAGTATCAGCATGGTCTTCTCCTTGATTGCTTTGTAGGGCACCTGATTCGGACAGTGCAGAGGTCGGTGGTATGTATAGATTAGTGCGAAGTCTCACGGTTTGGGTGCCTCTTTCTGACGCGCAGATGCTGCATTAATTCCCAAGGCGTAACTATACAGAGGCCGCAACCATCATTCTCGTTGTTTTGAGCCCATTTTGCGGCACTCGGGAAGTATTCATGGATGCTAAAATCGCCGCTTTAAGCATTCTGAGGGAAGCGTTGTGCGCAAAATGGTCTTGGTATTCGCGGTACTGGCGCTGGCGGGATGCGGTGAGGGCAAGAGTGTTGAGGCGCAAAAGCCGCAACCGGCAGCTGCGACTACAGCCTCGGTGGTATCCGCACCACAATGGGATCTCGAAGTTCGAGGCGAAACACCTCAGGCGGTCAGCGATTTGAGCGGCTGGCTGATTGAGCACAGTTTCGTTTCCAATATCGTCAAGGAAAATGGAAAGACCCGGATCCTGCTCGGGCCATTCAGTTCGAAAGCCGAGGCCGAGGCCAAACAGACAGAAGTGCGCGCGTCGCTCACCCGGGCGAAGAAACAGAACATCGAATTGCTGGTTGTCGAACATCCCGTGACCCCGTAACGGTCTTTTTCAGGCTGCTTTCGACGGAACGCCTTAAAGGGGATCCACATTGACTCGTTTCTAGACGTAGTCACTGTTGATTCCCAGTAGGCGTTCCGCCCCATGGCCTCCGCCACCCCTTACAAAATATTCGACACAGTCCTGCGGCGCAAAAAGGCGCTGAGTCCTCATTTGATGCGCGTCACTCTGAGTCTGCGCAAATACTTGATCAAGGAATGCGGGATTGCCAAGCAGTCACTCAACCTGATGGGCTACTGGCGTTACAACAAAGTGGGCGGGTAGAAACGAAAAAAGGCCTCGGGTGTTAAACCCGAGGCCTTTGTGTTTTCAGCGAGCGCTTAACCGCAGGCTTTCATGTCGACCGGGCCGACAAATTCGTTGCCGCGTCCCATGACGCACGCCACGCTTTGGTTGCGCTGACGTTCCCAGGTCTCTACCGGATAGGTTTTGTTCCAGGCATCGTAGAGCTGCCGATCCTGTTTCGACAGGCGCAGACCGTACTGCTTGCTCATGTAGAAATACGTTCGGGCGATCATGCCGCGAATGGACGGGCGAGGCATGACCTTCTTTGCCTTGAAGTCGACCTGGGTCAGGCATGAGCCATATTGGCCCGACTGCACCGGCAACCAGCCGAAACTGAAGTTGCTGCGATCGCCATTCACTTCACCAATGCTCGGCACCAGGTTGTGCAGGTCGGCTTCGGCCTTCTGGTAGGTCGGATCGTAACGCGTGCAGTTCTTGCGCCCACCTTCTTGCCAGCACTGACGCTGATGGCCGATCTGCCAGGCCGGAACAATGTGCTCCCACTCGATGCGGGAGGCGCGCTTGGCGTTTTTGCGCGGTACATAACCGCAGGCTGCGAGGTTGACCTTGTTGCCGGTGTATTTGCACCCACAATAGAACTCTGTGGATTGCGGTGCGTAGAGCTTCCAGGCAACTTTCTTCGCTTCGTTGAAAGTGCGTGGGGCGTCAGCCTGGGCGCCGAGGGTGATGAACAAAAACAGCAAAGCAAACCAGCGGACACTCATTGACTCAATCTTCCTTCGGCACAACCCAAAAAATCTGTACGCCGCCATCGTCGCGATAGGCGAGGGTGACGTTGTCGTTCTCGTCGATTTCTTCGAGTAATTGTTCCCACTCATCCACGGGTTCGTCCGGTAGGCGGAAGATCAAGGCTGCTTTGGATTTTTGGGCGGTGGGCGAATTGATGATTTTTTGAACACGCATACCCATGCGTGCATAGGAGTCAGGAGAGGCAGAGGTGTTGGCCACGGAATTATCCTTATTAAGCTGTACGTGCATACAGTATTTAACTGTAAGCATTTTCGCAACTGCTTAAAATTCAAGAAAATCCTCTGACAGCAAATTTTTCCGTTTGGTGTAGGACGAAGGGAAGTTTTTTATCGAAATATCGGAAGGGGTTGTGAGCCACTCGCCTGGGTTGGCGAGTGGTGAAAGCAGTGCCCGACCGGAATCGGTCGGGCGAGGGCGAATCAGTATTCCCAGAACATCCGTTGCAGCTCTTTGCTGTCGTTGGTCTTGGTCAGTGCGACCATGGCCAGGATGCGGGCCTTTTGCGGGTTCAGGTCATGCGCCACAACCCAGTCGTACTTGTCGTCTGGCTGTTCAGCGTTACGCAGCACGAAACCGCCGGCGTTGACGTGGGACGAGCGAATGATTTGCACGCCGTCCTTGCGCAGGGCTTGCAGCGATGGGACTACACGGGACGAGACAGAGCCATTGCCGGTACCGGCGTGAATGATGGCTTTGGCGCCAGACTGAGCCAACGCTTTGTAGGCGGTATCGCTGACATTGCCGTAGGAATAGGCGATTTCTACGTCTGGCAGGCTCTTGATGGTTTTGATGTCAAATTCCGAATCCATGGTGTGACGCTTGGCCGGCAGACGGAACCAGTAGGATTTACCTTCGACCACCATGCCCAGTGGACCCCAGGCACTTTTAAACGCCTCGGTCTTGATGTTGATCATTTTGCTGACGTCGCGACCCGACTGGATTTCATCGTTCATGGTCACCAGTACGCCTTTGCCACGTGCCTCTTTGCTGCTGGCCACTGCCACTGCGTTGTACAGGTTCAGCATGCCATCGGCCGACATCGCGGTGCCTGGGCGCATGGAGCCGACAACGATGATTGGCTTGTCGGTTTTTTCCACCAGGTTCAGGAAGTAGGCAGTTTCTTCCAGGGTGTCGGTGCCGTGGGTGATAACGATGCCGTCGACGTCTTTGCTGTCGGCCAGTTCAGCCACGCGACGACCCAGTTGCAGCAGGTTGTCGTTGGTGATGCTTTCGGACGCGATCTGCATGACCTGTTCGCCACGAACGTTTGCCAGTTGGCTGAGTTCCGGAACCCCGGCGATCAATTGTTCAATGCCGACTTTTGCCGCTTGATAGGTAGCGCTGTTAGCGGCGCTGGCGCCCGCGCCGGCAATGGTGCCGCCGGTGGCCAGGACCACAACGTTCGCCAGTTTCTGTTGGGTTTCGACTTCTTTTGCCTGAAGGGCAGTTGGCAGGAGCAGCAAGAGGGCTAAAGCGCCCGGAACGAAGGTCTTGAAAGCAGATGTCATTATTTTTCTCTCTAGTAGTGACGGTGCTGATGCAGGTTCATCTAGATGCGCCCCAGGCGGATCTGAACGCTTGGGGTGAGTGAGATGAGCAGGATCTGTACCAGTCGTACTTTTAATGAGAAAAACTTTTAACTTGATGATTTGTATCAGTATTTATCTGATGGGTCAGAATGGTTACACAGTCTGTTGTCCGGGTTTCCGAACGCGTTGAGCATTTCTGTTCGGCTCTCCGAAAAGTACTACGACCTCTGTA
The DNA here is from genome assembly GCF_050434865.1 of Pseudomonas silensiensis. Lineage (NCBI taxonomy): Bacteria > Pseudomonadati > Pseudomonadota > Gammaproteobacteria > Pseudomonadales > Pseudomonadaceae > Pseudomonas > Pseudomonas silensiensis. Next base: position 8,823 of record NZ_JBNDJH010000041.1, read on the forward strand.
GACCAAATCCGCTTGCAGAATTGCGAATCACTGCTAAAGAAACCCGCGCTTCGGTCGATGTTCCTTGAAAGGATCTTTCTACTCAGGAGTTCACATGTCGTTATCCATTGGTATCCCAAACGCCGCAGGCATCACCATCGGCGGCAAGTCCGCCGCTACGATTCAAGCGTTGAGCGATCAGACGACCGATGCCGCGAATCAAGCGTTGGGTACGAAGGAAAGCGACAGCAAGCAAGTCAGAACTGGTGCTGTGGGCCTGGATAAAAGTGCGCAGGCGTCGACTGAAGCGGGTGGCGCCGATAATGCCTCGGTGGCGGAAAAGGTTTTGCTCAAGCGTCTGAAAGAGCTTCAAGAGCAGTTGCGTGAACAACAGCAACAATTGGCGGCGGCCCAATCGGCGTCTTACCCGACACCTGAAGCCAAGGCCACCGTGGTGATGGCGATTCAGGGGCAAATGGCCGATACCACTGCCGCCATACTGGAAACGGCCAACAGCCTTTACAAGGAAATGGCCAAAGGCTCCAGCACCGGTTCGGTGGTCAATACGACGGCATGACATGAATGCCGGCATTTGCGGTTTCCCTCTCAAAACGGTTTTTCTGGTCGTTGACAAATGTCGGCAGGGTTCGCATAGTTCGGTCTACGCAAACGTTTGCGCGGTGCTCGCGGTGGTAATCCATCAGTGAGCGCAATGAAGCCTCTGCCAGCGCAAGCGTTGCTCACAATAATCATAAGATCGGAGTGAACCCATGAAGCTGCCATTCGCTGGACGTCTTCTCGCTGTCGCTATGCTGGCTGCCGCATCCGTCGCGTTACCTGTCTCTTCGGCGTTCGCCGAGACTGAAAAACCCAAAGTCGCGCTGGTCATGAAATCCCTGGCCAATGAATTCTTCCTGACCATGGAAGACGGCGCCAAGGCTTATCAGAAAGACCACTCCGGCGATTTCGAGCTGATCTCCAACGGCATCAAAGACGAAACCGACACGGCTGGCCAGACGCGCATCGTCGAGCAAATGATTCTGGCCAAGGTCAATGCGCTAGTCATCGCGCCGGCAGACTCCAAGGCCATGGTTCCAGTGATCAAGAAAGCCATCGATGCCGGTATCACCGTGATCAACATCGACAATCAGCTGGACCCGGCTGTGGTCAAAAGCAAAAACATCACCGTACCGTTCGTAGGCCCGGATAACCGCAAAGGCGCGCGTCTGGTGGGTGAGTACCTGGCCAAGCAACTGAAGGCCGGCGACGAAGTCGGCATCATCGAAGGCGTTTCAACCACGACCAACGCACAGCAAAGAACCGCAGGCTTCAAGGATGCAATGGAAGCGGCGCAGATCAAGGTCGTCTCTTTGCAGTCCGGTGACTGGGAAATCGACAAAGGCAACAAGGTGGCTGCCTCGATCCTCAGCGAATACCCGCAAGTCAAAGCCCTGCTGGCTGGCAACGACAGCATGGCCGTCGGCGCAGTATCCGCGGTGCGTGCAGCGGGCAAAGCCGGCAAGGTGCAAGTGGTCGGATACGACAACATCAACGCCATCAAGCCAATGCTCAAGGATGGTCGCGTTCTGGCCACCGCTGATCAGTTTGCAGCCCGGCAAGCCGTGTTTGGCATCGAGACTGCGCTGAAGATCATCAAGGGTGAGAAAGTCGACAGCGGCGCCAATGGCGTGATCGAAACTCCGGTAGAGCTGGTCACCAAGTAGTCCTTCTGGCGACACAATGGTGCTCGCCCGTCCGGGCGAGCGCATGGAGAGTTTTTATGTCAGTTTCCGCCCCGAACGCTGTCCTCTCGGTCAGCGGTATCGGTAAGACCTACGCCCAACCGGTCCTGACCGGCATCGACCTGACGCTGATGCGCGGTGAAGTGCTGGCGCTGACCGGCGAAAACGGCGCGGGGAAAAGCACGCTGTCGAAGATCATCGGCGGGCTGGTCACACCGACCACCGGCCACATGCAATTCCAGGGGCAGGATTACCGCCCCTCCAGCCGCACCCAGGCCGAAGAGCTCGGCATTCGCATGGTGATGCAAGAACTCAATCTGTTGCCGACCCTGTCGGTGGCGGAAAACCTGTTTCTCGACAACCTGCCCAGCAAGGGCGGCTGGATCAGTCGCAGGCAATTGCGCAAGGCTGCGATCGAAGCCATGGCCCAGGTCGGCCTCGACGCGATTGACCCGGACACGCTGGTGGGCGAATTGGGCATCGGTCACCAGCAAATGGTGGAGATCGCCCGCAACCTGATCGGCGATTGCCACGTGCTGATCCTCGACGAACCGACCGCGATGTTGACGAATCGTGAAGTCGAGATGCTGTTCGAGCAGATCACTCGCCTGCAAGCTCGCGGCGTGTCGATCATCTATATCTCGCACCGTCTCGAAGAACTGGCGCGGGTCGCCCAGCGCATTGCGGTACTGCGCGATGGCAACCTGGTTTGCGTCGAGCCGATGGCCAATTACAACAGCGAGCAATTGGTGACGCTGATGGTCGGTCGTGAACTCGGCGAACACATCGACATGGGCCCGCGCAAGATCGGCGCTCCAGCCTTGACGGTCAAAGGGCTGACCCGTTCCGACAAGGTTCGCGACGTGTCCTTCGAGGTGCGTGCCGGCGAGATCTACGGAATTTCTGGTTTGATCGGGACAGGGCGCACCGAGTTGCTGCGCTTGATCTTCGGTGCTGATACAGCGGACAGCGGCACGGTTGCGCTCGGTTCGCCAGCACAGGTCGTTAGTATCCGCTCACCGGCTGACGCGGTCGGTCATGGCATCGCCTTGATCACCGAAGACCGCAAGGGTGAGGGCTTGCTGCTGACCCAATCGATCAGCGCGAATATTGCCTTGGGCAATATGCCGGTGATTTCCAGCGCAGGCTTCGTCAACAACGGTGACGAGGTGGCCTTGGCCCAGCGTCAGATCGACGCCATGCACATCCGCAGTTCCAGCCCGACGCAATTGGTGTCGGAACTGTCCGGCGGCAACCAGCAGAAAGTCGTGATCGGCCGGTGGCTTGAGCGTGATTGCTCGGTGATGCTGTTCGACGAGCCAACGCGTGGCATCGACGTCGGCGCCAAGTTTGACATTTATGCCTTGCTCGGCGAGCTGACCCGTCAAGGCAAAGCGCTGGTGGTGGTGTCCAGCGACCTGCGTGAACTGATGTTGATCTGTGACCGCATCGGCGTGCTCTCGGCGGGACGTCTGATCGACACCTTTGAGCGTGACAGCTGGACCCAGGATGATTTGCTTGCCGCCGCGTTCGCCGGCTACCAAAAACGTGATGCGTTGCTCAACGAAGCAGCGCCTAGGGATCTCGCATGAATACTGCAGTGACTGCCGGCAAACGCAGTGGCAACTTTTACGGCCTCGGTACCTATCTGGGGCTGGCCGGTGCCTTGCTGGCAATGGTTGCGCTGTTCTCGGTTCTGAGCAGCCATTTCCTGTCCTATGACACCTTCAGCACCCTGGCCAACCAGATTCCGGACTTGATGGTGCTGGCGGTCGGCATGACGTTCGTATTGATCATCGGCGGCATCGACCTGTCGGTGGGTTCGGTGCTCGCGCTCGCGGCGTCAACGGTCAGCGTGGCGATTCTCGGTTGGGGCTGGAGCGTGTTGCCTGCGGCGTTGCTCGGAATGGCGGCGGCCGCACTGGCTGGCACCATCACCGGTTCGATCACCGTGGCGTGGAGGATTCCGTCGTTCATCGTGTCCCTCGGCGTGCTGGAAATGGCCCGCGGTGTGGCCTATCAAATGACCGGATCGCGCACGGCCTACATCGGTGATGCCTTTGCCTGGTTATCCAACCCGATCGCCTTCGGCATCTCGCCGTCGTTCATCATTGCCTTGCTGATCATCTTCATTGCCCAGGCCGTGCTGACGCGAACCGTGTTCGGTCGTTACCTGATCGGCATCGGCACCAACGAAGAGGCGGTGCGTCTGGCAGGGATCAATCCGAAGCCCTACAAGATCCTGGTATTCAGTCTGATGGGGCTGCTGGCCGGTATTGCTGCGCTGTTCCAGATTTCCCGTCTGGAAGCGGCGGATCCGAATGCCGGCTCCGGGCTGGAGTTACAAGTGATCGCCGCGGTCGTGATTGGCGGCACCAGCTTGATGGGGGGGCGCGGTTCGGTCATCAGTACGTTCTTCGGGGTTCTGATCATTTCCGTATTGGCGGCCGGGCTGGCGCAGATCGGCGCAACTGAGCCCACCAAACGCATCATCACCGGCGCGGTGATTGTGGTGGCGGTGGTGCTTGATACTTATCGCAGTCAGCGCGCAAGCCGGCGGACCTGAGTCATGGCAACAATCAAGGATGTGGCAGCGCTCGCGGGGATTTCCTACACCACGGTTTCCCACGTAGTGAACAAGACCCGGCCGGTGAGCGAAGAGGTGCGGGTCAAGGTTGAGGCTGCAATCAAAACCCTCGACTACGTACCTAGCGCCGTGGCCCGGTCCCTCAAGGCCAAAACCACGGCGACCATCGGTTTGCTGGTGCCCAACAGTCTCAACCCGTACTTCGCCGAACTGGCGCGCGGCATCGAGGATTACTGCGAGCGTAATGGCTACTGCGTGATTCTCTGTAACTCCGATGACAACCCGGACAAGCAGCGCAGTTACCTGCGCGTACTGCTGGAAAAGCGCATCGACGGGCTGATCGTCGCTTCGGCTGGCGGTGACGCGGGGTTGGCGGAGGGCCTGGCAGGCGTGCGTACGCCGATGGTGATCGTCGACCGGGGACTGGAAGGTGTGAATGCCGACCTCGTGCGGATCGATCACGAATACGGCGCCTATCTGGCGACCCGTCACCTTCTGGAATTGGGGCACCGGGACATCGCCACCATTGGCGGCCCGGCGAGTACCAGCGTGGCGCAGATGCGTCTGGCCGGTTATTGCCGTGCCCTGAAAGAGGCGGGTGTCGAAGTGTCCCGCGAGCGCATGCTGGAAAGCGACTTTACCAGTACCGGCGGCTACAACGCTGCCTCGATCCTGCTGGAAAAGAACCCGCCGAGCGCGATATTCGCCGGTAACGACATGATTGGCATCGGTGTGCTGCGAGCGGCGGCCGAGCGCAATATTCGTGTACCGACAGAGCTGTCGGTGATCGGCTTCGACGATATTCAGATGAGCCGCTATGTGTACCCGGCGCTGACGACCGTGGGGCAGTCGATCCTGCAACTCGGCGAGATGGCGGCCGAAGTGCTGTTAAGAAGAATCGCCACACCGGATATGGCCACCGATCAACGGATCGTGACGCCCAGTATTGTCCTGCGGGAGTCGACTGCGCCGCTGGCCGGCGTGTTCGCCCAGTTCCGTTGAAATAGAACACCGCTGAATCAAAAGCACCGCTGAAACAGAATCGATGAGTAGTGACGTATGCCAGCAAAAGTAGTGGTAATAGGCAGTCTGAACATGGACCTGGTCACCCGGGCACCACGGCTGCCCCGTGGTGGTGAAACGCTGATCGGCGAGTCGTTTGCCACGGTTTCCGGTGGCAAGGGCGCGAATCAGGCGGTCGCCGCGGCGAGGCTGGGCGCGCAAGTGTCGATGGTCGGTTGTGTGGGCAGCGATGCCTATGGCGAAGAACTGCGCGAGGCGCTGCTGGCTGAGCAGATCGATTGCCAGGCGGTCAGCATCGTCGACGATTCCAGCGGCGTTGCGTTGATCGTGGTCGATGACAACAGCCAGAACGCCATTGTGATCGTTGCCGGTGCCAACGGAGCGCTGACGCCAGCGGTGATTGACCGTTTTGATACAGTCTTACAGGCTGCGGACGTGATCATCTGCCAGCTGGAAGTGCCGGATGCCACAGTCGGTCATGCGCTCAAGCGCGGCCGTGAGTTGGGTAAGACCGTGATCCTCAATCCGGCACCGGCCAGCCGCCCACTGCCGGCGGACTGGTATGCGTCCATCGATTACCTGATTCCCAACGAAAGCGAGGCCTCGGCGCTGAGTGGTTTGCCAGTGGATTCTCTGGCCTCTGCCGAAACCGCTGCATCCCGGTTGATCTCCTTGGGTGCCGGCAAAGTCATCATCACCCTTGGTGCTCAAGGTTCGCTGTTTGCCAACGGCAAAGGCTTCGAGCATTTCCCTGCGCCAAAGGTCAAGGCTGTCGATACCACGGCGGCTGGCGACACCTTCGTCGGTGGTTTTGCCGCCGCACTGGCGGCCGGCAAAAGCGAAGCCGAAGCGATCCGTTTCGGCCAGGTCGCCGCGGCGCTGTCGGTGACCCGCGCTGGCGCGCAACCCTCGATTCCCACCTTGTCCGACGTACAGGCCTTTAAAGCACCATGAAAAAGACACCTTTGCTCAACGTCGCGCTGTCGCGGCTGATCGCATCCCTGGGTCATGGCGACATCGTGGTAATCGGCGATGCAGGTTTGCCAGTGCCACCATGCGTTGAGCTGATCGACCTGGCCCTGACCCACGGTATCCCGGATTTCATCAGCACATTGAAGGTCGTGCTCAGCGAAATGCAGGTCGAGAGCCATGTATTGGCCCAGGAGATCCTGGGCAAAAAGCCTTCGGCATTGGCGACGCTCGATGAGCTGAATGCCGAAGGTGCGCTGGGTCGGCGTGAGCTGCTCAGTCATGACCAATTCAAAGTCCTCAGCCGACAGGCACGGGCGATTGTTCGCACAGGCGAATGTCAGCCGTACTGCAACATCGTGCTGGTGGCAGGGGTTACGTTCTAACTCGTTGTTGTCTTTCTGCTGTCCCACGCACAAGGAGTGCGCTATGCAACGCTATGCTCAGAAACTGCACCATCTGCTCCGGAGTCTGCTGCTTTTGTCCCTGATTACCGCAACAAGCGCCCAGGCGGCGGAAAAGATCGACCTGATCATCGACACCGACCCGGGTGCCGATGACGTGGTTGCCTTGCTGTTTGCTCTGGCGTCGCCGCAAGAGCTGAACATTCGTGCGCTGACCACCGTCGCCGGCAATGTGCGCCTAGACAAGACTTCGCGTAATGCGCGGCTGGCCCGCGAGTGGGCAGGGCGCGAGGAGGTGCCGGTCTACGCAGGCGCTCCGAAGCCGCTGATGCGCATGCCGATCTATGCCGAGAACATCCATGGCAAGGAAGGCCTGTCGGGCGTCACCGTACATGAGCCGAAGAAAGGCCTGGCCCAGGGCAATGCGGTCAACTACCTGATCGACACCTTGAAAGCCGCCAAGCCTCACAGCATCACCATCGCCATGCTCGGTCCACAGACCAATCTGGCCCTGGCGCTGATCCAGGAGCCTGAGATCGTTCAGGGCATCAAGGAGGTGGTGATCATGGGCGGGGCGCACTTCAATGGCGGCAACATCACCCCGGTGGCGGAGTTCAACCTGTTCGCCGACCCGCAGGCTGCGGAAGTGGTATTGAAAAGCGGTGTGAAGCTGACCTACCTGCCGCTGGACGTGACCCACAAGATCCTCACCAGTGAAGCGCGCCTGAAGCAGATCGCAGCGATCAACAACAATGCCAGCAAGCTGGTGGGCGATATTCTCAATGAATACGTCAAAGGCGACATGGAGCACTACGGTATTCCGGGTGGACCGGTGCATGACGCGACGGTCATCGCCTATCTGCTCAAGCCTGAGTTGTTCACCGGTCGTGCGGTCAATGTGGTGGTTGATAGTCGCGAAGGTCCGACGTTCGGCCAAACCATCGTCGACTGGTATGACGGTCTGAAAGCACCGAAGAACGCTTTCTGGGTAGAAAGCGGCGACGCCCAGGGCTTCTTTGACCTGCTGACCGAGCGTCTGGCTCGTCTGAAGTAAGCTTCACACCCGCAGGTGCCAGCCTGCGGGTTTCACTCCCTTTCGTTATATTCAGCGCCCTTGTAGTCGGCCGGGTATTTCTCGAATACCTGCGCGATGAAGGATTGCGCTGCTTCAGTCCCCAGCTCCTTGACCAATAGATCGATACCAATGATTGCCAACTCTTCCGGGCTGCCCGGGCTGTAAGAGCTGTGGCCCTGTGGCCACTTGGCTTTGATGTCGGCGTCGATACTTACGGTGGTCATGATGGCGCTCGTGAAGTCGGGAAAGTCTGAGTGTCGAGTTAACCATTTTGCGCGGCGTTTGGCACTCCGACTTAGGCATGAGAGGAGGGCTATGCGACACTTGGTCTTTGACGAATTTTCAAGGACTGTGCTGTGCAAATCGATTTGAACACTCCTGACGGCTTGACCCTTGAGGTGGTGCGTCAGCTGCTGGCCTCTGCCAGCGACGATGAGCACACTCAATTGCGAGTCACCAAGGGCGGCATCGCCTACATTTCGTCAGGCGTTGTGGGCGGCACTGATATCAGCGGGCTGTTGTTTCGTCTCGAGACGTGGGCCAAGGGGTCCGGTTATGTCGGATTGGTCGCGGCCAGTGACGAGGTCTGGGTCATGCAGATTTTCAATGCACTGAAAGAGAACTGGCCGAATCCGCCGTTCGACTACATTGACGTTTATTGAGCGCTGTTCATATTCAGTCACGATTGAGTGGTAAACGGCAGGGCGATGCTCAGGCAAACTCGCCGCGTGTCCGAATAGAGGGCAGGGTGCTAGTACTCCCTGTGAAACCAAACGCCAGATTGGCGGTCGCACGATCTCAGCTTAACTATTGAAAAAAGGAGGCTTCATGCCTTGGAAGCTCGCGTCATTGGGTACTTTGTTGGCCGTTGCCATGCTGGCCGGTTGCAGCACTACCTCCACCGAGTCGACAACAGATCCTGTCACGACGACTGACACGGGTCATAGCCGTTGTGAGGCAAAGGCTGCCGAATTCACCATTGGCAAAAAGGCTTCGCCTGAACTGCTGGAGCAGGCGCGTACTCGCGCAGGCGCGCAGAATGCACGGTTCCTCTTGCCCACCGACATGGTGACCCTGGAATACCGCTCCGATCGCCTGAACCTGAATACCGATGCCAATCGGGTCGTCACCCGCGTCAACTGCGGCTGATCGCTTCAGGCTTTTGTTTCGCCCATAAAAAACCCCGTCACATGGACGGGGTTTTTTTAGTGCGGCTGAAAATTACTCAGCGCGGACTTGTGCAGCTTGCATACCCTTTTGGCCTTTCTCAGCCACGAAGGAAACGGTTTGGCCTTCTTTCAGGCTTTTGAAACCGTCGCTTTCGATAGCTTTGAAGTGTACGAACAGGTCGTCACCGCCACCTTGAGGAGTGATGAAGCCGAAGCCTTTTTCATCGTTGAACCATTTAACGGTGCCGGTTTGGCGATTAGACATGGTGTATCTCCAAGAAACATATATTTTCAGTAGTGCTGTGCTGCTCAGGCCAACTGGGCACACCGGGGTATCATAGTCGAAATGTTCGCTTTGGGAGCCCCCCGGACGTGCTGTTTGCCCTGCAGTCGCGTTCCGTTTGCTGCTTTGTTTGGCTGCAAGCCCCGTTTTAAAAGGCTTTCAGCCAAAAGTAAAGACAATAAAAAAACCTGTAAAACCTGAATAAATTGTACGAAAAGGCGGTTTTCAGAGGCTTTTTACTGTCATTGCAGGCGCAAAAAGCGCTCCGCCGGGCTTATTTTTTGGCCTTGTTATCGGCTTTGCACGCGCTGATTTGCGTCAGTGCTTTTTGTTTCAGGGCGTCATTGGCGGTGTTGTCCATCAGGGACTGGATGTCTTTGGCAGGGTACGATTTGATTGCATCGGCGCCGCAAGCGCAGTGAGCTTTCGCTGCTGCAGCACCAATCTGCGGAGTGGCCGCTTCTGTGCACTGAGCCATGTATTTCTCGCGTTCGCCCTTAGGCCAATCGGCATGGGCGGCCAATGGCAGCAGCAAAACGAAGGGGGCGACTACTGCGAATAAACGTTTCAGATGCATGCTGGGATGCTCCTTGTGGGTCAATGTCTTGTTATCTGAGGGGTAAAGCAGGGTGCTAGTTCAGCACTCTGGCATAAAATTACTCGTTTTGCCCCAAGACAAAGCCTCGGTGCATCGACGACCGTTCATCTGTGCTAGCATGCCTGGCTCGGGCGTTTGCAGGCTCCGGATGACCTTCAGTCCCGGTAGCGGCAAATGTGCGAATAACCCTGATTTGAATCCCAGTCACTCTGGTTCGGTTTTCCGGTTGGCCGCAAGGCTCCTGCCGCTGTAAGGCAGGCGTTCGTCATTGAATGGCCTGGATCGGATCTTGTACTGGCTCATCCCAACCCACGTGACCTTTGGTAGGGGTCACCACTAGGAGAGGAGGCGCCATGCCAACTATTACTCTTCCCGACGGCAGTCAACGTTCATTCGATCACCCGGTATCCGTAGCCGAGGTCGCCGCATCCATTGGTGCAGGTCTGGCCAAAGCCACCGTGGCCGGCAAGGTCGATGGCAAGCTGGTCGACGCCAGTGACATCATCGGCAGCGACGCTACGCTGCAAATCATTACGCCAAAGGATGAAGAGGGGCTGGAGATCATTCGCCACTCTTGCGCCCACCTGGTTGGCCATGCGGTCAAACAGTTGTACCCGACGGCCAAGATGGTCATCGGTCCGGTCATCGACGAAGGCTTCTATTACGATATCGCCTTCGAGCGTCCTTTTACTCCGGACGACCTGGCCGCCATCGAACAGCGCATGCAGCAGCTGATCGAAAAAGATTATGACGTGATCAAGAAAGTCACTCCGCGCGCCGAAGTGATCGAAGTGTTCAAGGCCCGCGGTGAAGACTACAAGCTGCGTCTGGTCGAGGACATGCCGAACGAACAGGCCATGGGTCTGTACTATCACGAAGAATACGTCGACATGTGCCGCGGTCCGCACGTGCCGAATACGCGCTTCCTGAAATCCTTCAAACTGACCAAGTTGTCCGGCGCCTACTGGCGTGGCGATGCCAAGAACGAGCAATTGCAGCGCGTTTACGGCACGGCGTGGGCAGACAAGAAGCAGCTGGCGGCTTACATCCAGCGCATCGAAGAAGCCGAGAAACGCGATCACCGCAAGATCGGCAAGCGTCTGGGCCTGTTCCACACCCAGGAAGAGTCGCCGGGCATGGTGTTCTGGCACCCGAACGGCTGGACTCTGTACCAGGTGCTCGAGCAATACATGCGCAAGGTTCAGCGCGACAACGGTTACCTGGAGATCAAAACTCCGCAGGTCGTTGACCGCAGCCTGTGGGAGAAATCCGGGCACTGGGCCAACTACGCCGACAACATGTTCACCACGCAGTCGGAAAACCGCGACTACGCCATCAAGCCGATGAACTGCCCTTGCCACGTGCAAGTGTTCAACCAAGGCCTGAAAAGCTACCGTGAGTTGCCGATGCGCCTGGCCGAATTCGGTGCTTGCCACCGTAACGAGCCATCGGGTGCACTGCACGGCATCATGCGCGTGCGTGCGTTCACTCAGGACGACGCCCACATCTTCTGCACTGAAGAGCAGATGCAGGCCGAGTCCGCTGCGTTCATCAAGCTGACCATGGACGTTTATGCCGACTTCGGCTTCAAAGACGTCGAGATGAAGCTGTCCACTCGTCCGGAAAAACGCGTCGGTTCCGACGAGTTGTGGGATCGCGCCGAAGCGGCCCTGGCTGCAGCCCTTGATAGCGCTGGCCTGCCGTACGATCTGCAGCCGGGCGAGGGGGCGTTCTACGGTCCGAAGATCGAGTTCTCGCTGAAAGATTGCCTTGGCCGCGTCTGGCAGTGTGGTACCCTTCAGCTCGATTTTAACCTGCCTGTCCGTCTGGGAGCCGAATACGTCTCTGAAGACAACAGTCGCAAGCACCCGGTGATGTTGCACCGGGCGATCCTTGGCTCCTTCGAACGTTTCGTCGGAATCCTGATCGAGCACTACGAGGGTGCATTCCCCGCGTGGCTGGCTCCGACCCAGGCAGTGATCATGAATATCACTGATAAACAGGCTGAATTCGCTGCTGAGGTTGAAAAAACTCTCAACGAAAGCGGATTTCGTGCCAAGTCTGACTTGAGAAATGAAAAGATCGGCTTTAAAATCCGCGAGCATACTTTGCTCAAGGTTCCTTATCTCTTGGTTATCGGAGATCGGGAAGTCGAGATGCAGACTGTCGCTGTGCGTACTCGTGAAGGTGCTGACCTGGGCTCGATGCCCGTCGCCCAGTTCGCCGAGTTCCTCGCTCAAGCGGTTTCCCGGCGTGGTCGCCCAGATTCGGAGTAATTACTATTAAGCGTGAAATGAGACAAGATAAACGAGCTGCACCGAAGGCCCCGATCAACGAGAATATCTCGGCACGCGAGGTTCGGTTAATTGGGGCTGAAGGTGAACAGCTTGGGATTGTGTCAATTGAAGACGCGCTTCTTAAGGCTGAAGAGGCCAAGCTGGATCTGGTGGAAATTTCCGCCGATGCAGTACCCCCTGTTTGCAAACTGATGGACTACGGCAAATCGATCTTCGAAAAGAAGAAGCAGATTGCCGCGGCCAAGAAAAACCAGAAGCAGATTCAGGTTAAAGAAATCAAGTTTCGTCCAGGGACGGAGGAAGGGGATTACCAGGTAAAACTGCGCAACCTGGTACGTTTCCTGAGTGATGGGGACAGGGCCAAGGTATCCTTGCGATTCCGCGGCCGTGAGATGGCCCACCAGGAGCTGGGGATGGAACTCCTCAAGCGAGTTGAAGGTGACTTGCTCGAGTACGGTTCGGTCGAACAGCATCCTAAGATGGAAGGACGCCAACTGATCATGGTCATCGCCCCGAAAAAGAAGAAGTAATCAATAGGGCACGGCAGGCCTTCTGATTATGTTTATCAACTGAATGCGGAGTATCCGAACATGCCAAAAATGAAAACTAAAAGTGGTGCTGCTAAGCGGTTTCTGAAAACTGCTAACGGTATCAAGCACAAGCACGCTTTCAAGAGCCACATCCTGACTAAAATGTCGACCAAGCGTAAGCGTCAACTGCGCGGTAGCAGCTTGCTGGCACCGTGTGACGTGGCAAAAGTCGAGCGCATGCTGCGCCTTCGTTAATTTAGTCAAGAATAGAGGAAGTAACTCATGGCTCGTGTAAAGCGTGGCGTCATTGCCCGTAAACGTCACAAAAAAATTCTGAAACTTGCTAAAGGCTACTACGGCGCTCGCTCGCGCGTATTCCGTGTTGCCAAGCAAGCGGTAATCAAGGCAGGCCAATACGCCTACCGTGACCGTCGTCAGAAAAAACGTCAGTTCCGCGCTCTGTGGATCGCTCGTATCAACGCTGGTGCACGTATCAACGGTCTGTCCTACAGCCGTTTCATCGCCGGCCTGAAAAAAGCGTCCATCGAGATCGACCGTAAGGTTCTGGCTGATCTGGCAGTGAACGAAAAAGCGGCGTTTGCTGCGATTGTCGAGAAAGCTAAAGCCACCTTGGCTTAAGTACCCCCGACAGTCACCCGGCCTCACCTCTGTGGGGCCAGGTGTTAAACGTCATAAATAGGGGAAGAGCCTTCAAGCTCTTCCCCTATTTTGTATCTGGAGTCTGTACATGGAAAACCTGGATGCGCTCGTCTCTCAAGCTCTAGAGGCTGTGCAAAGCGCTGAAGATATCAATGCCCTGGAGCAAATCCGGGTTCACTACCTTGGCAAAAAGGGCGAATTGACTCAGGTGATGAAGACCCTGGGGAATTTGCCGGCAGAAGAGCGTCCGCAAGTCGGCGCCCTGATCAACGTTGCCAAGGAGCGTGTCACAGAGGTTCTCAATGCGCGCAAGGCACTGTTTGAAGAGGCCGACCTGGCCGCCAAACTGTCCGCCGAGTCCATTGACGTGACCCTGCCTGGCCGTGGCCAGACCTCGGGTGGTCTGCATCCGGTTACTCGCACTCTGGAACGTATCGAGCAGTTCTTCACTCACATCGGCTACGGCATTGCCGAGGGCCCTGAGGTCGAAGACGACTACCACAACTTCGAAGCGCTCAACATCCCAGGCCATCACCCGGCCCGGTCGATGCATGACACCTTCTATTTCAATGCCAACATGTTGCTGCGCACCCATACCTCGCCGGTACAGGTCCGCACCATGGAATCGAAACAGCCGCCGATACGCATCGTCTGCCCAGGCCGTGTGTACCGTAGCGACTCCGATATCACCCACTCCCCGATGTTCCACCAGGTCGAAGGCCTGCTGGTCGACCGCGATATCAACTTCGCCGACCTGAAAGGGACCATCGAAGAGTTTCTGCGCGTGTTCTTCGAAAAAGAACTGGCCGTGCGTTTCCGCCCTTCGTACTTCCCGTTCACCGAGCCATCCGCCGAAGTCGACATGGAATGCGTGATGTGCAGCGGTAAAGGCTGCCGTGTCTGTAAACAGACTGGCTGGCTGGAAGTGATGGGCTGCGGCATGGTTCACCCGAACGTGTTGCGCATGTCCGGGATCGACCCGGAAGAGTTCTCGGGCTTTGCCTTCGGCATGGGTGTCGAGCGTCTGGCCATGCTGCGTTACGGCGTGAACGACTTGCGTCTGTTCTTCGACAACGACTTGCGGTTCCTCGCGCAATTTCGCTAGTCGTAACGAATTCTTAGGAGAGCAGGATGAAATTCAGTGAACAATGGCTGCGTGGCTGGGTAAGCCCGCAGGTAAGTCGTGACGAGCTGGTTGCTCGTCTGTCGATGGCTGGTCTTGAGGTCGATAGCGTTACGCCGGCCGCTGGCGAATTCACCGGTGTGGTGGTGGGCGAAGTGCTGAGCACCGAACAGCACCCGGACGCTGACAAGTTGCGTGTTTGCCAGGTCAGCAATGGCTCGGAGACCTTCCAGGTCGTTTGCGGTGCGCCTAACGTGCGTCCGGGCCTGAAGATCCCGTTCGCCATGCTCGGTGCCGAACTGCCAGGCGATTTCAAGATCAAGAAAGCCAAACTGCGTGGCGTTGAGTCCAACGGCATGCTGTGCTCCCAGGCCGAGCTGCAAGTCGGCGAAGGCAACGATGGCCTGATGGAATTGCCGGCCGATGCGCCGGTCGGTCAGGACATTCGTGAATACCTGAGCCTGGACGACGCCAGCATCGAGGTCGACCTGACCCCGAACCGCGGCGACTGCCTGTCCCTGGCCGGTCTGGCCCGTGAAGTCGGCGCGTTGTACGCTGCTGAAGTCACCCGTCCGGTGGTTGCTGTCGTGCCAGCTGTGCACGACGAAGTGCGTTCGATCGAAGTGCTGGCGCCAGCCGCTTGCCCGCGTTACCTGGGTCGTGTGATCCGTAACGTTGACCTGTCCAGGCCAACGCCGCTGTGGATGGTCGAGCGTCTGCGTCGTGGTGACGTGCGCAGCATCGATGCTGCCGTCGACATCACCAACTACGTGATGCTGGAACTGGGTCAGCCACTGCATGCCTTCGATCTCGCCGAAATCAATGGTGGCATCCGCGTGCGCATGGCTGAAGAAGGCGAGAAGCTGGTGCTGCTCGACGGTCAGGAAGTCAGCCTGCGTAGCGATACGCTGGTGATTGCCGACCACACCCGCGCCTTGGCAATCGCCGGCGTGATGGGTGGCGAGCACAGCGGCGTCAACACCGCGACCACTCGCGATGTGTTCCTGGAAAGCGCGTTTTTCGATCAGATTGCTGTCGCTGGCAAGGCCCGTTCCTATGGCCTGCACACCGACGCCTCGCACCGCTATGAGCGTGGCGTGGACTGGCAGTTGGCCCGTGAAGCCATGGAGCGCGCCACCGGCCTGCTGCTGGAAATCACTGGCGGCGAAGCTGGCCCGATCATCGAAACCGTCAGCGAGCAGCACCTGCCGTCGATTGCGCCAGTTACTCTGCGTGCGCAACGCATCACTCAGATGCTGGGTATGGAAATGGATTCGGCCGAAGTCGAGCGACTGCTCAGCGGTTTGGGTCTGAAGATTTCTGCCGATGGGGCAGGGCAGTGGCGCGTAGAAGTGCCAAGCCATCGCTTCGACATTAGCCTGGAAGTCGATCTGATCGAAGAACTGGCTCGTCTGTACGGTTACAACCGTCTGCCGGTTCGCTACCCGCAAGCTCGTCTGGCGCCACAGGCCAAGGCTGAGGCGCGGAGCGATCTGCCTGAGTTGCGTCGTCTGCTGGTCGCCCGTGGTTATCAGGAAGCGATCACCTACAGCTTCATCGATCCGAAACAGTTTGAGCTGTTTAATCCAGGTGTCGAGCCGTTGCTGCTGGCCAACCCGATTTCGAATGACATGGCGGCCATGCGCTCGTCCTTGTGGCCTGGACTGGTCAAAGCGCTTCAGCACAACCTCAACCGTCAACAGGATCGCGTCCGTCTGTTCGAAAGCGGCCTGCGTTTTGTCGGTCAGCTGGAAGGCCTGAAGCAAGAGCCGATGCTGGCGGGTGTTGTTTGCGGTAGCCGTCTGCCGGAAGGCTGGGCGCAAGGTCGCGATGTCGTGGACTTCTTCGACGTCAAAGCCGACGTGGAAGCGGTGCTGGGCTTCGCCGGTGCACTGGATTCATTCACTTTCGTACCGGGCAAACACCCTGCGTTGCACCCGGGTCAAACCGCGCGTATCGAACGTGAAGGTCGCTTGGTCGGTTTCGTCGGCGCTATCCACCCTGAATTGTCGAAAACCCTCGGTCTCGACCGTCCGGTCTTCGTTTTCGAGCTGGTTCTGGCCGAAGTGGCGTTGGGCAAAATGCCTGAATTCCAGGAGTTATCGCGCTTTCCTGAAGTGCGTCGTGACCTGGCCCTGATTGCGGCCACGGACGTTGCGGCCAGTGCTGTAATGGACGTAATCCGTGAAAATGCAGGCGAATGGCTGACAGACCTCAGGCTATTTGACGTGTATCAGGGTAAAGGCATTGATCCTGATAGAAAAAGCCTTGCAGTCGGCTTGACCTGGCAGCATCCATCGCGCACTCTTAATGACGATGAGGTGAATACCACGACGCAAAACATCCTCACCTCGCTCGAACAAAGGTTGAACGCCACGTTAAGGAAGTGACGTATGGGGGCTCTGACGAAAGCTGAGATGGCGGAACGTCTGTATGAAGAGCTGGGCCTGAATAAACGGGAAGCCAAGGAATTGGTCGAACTGTTTTTTGAGGAAATCAGGCACGCTCTTGAAGACAACGAACAAGTCAAATTGTCCGGTTTCGGCAATTTCGACCTTCGGGACAAACGCCAGCGGCCTGGCCGCAATCCGAAAACGGGTGAAGAAATCCCGATCACGGCTCGCCGTGTGGTCACCTTTCGTCCAGGGCAGAAGTTGAAGGCCCGAGTTGAGGCTTATGCTGGAACCAAGTCATAACGACGAACTACCCGTCATCCCAGGCAAACGCTACTTCACCATTGGTGAAGTCAGCGAGCTGTGTGCGGTAAAACCACACGTGCTGCGTTACTGGGAGCAGGAGTTTCCTCAACTCAACCCCGTCAAACGCCGCGGAAACCGCCGGTATTATCAGCGACAAGACGTGCTGATGATCCGGCAGATTCGCGCGCTTCTTTACGATCAGGGGTTCACCATCGGCGGCGCACGCTTGCGTTTGTCCGGCGATGAAGCCAAAGACGACACCACTCAATACAAGCAAATGATTCGGCAGATGATCGCTGAATTGGAAGATGTACTGGTTGTGCTCAAGAAATAATTTCCTGCTTTTAAATACTTCCAGTTTTCAAAAGCTTGCGATATATTCTTGAGCGTTCTTCGAGAAGAGGAACGGGTTTCACGCCTAGTCGGGGCGTAGCGCAGTCCGGTAGCGCACTAGCATGGGGTGCTAGGGGTCGAGTGTTCGAATCACTCCGTCCCGACCATTATTCCTGAGTAAAATCAGACACTTAAGCCGATTATCTAGATCGGCTTTTTTGTGCCTGCGCAAAACCCGCGCAAAACTACCCGGTAATTTCGCTAATATTCAGGTCCGGAATTGCCTCTGACCAAACGATTTCTTCGTGGTCTCGCTGATAGTTTTTGGTCATGCCCTCGCTCGCATGACCTGCGATTTTCTGCCGTCAATGCTTAGGTTAACGAGTTGAAGGCGGGCCGGATTGTACGGACCAAGCCGGAGTAGATGACACCACGGGATTTGCATATGGAAATAAGCATGAACATTTTATGGATTACGGCGCCTCTGCTCGCAGCCCTCTTCGCCGCTGGTTGCACCAGCGTGCCGAAGGAAAAGACCGAATACGAGAAGCAGATCGATGCGGTACCGATGCCCACGACCGAGGCTGATCGTCTGGTGCAATGCAAGAACCTCAGCAACATGTATCTTTTCGAAGTGCTGGGCGCTAGCGGTACGACCGGTGTTCCGTCGTTATTCCCGTCTCGGGATCGTTTGAGGCCTATGGCAATATACCAGCGTATGGTTGCGATGAGCTGCACCAGGGCGGAAAGACAGCAGTGGCAGGCGTTTTAGGCTCAACGGATCAGATCAAATATGTGTTCTGGTGGCCGATATTCTTGAACTAGAAACTGAAGTCAAGTGCTGCCCCGCAGAAGGGTTACTCAATGCTGAAGAAACAACCGGAAAGCAAAGCAGCGACTGCTGCGGAAATTGAGCTCTCCATCCAGGCCCTGAACAAAATGGCAGAACGCCTTTGGGGGGATGGCCGGGAAGCTGAGGCGAAAGCCCTCCTCGATGCCTTAGATGCATTAAACAGGGCACTCGATCGGATCAGGATTGGAGAGAGCCGCAGGGTTCTTCATTGAAACCTACACATCCCAGCTGAAGGCAGGGTGTATAAGCACCGAGGTAAATGGCTGATGGGGCTGCTCGAATTTTTATCCGACCTTCTCGGTGGTCTCGCTAATCTGCAGCCTTACGAAAAACCTCGCAGGGTTTTCACGCGGGGATTTTTCGCATCCTGTGTGATGGTGGCTGTGCTTGAGCTGATGGCGCTGAACCATTTCTACAGTACTCACTAGGAAGGCATGGGCGTATGTCCGTTTCCCCCTAAAACTTACCAAACAGGTGCAAAAGCTGACAGTCGCATCCCACGCAGAGGTTCAAGTCGAGACATCAAAATATCGGGACTCTGTTGAGAACAAAGACATCTTCAAGCGACATCTGCTTTGGGTGGAATAACTGTCACTAAATGAGCCCGGCCCAGAGCCGGGCTCGTTCATTCTTGCCGCTCGTCAGACGCCCAACACGCGCCCTCTCTCCCTTGGGCGGGAGTTACAGCCTAGTTGATGCAGGCGCCGTCGAGCTCTCTGCCGCTTCTGGATCAACTGTTTTCGATATCCGTGCCGGGATCATTGCCGATCAAGCAGCTCTAAGGGCACTGCAGCAGTATGTGCGTGAGGTGTGCTTACGGTAGATGCACTTTCATTGCGCCAAGACAAAAAGGCTTGCTTGAAGGGCTTCTGAGGGGAGATATCATTTTGAAGGCCCGTTTCCACCCATTCTTCTTTTTTCGGTAGTCGTAGTGTGCCAAACACCAGATCTAATATCGGAAAGAACGCCGCATAGTTTGAGTTGTGATATTGAGCTTCTTTTCCGTGATGCAGTCTGTGCCATTGTGGACCTGAGATTATTCGGGTGAGGGGGCCCAATGAGAAACGGACATTCGCATGATTGAAGTAGCCCCAACCACTGAACAATATCAATGAGCCTAGATAGGGAACCATGTTCCCCCCGCAAATTATTGCGGCAGGTATGTGCGCAAGAAAAAAGCCGATTAATGCACCTCCTATGCTCTGGCGTAGAGAGGTTGAGGCATTCATGTGCGCATCGCTGTGATGCACTCTATGGAATGCCCACAGGGCAACATATTTGTGCTCAAGTCGATGGGTCCAGTATTGGAAAAAATCCCAGATGAATGCATAGATGAGAGTGGCAAGGATGCCACCTGCTATGCCTTTTGATTGCCAGTCCGGCACGATGCGCTCAAGCAGCGAGATGCTCGGTAAGAGTTGCGCGCATCGATTCAATAGCGGGGTGGCAAAAGCTAAGCCGATCAACAAGAAAATGAAGACTTTGACGTTGTGCCACCTACCGCCTACGCCGGGGTCGGCTACTGCTGGCCTCCACCACTCAAATAACCAAACGCCACCCGTCATCATGACTGCAATCATCACTTCCTTAGCATTGCCTTGAAACACCTGGATGATGTACTGCAATAAATCGTTCATCGCCGCCCTATTATTTGTGGGCGAGTCTACAGAGACCCCGCTTGGCAGGTCCAATGCGATCGATGGTTGTCGGGCCAGAACTTGCATGGGGTGCTAGGGGGCGAGTGTTCGAATTACTTCGTTCCGACCAAATTTTTCAATGACTTAGCCCAATCTGAAAAGGTTGGGCTTTTTCATGTCTGGAAAATACTCCCACATTTACTCCCTCGGATTTCTTGGATCTAAATGTGAGTTCACGAGCGGCGATTCGTGAAGGCTCCTGCCGCGGGTTCGACCCAAGGTGATGAGCCGAATTGCTGCAGCTATGCTCGGCGGTATGGTCACGGCCCCCTTGCTTTCCCTGTTTGTCATTCCGGCGGCCTATCGTCTGATGCTGTGAGCCGCTCGGAGTTGGTTGAAATTGAGTCGCCTGGACAAACAGTCGGCAATGAACATCACTTTCAGGTCCATAGGTTTCAGCTCCGTTTTTTTGGCTCGCCTTGTTTCACCATGGCGTGCCATTCCTGGACGCTTGATCGCTCGTTCATTCTGGCATGCCATGCATGCAATGCTTCACATTCATCAGGTATCGGCAGATTCACCAGCGAGGCGAAAATCATGCCGCCCAGTACCGCAATGTCGGCCATCGAAAATGTATTGCCCGCCACAAAAGGCTGATTTTTCAGGACGCTGTTGAAATAGTGCATCCCTCTTACGGCCTTGTCCCGCATCCGCTCACCCCATTCAGGGTTCTGAGAAAGCTCGACGTCCGGCCCAAGCCCCGGCGTTGCGTGATGGAAGTACGCGCTGACAGCATCCAGAAACTCAATTTCCGCACGCTTGGTCATCATATGAATGATGCCTTTCTCAGTGGGCGTTTTACCGGTGAGCACAGGGCTGTCATCCAGAACATCCAGGTACTGAGTGATAGCAGTGCACTCCGCGATGAGCGTGCCATCGGCCAGCTCCAGGACGGGAAGTGTTCCGGAGTAGTTGATGGCTAGAAACGCAGGTTTCTTGTGCTCGCCTGTCCATAGATTGACCGATACAAACTCGATCCGGGACAACAGGCCTTTCTCTGCTAGCGCGATACGGACTCGCGCCGGGTAGGGCCCGTTGTACCAGTCGTAAATTTTCATCATTGGGAATTTCGACGTGTCGGCGTGTTGCTGCTGAAAAGTCATGATCTATTTACCTACCTATCAAGTGGTAGGTGAAGATTGGGCGCTTGTTTCTGTGCTGTCAACAACTACCTACCAATTGGCAGGTGATGAAGTATGCGAGTAACATCGCGCCAGATGACCACACCAATCAAAAATTCGAGGAATGAAAACGTGAGCGAAAATGCCCGGGAAGCGATATTGGAAGCCGCCAAATGGGCCGCTCAAACCCACGGCTACAGTGGGATCAATTTCCGAAGCATTGCTGATGCGGTGGGGATCAAGAACGCAAGCATCTACTATCATTTCTCGAGCAAGGCCGACCTTGGCGCCGCAGTAGCAAGACGATACCGGGAGGACACTGTCAGTGTTCTTGAAGCCCTGCGCGGTGAAAACCCCGATCCGATTCGCTGCCTGCAGGCGTACCCGAGCATCTTTCGAACATCCCTGGAAAACGGGAACAGGTTGTGTTTGTTCAGCTTCATGGCTGCGGAATATCAGGACCTGCCCGAGGAGGTGAAGAGTGAAGTGCTGGCGTTTGCAGACATCAATGTGGCGTGGCTGACGAAATTACTCTCTGATGGCGGCCTGGGAAGCATTGAAGTGTGCGAGCGACGTGCCCGCGCCATTTATACCGCCGTTGCTGGCGCTCAAATGATTGCCCGAACGCGCTTCGATATCGGTTTATTCGACGAACTTGTTCAGAGCTATCAAGAGGCGGGACTCCTTTCGACATAGCTGGCTTGACGCGTCATGGTGGGCCGTTTCCAGTCTGACCGAAGCAGTGAAAGCAGTACGTCACGAAAGCCTGCTTACGATCGACAGTCAGAATCGGCGATCACCACGTCTCGCGGATGCAGCATTAGCTCGCAGAACACCGCGCCACGCCCTTCCGACGGTTGGACTTTTCCTCGAGTTGGATGGCGAAATCCATGGCCTCACGGTAGTTGAAACGGTAGGCCCAGGTCTTGCCAGTGTATCGCTCGATGACCTGGAAGATGCCGAGCTGCAGGGTCACCACCTGGAAGCGAACACCGCGGCGCGACTTCTGTCGATTAGTGCGTCGGAAGAATTCGATGCGTGTTGCATTGGAGTGGACGAGCAAGGCGCCGAGCTCATCAATGCGCTGCAAAAAGGATGGATGCATGTCTGATCCTCGAAGTGGGGGCATGTATTCGTAAGCATCCGTGCCGCTTGTTGCTCGCCTATGGGTGCAGAGGTAGTGCTGACGGATAACGGTAGTCGTAAAAAAGCAATATCGACACCTGACTCTTCTTTGTGCGACGCACGGACTTCTTAGCGAACCCGAGGTTTTTCTCTCACAACACTTGCCGGGCCTGGGGCAAGCTATCGAGAAATGCGGCAATCTGCCGGGTACCGCGCAAGTGCACTGTAGAAATTTGCGGGCCTATGGCCAGGCGCACCGCCTCGATACCTGGATAGCCACGATCGAAATTCCACACGAAGTTCAGAAAGGTCAGGAACGCCCGGTCGAGCTTCTCTGTACAGCCTGCTACAAGGTCCGGGCGAGGGTGGATTTGCCGTTATCGGCTTTGCCCAGAATTACAATCCTTTGCATAAAGACTCCCTGTTGCGAAAAAAGCTGGCAATCGTGCAGGTTCTGGAGGATTCGTTTTGCTTTTCTAAATAGAGGGCGAATGGGCTGTTCGTCGGCGTTCTGCAAGTGTTTGATAGAAAAGCGTAATTAGGGATTGACGGCAGATGCTGGAAGTCTATAATTCGCCCCACTTCCGGCGCAGTCGAAACGGAAAACTCCTTGTAAAACAATGAGTTATGCAGGTTTCGACAGCGAGCGGCTTCAGTTCGTCGAAGCCCAGAAGGAGTTGAAAGAGCAGGGTGGTTTGGCTCTTTTAACGATTCGATCTTCTCGGTCGAAAGCGGAGCAAAAGAGGTGTTGACAGCAGCGAGTAACGCTGTAGAATTCGCCTCCCGCTAACGAGAGATCGAAAGCG
>NZ_JBNDJH010000042.1:0-30563 GCF_050434865.1 Pseudomonas silensiensis
TTTTTTCTGTGTTCTCTCTTCTGGGCTTGTCCGCCCCCGCCCCCCCGCCCCCCCCCCCCGGCGCCCCCCCCCCCCCCCCCCCCCCCGCCGGCCGGGGGGCCGCCCCCCCCCCCCCCCGCCCCCCCCACAGCTGCTACAAAAAAAGCTTATTCGCCAGACACAAAAATGCCCGCGCAGTCGCGGGCATTTTTACGGATCGCCGGGCTTACTTCGACGTCAGCACCGAGTAGCTGTTCATCAAATTGCGGTAGTTCGGAATGCGCGGCGACAGCAGGTTCGCCAGGCCTTCCATGTCGTTGCGCCAGTCGCCCTGCAGCTCGCAGGCCACCGAGAACCAATTCACCAGTTGAGCACCGGCCGCCGCCATGCGCGCCCAGGCTGCTTGTTGCACGGTTTCGTTGAAAGTACCCGAGGCATCGGTCACCACGAACACTTCAAACCCTTCAGCCAGCGCCGACAGCGTCGGGAACGTCACGCAAACGTCGGTGACGACACCGGCGATGATCAGTTGCTTACGGCCAGTGGCTTTAACGGCTTTGACGAAATCTTCGTTATCCCAGGCGTTGATCTGGCCTGGACGCGGGATATACGGCGCGTCTGGGAATTGCTCTTTCAACTCAGGAACCATCGGGCCGTTCGGGCCGTTTTCGAAGCTGGTCGTGAGGATGGTCGGCAGCTTGAAGAACTTGGCCACATCACCCAGGGCCAGCACGTTGTTCTTGAATTCGTTCGGCGAGAAATCCTGAACCAGCGAGATCAGGCCTGTCTGGTGGTCGACCAACAGGACAACGGCGTCATCTTTGTTCAGGCGTTTGTACGGAACGTTGCTCATGTGAAACTCCTCGGTGGGTAGGTGTTACATACGGCGCCGACGTGACGGGTCGGCGCTTTTTTGATCGTCAGAACGCGAAGCACGAGCAGCCGAACGCGCCCCAGAAACCTGCGAAATCGCTGACCGGCGCATTCGACAACCGCGCCTTTTCATGGCTATGGGAATGCACGCCGCACGGCCCGCTGCAATGGTGAACCTGCGCCTGCATCGGTGAGGTCGGACGCCAGTGCCCCGGCACTTTCACCACCGGCGACCAGTCCGGCAGCACCGGTACGCTGGCCGGCCCGAGTTTTTCGAAGTCACCGGCGGCGTACACCACCTTGCCGCCGACCACGGTCAACACCGACTCGATCCACTTGATCGCTTCTTCGTCGACGCTGAAAAAATCCGCGCTCAAGGCGGCGACGTCAGCCAGTTGGCCGACCTTGATCATGCCTTTCTTGCCCTGCTCGGAAGAGAACCAGGCACTGCCGTGGGTAAACAACTCCAGCGCGGTTTGACGAGACAAGCCCTCGGCATGCAGTTCCAGGCCACCGACCGTGCGACCGCTGACCATCCAGTACAGCGAAGTCCAGGGGTTATAGCTGGACACTCGCGTGGCATCGGTGCCGGCGCCGACCGGCACACCTTCGGCCAGCATGCGTTTGATCGGCGGGGTCGCTTCGGCGGCTTTGGCGCCGTAACGCTCAACGAAATATTCGCCCTGGAATGCCATGCGATCCTGAATCGCGATACCGCCACCCAGCGCCCTCACCCGCTCAATGTTCTGCGGTGTAATGGTTTCGGCATGGTCGAAAAACCACGGCAATCCGTTGAACGGAATGTCGCGATTGACCTTCTCGAACACGTCGAGCATGCGGCTGATGGATTCGTTGTACGTGGCGTGCAAACGGAACGGCCAGCGCTGCTCGACCAAGTGGCGCACCACCGGCTCCAGCTCGTCTTCCATGGTTTGCGGCAAGTCCGGACGCGGCTCAAGGAAATCCTCGAAATCCGCCGCTGAAAACACCAGCATTTCCCCGGCACCGTTGTGCCGCAGGTAATCGTCGCCCTGATGCAGGGTCACGCTGCTGGTCCAGTTTTTGAAATCGGTCAGCTCTTCCTTGGGCTTCTGGGTGAACAGGTTGTAGGCGATGCGAACGGTCAGTTGCTGGTCCTTGGCCAACTGCTCGATCACCTGATAATCGTCCGGATAATTCTGGAAACCGCCGCCGGCATCGATGGCGCTGGTCAGGCCGAGACGGTTGAGCTCGCGCATGAATTGGCGGGTGGAGTTGACCTGATACTCCAGCGGCAACTTCGGCCCCTTCGCCAGGGTCGAGTAGAGGATCATCGCGTTGGGCCGGGCGACCAGCATGCCGGTCGGTTCACCGTTGGCATCGCGCACAATCTCGCCACCCGGCGGGTTCGGCGTGTTGCGGGTGTAACCGGCCACGCGCAACGCGGCACGGTTGAGCAAGGCGCGGTCGTACAAATGCAGGACAAATACCGGTGTATCCGGCGCGGCCTGATTGAGTTCTTCGAGGGTCGGCATGCGCTTTTCAGCGAACTGGAATTCGTTCCAGCCACCGACCACACGCACCCATTGCGGCGTCGGCGTGCGGTCAGCCTGATCCTTGAGCATGCGCAACGCATCCGCCAACGACGGCACGCCTTCCCAGCGCAGTTCGAGGTTGTAGTTGAGGCCTCCACGGATCAGGTGCAAGTGCGAGTCGTTGAGACCGGGAATGACGCAGCGACCCTTGAGATCGATGACCTGTGTGCCCGAACCGCGCAGGGCCATGGCTTGCGCATCGGTGCCGACTGCGACAAAGCGACCATCGCTGATCGCTACAGCGCTGGCGCGTGGGTTTTCACGGTCAACGGTATGAAATTGACCATTGAATAAAATCAGATCGGCGTTCATCGCGTTTCCTTGGGCTGAGTGGAAGAGGACAGCCAGGGCGCGAACAACCGCGTCGCCATCGGCATGAACAGGTACACCACCGAAAGGACGATGGTCAGCGTGATCAGGAATGTCGCGACCACGTAATTGGACAGGAAGGTATTGAGCTGCAGCAGCGGCCCCCAGATCAGCGGCACCAGCAAGGTGTGCGGCAAAATCACCAACAACGTCACCACGGCCTGCTTCCAGCGTGGCGGTGGCGGCGAAGCGGCGTCGGCTTGCGGCGCGAACCAGAATTCGTTGACCGGATTGACCTCGGTCTGGTCGCCGTCAGCGAGCATCGGCGTGGCTTCGTTGACCAGCGCCAGTCGTTGCGGCGAATCGAGCCAGCGCTGCATCGATTCGGTCGAGCAGAAGCGCAGCACGCAGGTGTACAGGTCAAGACCGGCACTCTTGCCGCGAATCACATCGACGCCCAAGTGCCCTTCCTGCTGCCCGGCAATGCTGACAATGTTGCGCAACCAGGCTTCGTAGGGCATTTCAAACCCCGCCTTGACCCTGTGCTTGATGACCAGTGTCACGACCTCTTCGAAACGATTGGATTCAGGCATAACGCAAAACTCCAGGAAAACGGACATTGAGCGCCAGCCGTCCCGGCCCGGCGATAAGTAGGCTGGTGAACAACATCATCAGCAGCCAGCCGAACTGCCCTTCATCGAGGCTCCATTGCGGATGCACAATCAACAGCGCGATCAGCAGCACACACAAAATCGGCAGGCACGCCAAACGCACAAACACCCCGGCGACGATCAGTAACGGACACAGCACCTCGGCGAAAATCGCCAGCATCAGCGTGACGTTCGCACCCAGGTGAAACGGGTCTTCGATGGTTTGCAGTTGAGTGCTGTAGTTAAGCAGCTTCGGTAAACCATGCACCCACAGCAGAAACAAACCACCGCTGACCCGCAAAAAAAACAGCCCGAAATCCTGGGCCCGTTCATCCCATCGCGAAGCGTTCATGGGCTACCTGCACAAAAGAAAAACTACCGGCAGCAATGTGCCGGGACGTTTTTCGATAGTGCCGGTGCAGGGGCGGGAAAAATTGGATGTGTGTGCTCTTTTTGCGTATGAGCCTGGATCCAGATCAAAAAATCGCAGCCTCGTTACACTCGACAGCTCCTACAGGGGATGGGTGTACACCCGCTTCTCACCACTCATCAGGCCGAGCGTTAGCTCGCCTGCAGCTCTTGATCTTGATCCACCCGCCCCTTCGGCAGGCTGAGTGGAGGTGTTCATCCGGGGAGTGGCGCGCAGCGCCGTTCGACGCAGTCGAACACGCTGCATGTAGGTCGTCGCGAAGCAGACCGGAGGGCAGTGTCCCCGGATGGATACCGGAGCGAAGGAACGCCGAGCCTAAGCGAGGGGCCGGACGCTCGGGGCGAGACCTTTGCTTCCTTTGGGGCGTTTGCCAAAGGGAGTCGCCGTAAGGGCGAAACCGCCAGCCGCCGTTACCGCAGGAATGGATATGTACTCGGCCAACAAGAACCTGGTCGGCCCGAAGGCCGCCACGTTCAAGCAGAAATCGGCAAAGGCCTCGACATGAACTCACTGATCCGCAACCGCAACCATCGCTCCGCCGGATCGTTGTCATGCACCCCGCTCCAGGCCATCGAAAGCTGCGCCGCTTCAATCGGAAACGGCGGGTCTTCGGCCCGCAACGCACACCCCTCGACCAACGCGCACGCGGCGTAATCAGGCACGGTAGCGATCATCTCGGTCCCGGCCAGCAACGCCCGCAACCCACTGAACTGCGGAACGCCCAACACCACCCGCCGACTTCGTCCGATCTTCGCGAGATCAAGATCAATGTTGCCGCTCAAATCCCCCGAAAACGACACCATCGCATGGGGTCGTTCACAGTATTCATCCAGCGAAAGCGTCCCCGGCCGTTTGTCACCGCGCAGCACCTTGCATGGAATATCCCGCAACGTCTTGCGCTTGGCGTTGGCCGGCAAATCCGTGGTGTAACTCACCCCCACCGAAATCTCCCCGGACGCCAGCAACGCCGGCATCAGCAAATAATTCGCCCGCCGCACGACCACGAGGATCCCTGGAGCCTCTTCCCGAAGCTGGCTCAACAACGGCGGAAACAAGCCGAACTCGGCGTCGTCCGACAGGCCAATGCGGAACACGTCGCAGCTTGAAGCGGGATCGAATTCTTTAGCTCGGCTCACCGCCCCGGAAATCACATCCATCGCCGGTTGCAGCTCCTTGAGGATCGCCAGTGCCCGCGCCGTCGGCTCCATCCCGCGGCCATTGCGCAACAGCAGCGGATCGTCGAACAGATCCCGCAACCGCCCCAGCGCCGCACTCACCGCCGGCTGCCCCATGAACAGTTTTTCAGCAACACGGGTAAGGTTCTTTTCGAACATCAACGCTTCGAAAATCACTAACAGGTTCATGTCGACGCGGCGCAGATCGTTACGGTTCACAGGCAGATTCCCTCGTGTGTTCAGGCAGGTACCAAGCGCAGGACTTTACTCGATCAGCGGTACGTTGGCCGCACGTTTGTAAGGACCGTACTCCACCGGTATCCATTGGAAATGCTTGCCCTCTGCAGTGATATGGCCGATGCCCGGAAACGGCAAATGCGCCGCCGTTACCCAGACTTTGCTCGCCGCTGCATCGCTGAAAACCTTGGCGCGACTCTTGATCGCCTGCTGACTGTTGACGTCAAAGCCAATCGACACTTCAGGGTGCTCGAACTGCACCGCCAGGTTATGCACCAGATCGCCCATGAACAGAATGCTCTGCCCCTGCGAGGTGAAGCGGTAAGTGGTGCTGCCCGGCGTGTGCCCGGTTTCCAGTTCCGCTTCGACTACACCCGGTACTGGCGACTGACCGGCAGCGAAAGTCTTGAAGCGCCCTGCCGCAACGTATGGCGCGGTCGAGTCCTGGGCAATTTTGAAGTACGGCCTGGCACCCTCGGGCGCCTTGCTGAGGGCCTGGGGATCAAGCCAGTAGTCGGCTTC
Source organism: Pseudomonas silensiensis (assembly GCF_050434865.1). Classification (NCBI taxonomy): domain Bacteria; kingdom Pseudomonadati; phylum Pseudomonadota; class Gammaproteobacteria; order Pseudomonadales; family Pseudomonadaceae; genus Pseudomonas; species Pseudomonas silensiensis. The sequence continues at coordinate 5,750 of NZ_JBNDJH010000042.1, forward strand.
TGCCTTCGCAGCAAAGACCGTGGCGTTGGCGAAAATCGGTTTCTGTTGGCCATCGACCAGTCCGCAGACATGGTCCAAATGCAGGTGGGTCAACAAAATCGTATCGACCTGCGCAGGCTCATAACCGGCGGCTTTCATATTGTCTGACAGCATCCCGGCTGTAGCACCAATGCACTGGCCGGCGCCGGTATCGACGAGGATCAACTGCTTGCCAGTGTTGATCAGAAAGGCGTTGAACGCGGTTTGTACGCCCGGTGTTTCAATCGAGCGACGGGCCAGCAGCGCGCGGATCTGACTTTGGGTCAGGCCCTTGAGCAGTTTCGGCGACAGATCGTTGTAGCCGTCGAACAACGCCGTCACCTCGTAATCGCCTACCGCCAGGCGGAAATAGCCCGGCGCTTGTGTGCCGACTTGCACCGGCGCCTGAGCCGAGGAAATGCCGGACGCCAGCGCTACCGCGAGCCCCAGCGCGCAAACCAGAGAATGTTTCATGCCTTCATCCTTGTTCGAGTCAGAAAAGCGGCCACGCACAACGCCGCCGTATGACGTCGATTCTGCACGGGACACGCCCATGGAAATTGCAGCCATGTGCTGAGTCACGTGGTTGTTCATCACCGCGCACCAACGAAATTAACAACGTTTAACTCGCCGGCCAGAGCCCTGCGTCCAAGAATGAAGCTCATCGACTTGGATATTGGTCATGGCCCATTCCCAGCAAAATGTCGCTCGCGCGACGACCACTGACCCCCTCAAAAAAACCACCGGCGGCCTGACGCCTTGGCGCGAAAGCCTGGCCAAGCAACTGATCCTCGAACGCCTCGGCGAAACCGTTGAAGTGACGGAACTGGCCCGCGCCTGCGCCCTTTCGCGCAGTCATTTCTCCCGCGCGTTCAAGTGCAGCACAGGGCTCTCGCCGCAAGACTGGATTCGCCACCAGCGCATCGCCCGCGCCAAGCAATTGATCCAGAGCACCGACCTGACGCTGACGCAAATCAGCCTCGAATGCGGTTTCTGCGATCAGGCGCATTTCTGCCACATCTTCACTCGCAATGAAGGCATCACTCCGTTTGCGTGGCGTTGCAAGATTGTGCGCGCCCTGCCCCAACGCCCCGCCTACACCGCTCAACTACACCCGCAATAAAGGCGACACCGCAAGCTTCGTAGCAGCTCTGCGTTCGGCTCTGTAGCAGCTGTCGAGCTTGCGAGGCTGCGTTCGGCTGCGCAGCAGTCGTAAAATCGGCCAACGCAGTGTTTCAGGTAAACCGCGTCATCAGGTTTCACGACGGCTACGCAGCCGAACGCAGCCTCGCTGGGGCTCGACAGCTGCTACAGAGTTTCCATGGCAAAGGATCGAGGGGGGTCTAGTTCTTCAAAAATGCCAACAGATCAGCGTTGAGCTGATCCTTGTGGGTATCCGTCAAGCCATGGGGAGCGCCGGGGTAGATCTTCAACGTAGATCCTTTCACCAGTTTTGCAGAGGCAATGCCCGCCGCTTCGATCGGCACCACCTGGTCAGCATCGCCATGCACCACCAGCGTCGGTATGTCGAACTTCTTCAGGTCTTCGGTGAAGTCGGTTTCGGAGAACGCCTTGATGCAGTCATAAGCGTTCTTGTGGCCGGAGGTCATGCCTTGCATCCAGAACCAGTCGATCATGCCCTGAGATGACTGGGCGTCCGGTTTATTGAAGCCGAAGAACGGACCGCTTGCGAGGTTGATGTAAAGCTGCGAACGGTCGGCCAGGGACGCCTCGCGAATGCCGTCAAACACTTCGATCGGCAGGCCCCCGGGGTTGGCTTCCGTCTTGAGCATCAGCGGCGGCACCGAAGAAATCAGCCCGGCCTTGGCCACGCGCCCGGTGCCATGACGACCAATGTAACGCGCCACTTCGCCGCCGCCGGTGGAGAAGCCGAACAGCACGACGTTTTGCAGATCCAATAACTCGATCAACTGCGCCAGGTCATCGGCGTAGGTGTCCATGTCGTTGCCGGTCCATGGCTGGCTGGAGCGGCCATGACCGCGGCGATCATGGGCGATCACCCGGTAGCCTTTGGAGGCCAGGAAGATCATTTGCGATTCCCAGCTGTCGGCGTTCAACGGCCAGCCGTGGCTGAAGACAATAGGCTGACCGGTGCCCCAGTCCTTGTAATAAATCTCGGTGCCGTCTCGGGTCGTGAATGTACTCATGCGATATCTCCTTAGCGAGTGTTGGGGTGTTTCAAACCGGTGAGTGGCCCATGCGTTCGGCGAGTCGCGCCACCCGCTCGCCGAGGTGCGCGGCGGTGCAGCGATCTTCGGGCGGTGGAGCAAAGTCCGGAGACTGTTCGACGTTCGACTGAGCCATCGCGCCGAGCGAGCTACCCAGGCGATTCATTTGCCCATCGAACACGCCCGTGCTCGAACGCGCCGGCAGCAGGTCGAGGCCGACCCAGATCATTGAATGCTGCGCGGCGAACACTGCCATCTGCAGCAAGGTATTGAGTTTGTCGCCGCACAGGCAGCCGGAATTGGTGAAGCCGGCCGCCAGTTTGTCGCGCCAGGGTTGGGCCAGATAGAACGCCGCAGTGGCTTCCATGAACCCCTTGAAGGGGGCCGAGGCGCTGCCCATGTAGGTCGGCGCGCCGAAGATGATTGCGTCGGCGTTGTGCAAATGGTCCCAGTGCCGGTCCACGTCCTCGACCGAAATCAGCTGGCAGGTACTTCCCAGGTGCCTTTCCACACCTTGGGCCACGGCTTCAGCCATGACGCGGGTGTGCCCATAGCCACTGTGATAGACCACCACCACGTTGCTCATTCCGGCGTCCTCTTGTCGTATCAATCCCTTTACATCGGGAAGGCAGGTGCCTTCGGTAAACTTGAAGGATGAGAGTTTTGGGCGTAGACCAGACGCAGCACGAGTTAAACGTTGTTAATTTTCTTTGGCGCGCCAAAAGCCTCAGCGATACCTTCAAGACCATCGCGCCCAATAAATACGGAACTCATGAACAAGAGCCGAAAACCTGCGGGCCAGGCGGACATTGCAGCGTCATCCGGCCAGCGTATTGCGCTGCCGTAAAAACCTGACGAATATGCTCGGAAACCGCGTACCAGACGGCGGCAAGCAGGAGTGACACGTTGACCCTTCCCCCCGAACAAGCCATCCATTTCGGCCCCTACCGGATCTATCCCGGACAACGTCTGGTCATGGAGGCCGACCAGCCCCTGCGCCTGGGTCGGCGTGCCATGGACATTCTGTTGATCCTTTTGGAACACGCCGGGAAGGTCGTCAGCAAACAAACGCTGATCGCCGGGGTCTGGCCCAAAAGCGTGGTGGAAGACATCAACCTGCGAGTGCACATGGCCGCATTGCGCAAGGCCCTCGGTGACGGCCAGGCCGGCCAGCGTTACATCGTCACCGTGGCGCAGCGCGGGTACAGCTTTGTGGCGCCTTATTCGCTGGAGCACATCGAGCACCTTCCAGGAAGCGAAGCGCCCGCGCCGAGCGGTCACAACCTTCCCGTTCGTCGAACCCGCATGATCGGCCGCCAGTCCCTCGTCGATAACCTGATGGTCCAGCTGTCACGCCAGCGTTTTATTACCCTGGTCGGCCCCGGCGGGATCGGCAAGACCACCGTGGCCCTGCGTGTCGCCGAACAACTGATCGGGCGCTACCGGGATGGCATTCGTCTGCTGGACCTGGCGCCGATCAACGATCCGTCGGTGATCACCGCTCACCTGGCGACATTGCTCGGGCTGTCCTTGCACGACGCCGAGCCGATGAGCGGCCTCGCCGCGTTCCTGCGCGACCGGCAGATGCTGCTGGTGATCGACAACTGCGAACACCTGGTCGACGCCATCGCATTGCTGAGCGAGAGCATCTTGCGCGCCGCGCCAGAGGTGCACATTCTGGCCACCAGCCGTGAGAGCCTGCGAGCCGAAGGTGAATGTGTTCAGCGCCTGGAGTCGCTGGACTGCCCTCCCCCCATTGCCGTACCGGACCGCGCTCAGGCCCTTACATTTTCCGCCCTGCAGTTGTTCGTTGAACGCGCGATGGCCAGCAATGACAGCTTCGAACTGACCGATGACGAGTTGCCGCTGGCGATTGAAATCTGCCGGCGCCTGGACGGTATTCCACTGGCGATCGAATTAGCGGCCGCGCAAGTCAGCGGCCTCGGATTAAGCGGATTGCTGACCCAACTCCAAGGCAGTTTTCGCCTGCTCACCCAGGGTTGTCAGACCACGTTGGGCCGACACCAAACCCTGCGTGCTACGCTGGACTGGAGCTTCGAACTGCTGAGTGCCTGCGAACAAACCTGTCTGCGCCGACTGGGTGTGTTCAGAGGCGGCTTCACCCTGGAATCGGCGGCGGCGGTGATCGTCGGCGAACACATCGAACCGCAGGCAGTGTTTGGCTCGATCACGCAACTGGTGGCCAAATCGCTGCTGAACGTGGAAGTGGGTGACGAAGAGGTGTTCTACCGATTGCTCGACACCACCCGCAGCTATGCCCTGGAAAAACTCGACCAGGCCGCCGACCTGCCCGGTACCCGCAAACGTCACGCCGAGCGCTGCCTGGCGTTGATGAATCAAGCCCAGCACGAGTGGGAGCTGATTCCGACAAGCACGTGGATCGAGCGTTACGCCCGCAGTCTGGAGGACATTCGTTCGGCCCTCGACTGGGGCTTGAACGGACAAGGGCCGCAGGCGTTGGCGATCCGCCTGACGGCAGCTTCCACGCCGCTGTGGCAGGAACTGTCACTGCTCAAGGAGCACGGTATGTACGTGCGTAGGGCGCTGGCACTGCTCGATGCAACGTCCGATCCTTGCCCGCAGCTGAAAATAGCCCTGCATCTCGCCCTCGGCAGTTCTTGCTATCACACTCAGGTCGGCACGGCAGAAACCGTCGAGGCGTTCGTCAGCGCCAGAATCCTGGCCAAACATTGCAACGATTTGGCCGGTCAGTTGCGTGCGGTGTCCGGGCACATGGCGGTCAATCTCTGTTGCGCCGATTATCAAATGGCCCTGGAACAGAGCCGGCAATTCGATCGGTTGGGGCTGCATGGCGATGCGGTGTTGTCCCTCAGCACGCATCGCTTGCGGGTGCTGGCGTTGCACTTTGCCGGGGACCAGCAGCAGGCGCGGATGAATGCAGAACAGGTCCTTCAGCGCATGGCCCAGAGCGGCCACCTCAACCGCTTCACCTACGGTTTTGGCGTGCACTACGATCAGAGTGTCGCCGCCCTGACGATTCTGGCGCGCATCCTCTGGTTGCAGGGGCACCCGGAACAAGCCTGGCGCACCGCCCGGCAAGCGCTGGACATTGCGATCCAGATCAACCACGGCACGTCCATCTGCTACACCCTGGCGCTGGCCGGCTGCCCGATCGCTCACTACAACGGCGATACCCGTACCGCTCGTGAACTCTTGCGCCTGTTGCTGGAACAAGCACAGAAACACTCGGTGCTGCTGTTCTACACCTGGGCCCGGCACTATGCGCAGGTGATCGACGGCGCCGAGGCGCACTTGCCGCTTCAGCCAGGCGTGGGGCTGATCAAGGACATCATGGTCACGCTGGATTGCGGTTTCGTCGATGACGCCCTGTTGCAACGGGCCGACACCGGTACGGCCGGCTGGAGCACGGCGGAAGTTCTGCGGGCCCGGGCTAATGCGCTGCTGGCCGAGGATTGCCCACTGAAAACCGAAGCGGCCGAGGCCGTGCTGATCAGAGCATTGAACGTGGCGAAACTTCAGGGCGCCCTGGCTTGGGAACTGCGAAGCGCCACCTCGCTGGCGCAACTTTGGCAGCGTCAGGGCTTGTATCAGCAAGCCCATGAGCTGCTGGCGCCGATCTACAACCGGTTCACCGAGGGATTCGCCACGCCGGACCTGAGCAAAGTCCGGCGGTTACTCGATGAGCTCCATGGGCAATTGCCCACCTGAGACCCATTGCCCCCGGCTGATGTATTGCGAGTAGCGCCTTTCGAACACACGCAGGTGGCCGCTGTGTTCGAGCTTCTCCTGCGCATACGCACGCGTCGTGTTGAGAAAGCGATAACGGTGTATGCCGTTAACCTGCCCCTTCGAGAGCAACGATTTGGCCACAAGGCGTTCCACCAGCGGCGCCAGTTGCTCGGGTTTGAGCATCGCGCAACTGCTCACGCCCATAGCTGCCTCGAAGGTAAAGGACATCTTGAACACCGACAGACGCTGCAACACAGTCTGTTCCAGCAGGCTCAACCGCTCATAGCTCCAGTCCAGCGCCGCCTTGAGGGTTTGATGCCGAGGCACAGCGGTGCGCCGGCCCAGGGTCAGCAACTGAAAACAGTTGTCCAGTTGCGCTTGCAAGCCCACCAACGCCAGTGCATCGATCTGCGCCGCCGCCAGTTCGATCGCCAGTGGCAGACCGTCGAGACGCCGGCAGATTTTACGGACTACCTTGAGGTCTTGCTCGCGCAGGACAAACCCTTGCTGGCGGGCCCGGGCACGGCTGACGAACAACTGCACCGCCGAATAGCCCATGGCTTCGGCGACGCTATTCAACGCCGACACCGGCGGCACTGCCAGGGATGGCAGATGCTGGACCGTTTCCCCCTGCGCCTGCAACGGTTCACGGCTGGTCACCAGAATGGACAGCCGAGGCGCCGACCTCAGTAAATCTTCCACCAGGATTCGGCAGCGTTCGCGCAGGTGTTCGCAGTTGTCGAGCACCAGCAACGCGTGCCGGTTTGCCAGCACGTCCAGCGTGGTGCCGATCTCCAGCTCGAGACCCTGGATCAGATGATCGACCACTCGCGCGGGGTCTTCGATCGTCGCGAAATCAACCAGCCACGCGCCATCTTCATAGTGCTGCAACAGCAGTTCGGCGACACGCAACGCCACGGTGGTCTTGCCGACGCCGCCGGGGCCAACCAGCGTCATGAGACGCCGAACCGGCAACTGCCGGACGAGACTGCCGACCATCGAATCCCGGCCGGTCACCGGCGTGAGTCGTGCAGGCAGGTTGTGCTGATGTTTTTGAATGGTCTCGATCAAGACCTGAGTGCCCGCGGACGCTGGCTGCACCGGGGCGATAAAGCTATAACCGCATTGGGGAATGTTGACGATGTAGCGCTGACCATTCTGCCCGTCGCCAAGCGCCCGACGCAGGGCCGCAATGTGCACGCGCAGGTTGATTTCCTCGACCACCGAAGTCGGCCAGACGTGAGCAATCAGTTCGTCTTTGCTGACCACGTTGCCAGCGCGCTCGACCAGCACCTGGAGGATATCCAGTGCCCGACCGCCCATGCGCAGCGGTCGATCACCGTCAAGGATCAACCGTTGCCGCAGGTGGAATGCATAGGGGCCGAATCGCAGCACCGCATCGCTGTTTAAATCTCTGAGGCTGTTCATGCACATTCACGTGCTGAAACCTGGCCCGGCTCACAGTGCAGCAACATCCCTTGCACCCGCCTTCCAGGCTCCCGCACCTCCATTGCAAAGCGTTCAAGATATCTTGGCAGGCATCAGTGACCGTTCAACGGCCATGATGGGAGCGTCACAGCCATCACGGTGCGCACAACGGACAAGAGCGCTCTAGCTGAACTGTTCGCGGTATTGGGTCGGCGTCAAACCAAGCTTTTCACTGAACAGAAAACGCATGTGCCGCACGCTGCCGAAGCCACTTTTGAACGCCACTGTCTTGAGCGGCAAGTCGCTGGTTTCCAGCAGACTCCTGGCGCTGTCGATACGTGCACTTTGCAGAAATTCCATCGGCGTTATGTTCACTTCCCGAGCAAACATCCGGGCGAAGTGCCGCGCACTCATGTTCGCCAGGCTGGCCATGCGGTCGATGCTGAATGCTTCATCGAGGTGTTCGAGCACATAGTTCTGCACGCGAGTGATCGGCGTTTCCTGCGGTGCGACAGAGGCCATCAACGGGCTGAACTGCGCCTGCCCACCCTGGCGCTTCATGACCACCAGCAATACCTTGGCCACGTCCTGGGCGACTTTCTTGCCATGGTCTTCGGCGACCACCGACAGTGCAAGGTCGATGCCGGCAGTGACGCCGCCGGAGGTGATGAGGTTGCGGTCCTGCACGTAAATCTGATCGGTCTCGACGGTGGCCTTGGGGAAGCCTTTGATCAGTCGTTCGGTGTAATGCCAGTGGGTGGTCACGCGATAACCGTCCAGCAAACCGGCATGCCCCAGCACAAATGCGCCGGTGCAGATCGAGCCGTATCGTTCGGCGCGACCGACCGCGGCTTTGAGCCAACACAACAACGGTGGATGTTTTTCGTTGTAGGCACCCGGACCGCCCGGCACCAGCAACAGGTCAAACGCCCGATCTGCCTGGTCGATGTGCAAATCGGCCTGGACGTTGACGCCGTTGGAGGCGCGCAGTGCGCCATGTTCGGTGCCGATGGTCGACAGTTCGTAACGATCATCCGCTGCCAGATATCGATTGGCGATGGAAAACACTTCCATCGGGCCTGCCATGTCCAGCAGGAGAAAGTCCGGGAACAACACCATAGCCACGGTTTTCATGGTTCAAATCACTGAAGTCAAAAGAAAGTCCATCTGCCAAACACCAATCCCACAGGGGTTTGGTGTTCAGCAGATAAGAGATGCCGTGCATTATGGCCAAATGTGGCGTACGCACATAACTGTCAACCTGAACGCGACAGTATTTCAATTTTCATCTACTTATTGCACCAGTCAGTAACCATTAACCTTCTCCTCACTCGGACGAATCAACGTCCTCACAGGAGATTTCATCATGCTGACCCTTCGCAAGGCTTCCGATCGCGGTGCGGCCAATCACGGTTGGTTGAAGTCGTTCCATACCTTTTCCTTCGCCAACTATCGCAACCCCAAAGAGCAGGGTTTTTCCGACCTGCTGGTGATCAACGATGACCGGGTTGCCGCCGGCAAAGGTTTCGGCCAGCACCCGCACCGCGACATGGAGATTTTCTCTTATGTGCTCGAAGGTGCTTTGGAACACAAAGACACCCTGGGCACCGGCTCGGTGATCCGCCCCGGTGACGTGCAGTTGATGAGCGCCGGCAGCGGCGTGGCGCACAGCGAATACAACCACTCGAGCACCCGGCCGGTGCACTTCCTGCAAATCTGGATCGTGCCCGAAGTCAGCGGCGCCAAACCGCGTTATCAGCAAGAGCACTTCAGCACGCAGAAGAAACGCGGCCGTCTGCAACTGATCATCTCCCCCGACGGGGCGAAGGGTTCGCTGAAGGTGCGTCAGGATGCACGGGTGTATGCCGCGCTCATCGACGGTAAGGAAAGCGCCACTCTGGAATTGGCCGCCAACCGCTATGCCTATGTGCATGTGGCCCGTGGCAGCGTCGAGCTCAACGGCGTGCCGTTGCAGGAAGGCGATGGCGTGCGGGTTCGCGATGAACAGGTGCTGACGTTGAGCAATGGCGTCGATGCTGAAGTGCTGGTGTTCGATCTGCGCCCTCAAGAACTGCCGGAAATGCCATAACGGTCACCCGCGATCTGTAGCAGCTGGCGAAGCCTGCGTTCGGCTGCGAAGCAGTCGTAAACCCAGCGCACGCGGTGTGTCATAAAGACCGCAGCGTCTGATTTCACGACTGCTTCGCAGCCGAACGCAGGCTTCGCCAGCTGCTACAGGTTTTACGCATTACTCGCCAGTACCGGAAAACACCGCGACAATTTCATCAATCACTACACGGACTCTGGCGGTATGCCGCAAGTCCGCATGCGTCACCAGCCACACATCATACGGCACCGGTCGCGTGCGCTCCGGCCACAACCTGACCAGTCCGTCCCTCTCCCCCATGTACACCGGAATTTCCCCGAGCCCGATCCCTGCAGCAATGGATCGGCGCACCAGCAGGCTGGAACTCAGGCTTGAAACAATGCGCCCGCGACCCAGCGGTTCCGAGACCAGCGTCATGTCTTTGTTGCCTTGCAGATACGGCTGATACACCACCAGATCATGCCCCTCAAACGCCGAGCCCGGCTCCGGCGTACCATGGGCATCGACATACGCTTGAGACGCGAAAAGCCCCACTGGCCAGCGGGCGATGCGCCGTGCGATCAGGTCAGGGTTGTCCGGCCGGGCATTACGCACCGCGATATCGGCTTCGCGCTTGGCCAGGCTGATCATTTGCGTGGACGCGTCCAGTTGCACGCGCACGTCGGGGTGCTGTTGATGCAGGCGAGCAATCGCCGGGATCAGGAAGTCGATGGCCAGGGAGTCCGTGGTGCTGACCCTTACGAGCCCGGTCAGTCGATCGTCGAGGCCTTGAATCCGGCGCTCCAGTTCAAGTGCCGAATGCTCCATTTTTTCCACCGCACGCAACGCGGCTTCGCCGACAGCCGTCAACGCATAACCCTCGGAGGTGCGCAGGAATAGCGTGGCACTCAAGGACTTTTCCAGCGCCGTGATCCGCCGGCCGACCGTGGCCTGATCGACCCCCAACACTCGCGCCGCGCCTCTAAGTGTCGACTCTCGGCACACCGCCAGAAACACCCGCGCGTCATCCCAATTCATACGGCCCCCAACTGATGCATAGATGCATCACACTAGCGCGAAATCGCTGCATTATTGCAACAACAAACCACGATAGGCTGGAGGCCAGCAAAACCCACAGGACCGTCATCATGCACAGCACCTCGCCCACCCCGCGCAACGCGATCTGGCTGCCGATCTTCGCCGGCCTCTGCGCCAGCCTGGTCAGCATTGGCCTGGCGCGCTTTGCTTACACACCGTTGATTCCATCATTGATCCAGGCGCACTGGTTTTCGGCCAGTGACGTGGTCTACCTCGGCGCCGCCAACCTGGTCGGCTATCTGATCGGCGCACTGATCGGCCGTCCTTTGGCCCAACGCACCTCCAATACAACGGCCCTGCGTCTGATGATGCTCGCCGTGACCTTGTCGTTTTTCGCCTGTGGTTTTCCGTTGTCGGTGAGCTGGTTCTTCGGCTGGCGCCTGCTGTCGGGTGTTGCCGGTGGCGCAATCATGGTGCTGGTGGCTGCCACGGTGCTGCCCCATGTGCCGGCGTCCCGCAGAGGCTTGGCCAGCGGTGCGATTTTTCTGGGCATCGGCCTGGGCATTGCCGGATCGGGAACGATTGTTCCACCGCTGCTGAGCCTTGGCTTGCAACAAACCTGGTTTGGCCTCGGTCTTCTTTCACTGCTACTGACCGCTGCGAGCTGGTTCGGCTGGCCATCAGACTCGCACCACGCGACCGCCACGGCGCTGGATAACACTTCGTCGACACCAACTGACTCGCGGGTGTACCTGTTGTTCGCCCAATACGCGTTCATGGCCGCCGGACTTGTGCCAGCGATGGTGTTCCTGGTGGATTACGTGGCCCGCGGGCTCGGTGCCGGCTCGCACATCGGTGCACTGATCTGGGTGATGTATGGCGTTGGCGCGATTATCGGGCCGGTGAGTTATGGCTTTCTGGCCGATCAACTGGGCGCGAAGCAAAGCATTCGGCTGGTGCTGGTGGTGCAAGCGATTGCCGTCGGCCTGCTTTCGCTATCGAGTTCTTTTGCAGTGCTGGCCTTGCTGGCGGTGATCCTCGGCTCATTCCCGCCGGGCATCGTCCCACTGGCACTGGCACGGGTTCACGAACTGATCCCACAGCATCATCAGCAGCAGACTGCCTGGAGCCGCGCGACGGTTTCGTTCGCCACATTTCAGGCCATTGCCGGGTTTGCGTATTCGGCGTTGTTCAACGCCAGCGGCGGCGATCACGCGTTGTTGTTTGTCATTGCAGCCGGCGCCATTGTGGTCGCACTGTTACTGGAACCGGGGATGGCTTTGTTGAATCGTCGCGATCAGCCGACTCCGTTGAGTTGCCCATGAAGCCTACGATCTTTTGATTTTCCCCGCCAAGACGCGGTCCCACTTTCTGAACACCTTCACAACAGGACGCCGACATGAATCTGCCCCAAACCATGACCCTGATTGAAATCACCGAACCGGGTGGCCCGGAGGTTTTAAAGCCACGCCAGGAACCGGTTCCAACCGCCGGTGCAGGCGAAGTGCTGATTCGCGTGCACGCTGCCGGGGTCAACCGCCCCGACGTGATTCAACGCGCCGGCAAGTACCCGATGAAACCCGGCATGAGTCCGATTCCCGGTCTGGAAGTGGCCGGTGAAGTGGTCGCCATCGGCGCAGGCGTCAACGAATTCATCGTCGGCGATAACGTCTGTGCGCTGACCAACGGCGGCGGTTACGCACAGTATTGCGTTGCACCGGCCAGCCAGACGTTGCCGATGCCTGAAGGGATGGATTGGGTGCACGCCGCAGCGGTCCCGGAAACGTTCTTCACGGTGTGGGCCAATCTGTTCGACATGGGCGGCGCCAGCAAAGGCCAGCGCGCGTTGATTCATGGCGGCACCAGCGGCATCGGCACCACCGCGCTGATGCTCTGCCGCGAATTCGGCGTCAAGGCGTTCGCCACGGCGGGCAGTGAGGAAAAATGCGCGGCGATCCGTCAGCTGGGCGCCGAGGCGATCAACTATCGCGATCAGGACTTCGTCCAGGTCATCCAGGAAAGAACCGCCGGCAAGGGCGTCAATGTCATCCTCGACATCATGGGCGGTTCGTACCTGAATCAGAATATCGCGGCGCTGGGCATGGACGGTCGGCTGGTGATGCTGGGCTTTCTCGGTGGTGCTCATGCCAAAGACGTTGACCTGATGGCGATCCTTGGCAAACGTGCGACGATCACTGGCTCACTGATGCGTGCGCGCACCCGTGAAGAAAAAGCCTCGATCGCCGAACAGTTGCGCGAGTATGTCTGGCCCGTACTGGCCGCCGGGCGTTGCCTGCCGATGATCGACAAGGTCTATTCGCTTACCGACGCGTCGCAGGCTCATGCCCGGATGGAAGCGGGTGATCACATCGGCAAGATCGTCTTGCGTGTGGACTGATCAGTACCCCTCACCCGCCGCTTGGGCGCCGCTGATGATCGCGATGCCCGAACTGGTGCCCAGTCGCGTGGCGCCGGCCTCGATCATCGCCAGTGCGGTCGGGTAATCGCGTACGCCACCGGAAGCCTTGACCCCGATGACCGCGCCAACGGTGCGGCGCATCAGGGCGACATCTTCCACGGTGGCACCGCTGCGGCTGAAGCCGGTCGATGTTTTGACGAAAGCGACATTCAAATCACGGCAAATCTGGCAGGCCTTCACTTTTTCGGCGTCGGTGAGCAGGCAGTTTTCCAGAATGACTTTCAGCGGCACACTGCCGCAGGCCTGTTTGACCTGGGCGATGTCGTCGCGCACCAGATCGAACAAACCGTCTTTCAACCCGCCAATGTTCAACACCATGTCGACCTCCCCGGCACCGGCGGCAATCGCCCGCTCGGCTTCGAAGGCTTTGGTCTCGCTCAGGCCGGCACCCAGCGGGAAGCCGACCACCGCGCAGATGTTGACGCGTTGTCCGGCAAGGCACTGAGCGGCATGAGGGACCTGTCCCGAATTCACGCACACCGAATAGAAGCCGTGTTCTACGGCTTCGCGGCACAACGTTGCGATTTGCTCGCGGGAAGCATCGGGCGCCAGCAAGGTATGATCGATGTACTGCGCCAACGCTTGGGGTTCAAGGTGTGCCATCGCAAAAACTCCTGTTTGTATATTCAAATGCCCCTGCGCCACAATCGAGGGTGACTTGCGCAAAAACGTTACAAATCTAACAAATAATGTTACTTAAATAACACCAACAATCAACCCCGGAATACCTGTGGACAGTAAAAAAGCCGAGCGTCTCAAGCTGATTCAACAAGCCCTGCAAGACCAGAGCGCCATTCATCTGCGCGAGATGGCGGCGTTGCTGGACGTGTCCGAGATGACCCTGCGCCGCGACCTGAGCAAATACACCGACCACCTGCGGCTGCTCGGTGGCTACATCACGAAAATTCACGACGGCAGCGAGCCCGGCGATTACCGCGTGGCCGAACAGGACACCCGCCACGTCGAAGAAAAACGCCGTATCGGCAAACTCGCCGCCGGGTTTATCCAGCCGGGCGACACGGTGTTCTTCGACTGCGGCACCACCACGCCTTTCGTGGTCGACTTCATCCCCGACGAACTCGAGTTCACGGCTGTGTGCAACTCCCTGAACGTGCTGCTCAAACTCTCGCAAAAGCCCAACTGCCACATCGTGCTGTGCGGCGGCACGTTCCACCGCAAGAACCAGGTGTTCGAGAATCAGAGCGAAACCGGCATCCTCGACAGCGTGCGCCTGACCTGGGCCTTCGTCTCCGCTGCCGGCATCAGCCAGGACTTCGGCGTAACCTGCTTCAACTTCAATGAAGTGGAGGTCAAGCAGAAGGTCATGCGTCAGGCACAACAGCGGCTGCTACTGGCCGACCACAGCAAGTTCGACACGGTGCGCACTGCGCACTTCGCCAACCTTGAAGACTTTCAGTTCGTGGTCAGCGACAAGAAAATCCCCAAGGCCTATCGCGACGCCATTACTGCCAGCGGCGCGCAGTTGATCATCTGATCAGGGCCTGTTGTTCCACTGCACTCAGGTAGCCAGTGGTGACGCTGAAATCAGCCGTCGCCCCTGCCGCCAGCGAACGCACATGGCCCTTGGCAGACTCGGCGCGATAGCCTTCCGGTTCGCACGTGGCCGGCAGCACGAACGCCGCCACGTGTTGATCGGCGTTATGCAGAATCCAGCGTGCTGCATGCTCGAATTGGTCAGGGCGGTAGCGCGTGTAGAACGCCGCACCGTCCGGATGGCTCAGCAGAAAGTGCGCATGGCCGCTGTCATCCGCCCGCACGTCGTCGAAGAAAAACACGATCTCGGGATCATAGAGCGCGGGTCGATCCAGGCACTGGAACTGTTCCGGCGCAACTGCCAACTCTTCCATGTAACGGCTCCAGGCCGGTGTCGGTTTCACATGGGCCGGCACGCTCGTGCGCAGGCGCACACGTTCGAAACCCAAGGGTTCGATGAAACGAGCGCCTTCGACATAGGCGTAATTCATGTGCGCCATGTACATCAGGTCCATCGGTTTGCCCGCGAGATTGGTCACCTGCATGGCGATGTCGAACAGCCCTGAGTCAGCCCGTAAAGTCACGCTCGGGCTCGCCCGATAATGGTCACCAAAACCCTGCACGTATTCGTACTCGCCACCCAACCGCAGGTATTGACCGATGCTGTCCTCACCGACCTCCAGCCAGGCGCGATCCATCGCCGCGCAAGGCATCTCACCGTGTAGCGGATGATCGTCCTCGGGGCTCGGGCAACCGTTGCGCAGCAGGCCGCTGTGGAACATGAAGCAGCCGTAGGTGCCGATCACCGTCGGGCTGGGTCTGGGCTGGCTGAACAGGTTGCGCATGGTCAGGTCGCAACCGTCGAACACGGCGGACCAGATCATCTGCCCCTGATACGGCAGCACCACGAGACTGCCGCGATGATTGGCCAATTCCACCGCCAGCACGCCACTGGGATAGACCCAGGCGCTGACGGTGAAAGCCTCGGATTCCAGCAAGGTTCGGCGCGCCTCACCAAACTGCGACGGATGAAGATTGATCCGCGTAGTCATGACGCAACCACCGCACCCACCGGTGCCCGTTCGCTGTCGGAATGACGCAGGCAACGCACCGCGTACATCACGATCACGATGAAGCACAGCAGCGGCACGCTATAGGCCAGTTGCATGTTGCCGCCGCTGTAATCGGACAGCAGGCCCTGGAAGATCGGAATCACCCCGCCACCGACAATGCTCATCACCAGCAGCGAACCGCCGACACCGGTGTCTTCGCCCAGGCCGTCAATCGTCAGGCCGTAGATGGTCGGCCAGCACGGACCGAGGAACACGCTCACGCCAACGGCTGCGTACACCGCCGTGATGTTCGGCACCAGAATCGTATAAGCCAGCAACGCGATGCACAGCACGCCATACACCGCCAACACCTTGGCCGGGTGCAATTTGCGCATCAGCACGTTGGCGATCAGCTTGCCGACAAAGTACGCGGCAAACGTCGTCAGCAGAAACCACGAGGCACTGCGCTCGTTCATGCCGCCCAATTGCATGGCCAAACGGATGGTGAAACTCCAGACACCGACCTGGGCCCCGACATAGAGAAACTGTGCCAACACACCAAAGGTGAAGCGCTTGTTGCGCCACAGCCGCGACAGGCTCTGGCCGAGACTGGCGGTTTTCTTGCTGCTCGGTTGATTGCCTTTGCACGCGGGAAACCGGGTGATGGCGATCAGGATGAACATCAGCACCAGCACGGCGATCATCCATTTGTACGGCAGCAACGTGGACTGGATCATTTGCAGCTGCTGGATCGCTGCGTCCGAGGCGCTCATTTGCGTGAGTTGCTCGCGGGTCGCGTCGGTGTCCTTGAACATCACAAAGCTGCCGACATACACCCCGGCCATCGCACCGAACGGGTGGAAAGTCTGGGAAATATTCAGGCGACGGGTGCCGGTTTCACGCGGGCCCATCAATGTCGAGTAGGTGTTGCAGGCGGTCTCGAGGAACGACAGCCCCGCCGCAATCACAAACAGTGCCAGCAGGAACATGCCGTACTTGGCGGTCGATGCCGCCGGGAAGAACAACAGGCAACCGAACATGTACAGCATCAGGCCGATCAGGATGGTGGTCTTGTAGCTGAAACGCCGGACCACCAGTGCGGCCGGAATCGCCACGAAGAAATAGCCCAGATAAAACGCCGACTGCACGAACGCCGTCTGGAAGTCGCTGAGCAGAAAAGCCTTCTTGAAATGCGCGATGAGCACGTCGTTCATGCTCGCGGCGGCTGCCCATAACGCGAAGATACTGCACAGCAAAATGAAGGCGAACCAGGGCGTGCGGTTCAGGTAGAAACCATCGGACGTCTGTTGGAGCGGAGGTTTTGTCATTGTTGTTCTCCGTGATGAGCTTCGGGATGTTGGAGCGGTGAATCACCTCAACGTCAGGCGTCGAGGCTGCGCTGAAATTCAGCGAATGCGTGGGCGTCCGGGTAGGACGTCTGGGTGCCAAGGCCCGTGACCGAGCAGGCGGAATACGCCACGGCCTGGGTCATGGCGGCGCGGATATCGCGGTCGCGACTCCAGTGATGAATGAAGCAACCGATAAAGGCGTCTCCTGCCCCGGTGGTGTCGCGCGCGGCAACACTCAGACCGGGAATCTGAAACTCGCCCTCCTCGCCGACATACAGCGCGCCTTGCTGGCCGAGGGTCACGATGACGTGGCGAATACCGCTGGCAACCAATGTCTGGGCGGCGTTATGGGCTGACTCCGGCGAGTCCACAACCTGGCCGGTAATCAGTGCCAGCTCGGACTCGTTGGGCACCAGGAAATCCAGTTGCGCCAGGTGTTCAAGGCTCAGGCCCGACAAGGCCGGTGCCGGGTTGAGCAGCACCGGAATGTTGTGTGCGCGGCCGAACTCGATGGCGTAGTAAACGGTGTCGATGTTGATTTCGAGCTGCAGAACGATCAGCGAACACTCGCGCAACGCCTGCGCGGCCGCGTCGATATCTGCCGGGAGCAGATGTGCGTTGGCGCCTTTGACGATGAGGATGCTGTTGTGCGAGTCAGCCTGAACGAAGATCGGTGCCACCCCGCTGGACACGCCGGGCACGCGTTGCACGTAACGGTTGTCGATGCCAAAGCGCTGGAAGTTGGCCAGGGTGTTGTCGGCAAACAGGTCATCGCCGACCTTGGTGAGCATCAACACATCCGCCCCAAGCTTGGCGGCAGCAACCGCCTGATTGGCACCCTTGCCGCCACACCCGAGGGCAAACCCCGGCGCTTCGAGCGTCTCACCCTGGGCCGGCATGCGATCGATGTAGGTGATCAAATCCACCATGTTGCTGCCGATGACTGCGATCTTGCTCATTGCTATCCCACCTTGATACGGCTTGCCAGGCTGACGCTGGCGTTGTTGTTTTGTTATTTAAATAACATTTTGTGTGATTATTCAATCTTTTTTTAGGCGGGTGCCTGAAGCAAAGACGAATGGCTTTGCGCGCGGTTTTAAAGATGTGTGGGCAGAAATGGCGCCATCGCGAGCAGGCTCACTCCTACAGGGGGGACGCATTCCAATGTAGGAGTGAGCCTGCTCGCGAAGGGGTCCGAAAAGTCATCGCCCAAGCCGGGCCCTTCATACGACTGTCGAATTTTTCCCCACCTTTTGCCACGCTTCTGTTAAAACCCGAGCTTTCCTTTCCATCCTCCGGACCCTGCATGTTTTCGAATGTCATGAGCCGCTTGGGCCGACGCTGGCTGCCGCTGATGTGCATGGCCGCGCTGGTCGTCGGCTTGCCCGTGAGTTGCGGCGTGCTCAAGTACAAGGAACGCGAGCTGCTGTTTCGCATCGAGCCCGGGACCGCTGGCTGGTATCGCGGTCTGCCGCAGGACGTTCAGGAATTCGACATCAAGCCCGCCAGCTTCAAGGCCGGGCAAAGCCTGCATGCCTGGTGGTGGCCGGCCGCGCGTCGCGATGCGCCGTCGATCCTCTACCTGCATGGCGTGCGCTGGAACCTGACGGGCCAGGCGTTCCGCATCGAGCAATTGCGCGCCATGGGCTATTCGGTGCTGGCCATCGACTACCGCGGGTTTGGCCAGAGCAAGGGGGATCTGCCGTCGGAAGCCAGTGTTTACGAAGACGCCCGAGCCGCCTGGGAGCGCTTCATCGAGATGCAACCGGACGCCAGCAAGCGCCTGATCTATGGCCACTCACTCGGTGGCGCGGTGGCGATCGACCTGGCGGCAGACCTGGCCGCACAGGCGAAAAAGGACCATGGCGTGGTGCCGGTGCGCGGTCTGGTGATTGAATCCACGTTCACCTCGCTGGGCGATGCCGTGGCGCAAGTGGCCGACAGCAACCTGCCCGTGAAATGGTTGCCGGTGCGCTGGCTGCTGTCGCAAAAATTCGATTCCATCGACAAGATCGTCGACATCAACATGCCGTTGCTGGTGGTCCACGGCCTGGCCGACCCGTTCATGCCCTCGCGGTTCAGCCAGCAATTGTTCAATGCCGCCAACGAACCCAAGCACCTGCTATTGGTGCCCGGTGGTACGCACAACAACAGCATGAGCCTGGGTGGTAGCCAGTATCGGCAGGCGCTGGACGGTTTGATGAAAACAAAACCAACACAAATGGCCGGGCCGGCGGTGACGCGACTTTCTCGGGAGTCTTGAGATCTATCGGTAACCGCGGGCCTGCAAATCAAACAACTGCGCATAGCGCCCGCCCGCGGCCACCAGACTGTCGTGATCGCCCCGCTCAAGAATCGCTCCCTGGTCCAGCACAATGATGTGGTCTGCATTGCGCACGCTGGAAAACCGGTGGGAGATCAGCAACGTCATCCGGCCTTCGGTGTGCTCACTGAAGTGCTCGAATACCGCTGCTTCCGCCGCCGGGTCGAGTGCCGAGGTCGGCTCATCCAGAATCAGGATATCGGCGTTGCGCCGCATGTAGGCGCGCGACAACGCGATCTTCTGCCATTGGCCGCCAGACAGCTCCTGGCCGCCGGCAAACCACCGCCCCAATTGCGTGGCATACCCTCGATCCAACCCTTCGATAAAGGGTGCGGCCATGCCCTCGGCGGCGGCCTCCTGCCAGCGCTGTTCATCGTTGAACGCCAGCGTGTCACCCACACCAATGTTCTCGCCGACGGAGAATTGGTAGCGGATGTAATCCTGAAAAATCACCCCGATGCGCCGTCGTAGCGTGCCTTCTTCCCACGCTTGCAGATCGCTGCCGTCCAGCAGGATACGGCCCTGATCAGGACGGTACAGCCGCGTCAACAATTTGATCAGCGTGGTCTTGCCCGAACCGTTCTCCCCCACCAGTGCCACACTGTGGCCGGGCACAAGGTGAAGGTCGATGCCTTCCAGCGCGGCGCGACTGGCTCCCGGATAACGGAAACCGACGTTCTCGAAACGTAGGCCATCGCCAGGGACCGCGCCCACGGTGAGGTTGCCGGTATCCGCCACAACAGGCTCGGCCAGGTATTCATAAAGACTGGAGAGGTAAAGGCCATCTTCGTAGAGACCGCTGATGGCGCTCAAACTGCTGCTCACCGCCGTCTGCCCCTGTTTGAACAACACCAGGTACATGGTCATCTGACCGAGGCTGATATTGCCATGGACGGTATCGACCACCACCCAGGCATACGCCAGGTAAAACGCGCCGGTGCCCAGTAGACCGAGGACAAATCCCCAGCCATCCCGACGTAATGTCAGGCGCCGGTCTTCGGCATAGAGCCGCGCGAATGTATCGCGATAACGCTTCAATAGCAGCGGCGCGAAGCCGAACAGTTTGACCTCTTTGATGTAGCCCTCGTGAGAGAGCAGCGTCTCGATGTAATTCTGTTGTCGACTCTCCGGCGCGCGGCGAGTGAACAGTCTGAAAGCATCACCGGAAAAATGTGCTTCGGCGAAGAATACCGGTAGTGCACCGACCACCAGCAGCACCAGCGCCCAGGGCGAAAAATGCACCAGCAACACGCCGAAGCTGATCAACACGATCAGGTTCTGGATCAGCCCCAACGACTTCATCACCAGCGCCAACGGCCGGGTTGAAGCCTCGCGGCGCACCCGAACCAGCTTGTCGTAGAACTCGGAATTCTCGAACTGCACCAGCGATAACGTCTGGGCCTTCTCCAGAATCATCGTGTTGACCTTCTGCCCCAACTGCACCCGCAACAGCGATTGCTGGACCGACAGCGCCCGCTGAGTCCCGGACAGCAACGCGAGCACGCCCGCTTCAAACAGCACATAACGCACGACCGGCCACAACGGCGCACTGCCCTGTTGCGCGTGCAACTGCATGGCGGTGACGACCGCATCGACGATGCGTTGACCTAACCACGCCGCCAGTGCTGGAAGTACGCCGGCGATCAGGGTAGCCAGCACCAATCCCAGAAACAGCCCGCGAGACGTCGCCCAGACCAGCAGCAAGGCGCGTCTAGCCTGGTCGAGTAAGGCAGTGAAGCGATCAAGAACAGGGTTCACTCCGTGAGCTCCCCCTGATACCGCGCCCGATACCGTCCCGGACTTTCCCCCGTCCACTTCTTGAACGCACGATGGAACGCACTCGGTTCCTGAAAGCCAAGCTGCTCGGCAATGTCACTGATGCTCGCTCGGCTCTGGCGCAGTTGTTCGAAGGCAACGCCGCGCCGCACCTCGTCCTTGATCTCCTGATATGAACACCCTTCCCGTTCGAGCTTACGGCGGAAGGTACTGGGGCTCAGGTGCTGTTCCAGGGCGAAGGCCTGCAAGGTCGGCCATTGGCTGTAATGGCTGTTACGCAGACGCTGGTGGACCTGCGACGCCAGACCGTGTTGATTGCGAAAACGAATCACCAGCCATTGCGGCGCAGTGCGCAAAAACACTTTCAGGGATGCCAGATCCTGAACCACCGGCAGACGCAGATAGTGGCTGGCGAATTCGATTTCGGTGCGCTCGGCACCAAAGGTCAGGTTCGGTCCCCAGAGCAAACGGTCATCGCTGAGCGACACACGCTGATGGCGAAAGTCTGCGCGATCGATGGGGATGCGCCGACCACCCAGCCAGCAGAGCAGACTGATCATCAACACCAGAAACGTCTCCTCGCCCAAACGACTGACGTCGCTGTTTGGCGAGTGGTTCTGCAGGCTGATCACCGCACGTTTGCCGCGCACCGTCAGCGTGCCGCGAAAGTCTTGGAGGAACAGCGCGAAATTGGCCAGGCACTGGCGCATGGCTTTGTGCAGGTCAGGTTCCTGAATCAATGCCCGGCAGATCAGGGCGAAAGCGCCCGGCGGCATGCCATGGGAGTCGAGCCCGAAGAACTCATCATTGAGCTCGCGGATCTGAATCAACCACAACGCGGCAAACGCACTCGCCGGCACACGCGCAGTAGGCTGCTCCATCAACGCCGGGTCGATGCCAGCCTGTTCAAGCGCAGCCCTCTGACGTTGCGGATTGTTTCCCAGCCCATGGATCATTGCCTGCACGAAGTAGGCGGAAACCGAGTCCTTTTCCCGCATGTGAACGCTTCTCTCCCCATCACCCGAATGGCAAAAAACACCAGTGCCGTTGAACAGTTTCGGCATAGGACAACCGCCCTGCCGGCTCTAGACTCGCGGCCAATAGTACGCCTTCGGCCACTATGGCGGCCAAGGTATCGCGGGATTTGATCGGAAGGACAGAACATGAATCTGCAAAACATCGGCGTGATCGGCGCAGGCACCATGGGCAATGGCATTGCGCAAGTCTGCGCCTTGGCCGGTTTTAACGTGACCTTGCTCGACATCTCCGAGAGCGCCCTGCAAAAGGCCGTCGCAACCGTCAGTAAAAACCTCGATCGACAAATCGCCAAGGAAACGCTGACGCAAGAGCAAAAGCTCGCCGCCCTCGACAAGATCCGCACCAGCACCGATTACAGCAGTCTGCAGAACGTGCAACTGGTGATCGAAGCCGCGACCGAAAACCTCGAGCTGAAACTGCGCGTGCTGCAACAGATCGCCGCGCAGGTCAGCGACGATTGCGTGATTGCCTCCAACACGTCTTCGCTGTCCATCACCCAACTCGCTGCCAGCGTGAGCCAGCCGGAGCGCTTCATCGGTCTGCACTTCTTCAACCCGGTGCCGGTGATGGGCCTGATCGAGGTGATTCGCGGATTGCAAACGAGCGACGCCACCCATGCCCTGGCGCTGGACATGGCAACCACGCTCGGTAAAACCGCGATCACTGCGGGCAACCGTCCGGGTTTCGTGGTCAACCGGATTCTGGTGCCGATGATCAACGAAGCGATCCTGGTGTTTCAGGAAGGCCTGGCCAGCGCCGAAGATATCGACGCCGGCATGCGCCTGGGCTGCAATCAGCCGATCGGGCCGTTGGCGTTGGCGGACCTGATCGGCCTGGACACCGTGCTGGCGATCCTCGAAGCTTTCTACGATGGCTTCAACGACAGCAAGTACCGCCCTGCTCCACTGCTCAAGGAAATGGTCGCGGCGGGTTACCTGGGGCGCAAAACGGGGCGTGGCTTCCATGCCTATGCCTGAGCGTTGCTCGCGCTTTGCCGAGTACCGGGACAAGGTGCTGGAGCTGTTCGCCTGCAAGGGTTTCGGACAGGTCGGCATGCGTGAGCTCGCGACCTGCCTGGGGCTCGCCCCCGGCTCGTTGTATCACCATTACCCCAGCAAGCAGCACTTGCTGCTCGACCTGATCGAGGAGTTTTACGAAGAGCTGCTGGCCACCTTGGGGCGGGTCGAGCAAAAGGCCCCGGCAAAACGTGACAAACTCCATGCCCTCATCCGAGCACATTTGAACCTGCATCAGGAGATGCCTTGGCATTTTCGTCTGGCAGAGCGAGACAGCGGCTGCCTGAATGAAGACCAACAGGAACGGGTTCGGCAGCTGCGCGAGCAATACGAGCGCAAATTGTTGCTGATGCTCGGGACCCGATCCCGCTTCAGTGAACAGGGTCTGCTGGCCGCCGGACATGCGATCGCAAACTTACTCAACAGCGCGCCCGGCTGGTTGGCGCAGCACACGCTGAGTGAAGCGGAGCGAGATGAGCTGCTGGAAAACCTGGTGAGCGGTGCCATCGAACGTTTGCTGCGCCCCTCGGTTCCACGCGCAGTCGCTTGAGGACAGTGGATCGACGCCCAAGCGCCATAAGCCACGTCGCTTCAATAGAAAAAACATCTAAACAATTCCCGCCAGTCACGACATCTAACGCTTTGCTAAAGGGAGCCCAATCACTGCGGAGCCTGAGGTGAATTCGGCCTCTCTTCGCCTCTTCGTAACCGGGAGCAAAGCATGAAAATCAATCCCTACCTGATCTTCAACGGTGACTGCAAAGCCGCCTTCACCTTCTATGCCCAAAGCCTGCCAGGCCAGATCGAAGTCATGATGACCTTCGGTGAAAGCCCCGCGCGCGAGCACTTTCCGGCGGACTACCACAACCTGATCATCCACACCCGCCTGCTGGTGGGCGATCAGGCGATCATGGGCTCGGACACAACCCCTGATCGCCCTACTGACGAAATGAGCGGCTGTTCGGTTTCACTTAATGTCGACAGCATTGCGGAGGCAGAACGGGTGTTTTCAGCGTTGTCGGACGGCGGCAAGGTTGCAATGCCACTGGAGACGACGTTCTGGGCAGCTCGCTTCGGCATGTTGGTAGATCGGTTTGGTGTGTCGTGGATGGTGAATTGCGAAAAGGATCAGTGAAACTCACTTTCTCAAGGCATGAAAAAAGCCCAACCTGAAAAGGTTGGGCTTCTGGCAACTGCCGGACCGTCTGCTACCGTCAACACACTACCTCGTACAGTAGCGGATTGTTCGGAGGAACCCCACTATGCCTGTCCAGGACGTGCCTTGGTCCACTCGTTTCAAACTGTCACTGCTGGCCGGAGGACTCACCGCCACTCTGCTCGCGCTGAGTGGGTGCGCCACCGTCGACGCCCAGACCACTGCCTATGTGGGCGTGGAGCATCCCGCGCCGACGCTCGCTAGCGAGGTCGTGGTGCTGCGCACCGAACCTCTTCGCCCTCACGTCCGATTGGGTGAGGTGGTCATCGATGCCAGCGTCGAGCCTGCTCCTCCCATCACTCAGGTAGAACAAAAACTACGCGAAGAATCCGCCAAGCTCGGCGGCGATGCCGTGGTGGTGGTCTACGACCATATCCAACCGGTGGGCGCCTATGTCAACGGTCCACTGTGGGCTCGCGACGTAAAAACCATTGAAGGTCGGAAACTCAAAGGGATCGTGATCAAGTACCGGTAATGTCCGTTCGCACTTTCCTGCGGGCAAAACAAAACCCCTACCTGCATACGCAGATAGGGGTTTCGGAATTTAATCTTGACGATGACCTACTCTCACATGGGGAAA
>NZ_JBNDJH010000043.1:0-29138 GCF_050434865.1 Pseudomonas silensiensis
CAGAATCGCGGTCAGGTGATGCACGCGGTTGGCGATCTGCGTCAGGCCTTTCGGGCCGTGGTACACGGCGTACATGCTGGCGATGTTGGCCAACAACACCTGCGCGGTGCAGATGTTACTGGTGGCCTTCTCGCGGCGAATATGTTGCTCGCGGGTCTGCATCGCCAGGCGCAGCGCCGGCTTGCCGAAACGGTCGACGGAGACACCGACCAGGCGGCCCGGCATGTCGCGCTTGAACGCATCCTTGGTGGAGAAGTACGCCGCGTGCGGACCACCAAAGCCCAGCGGCACGCCGAAGCGTTGTGCGCTGCCGATGGCCACGTCGGCGCCGAACTCACCCGGCGGGGTCAGCACGGTCAGGGCCAACAGATCGGCGGCGACCGCCACCAGCGCATTGGCGGCGTGGAAGCGTTCGGTCAGTTCGCGGTAGTCGAACACATCACCGTTGCTCGCCGGGTATTGCAACAGGGCGCCGAAGAACGGCGTCACGTCAGTCAGTGTTTGCTCGTCGCCAACGACAATATCGATGCCCAACGGCTCGGCGCGGGTGCGCAGCACGTCGAGGGTTTGCGGGTGGCAATGCACGGAGGCGAAGAACGCATGGCTGCCTTTGTTCTTGCTCAGGCGTTTGCAGAAGGTCATGGCTTCGGCAGCGGCGGTGGCTTCGTCGAGCAGCGAGGCGTTGGCGATCGGCAGGCCGGTGAGGTCGCTGATCAGGGTCTGGAAGTTCAGCAGCGCTTCGAGACGGCCCTGGGAAATTTCCGGCTGGTACGGGGTGTAGGCGGTGTACCAGGCCGGGTTTTCCAGCAGGTTGCGCAGGATCGGCGACGGCGTGTGAGTGCCGTAGTAGCCCTGGCCGATGAAGGTCTTGAACAGCTGGTTTTTGCCGGCGATGGACTTGATCAAGGCCAGGGCATCGGCTTCGCTCAGGCCGTCTTCCAGACCGAGGACGCTGGTGCCCTTGATGCTGTCGGGGATGACGCTGGCGCTCAGGGCTTCCAGCGAGTCGAAGCCGAGGCTGTTGAGCATGGCTTGCTCGTCGCCTGCGCGCGGGCCGATGTGGCGGGCGATGAATTCGTTGGCGGTGGTCAGGCTTACTTGAGTCATGTCAGCGCTCCTCAGGCTTCGGCGTTGGCTTTGATCAGACGGTCGTAAGCGTCTTGATCCAGCAGTTTGGCGACAGCCGAGGCGTCGCTTGGCTGGAAGCGGAAGAACCAGCCTTCGCCCAGCGGGTCTTCGTTGACCAGTTCAGGGCTGCTGTCGAGTGCCGGGTTCACTTCCAGCACTTCACCGTCCAGTGGCATGTACACGCCGCTGGCGGCTTTTACCGATTCCACAGTGGCGGCTTCAGCGCCTTTGTCGTAGGACTGCAGCTCAGGCAGTTGTACGAAAACCACGTCGCCCAGGGCGTTTTGTGCGAAAGCGGTGATGCCGACTGTGACGCTGCCGTCAGCTTCGGTACGCAGCCATTCGTGATCTTCAGTAAAACGCAACTCGCTCATGGAAACTCCTAAGGGGGCCAGACTCGTCTGGTGGACGCGATTGAATACTGGGCAAAGCCCTGCTTTATGGATGGTTACTAAGCAAAATCGCGGCCAATGTTTTTTTATTGTTAAATATCAATACTTTATGTGTTTTTTCGAGGTGCAGCGATTTGCTGGCTGTAGCGAAATCGCTACAGCGCAAGGTGGAGAAAAAAGCCTAAGTGGATCAAAGCCTTGCACAGCGGTGATCGGAAGAGGGTGTAGCGATATCGTTCCACTGTAGCGCTTTCAGTACAGATGGAGGTCGTTTTTGAACAGATTTCAAGCCGGACATAAAACCTGTAGGAGTGAGCCTGCTCGCGATAGCGGTGTATCAGTCAATACATGCAGCGATTGACATATCGCTATCGCGAGCAGGCTCACTCCTACAGTGGTTTTGTGTTGGTAGAGAGATTGAATTGTCAGGCTTACGGCTTATTCGGAATGCCGTACTTGCGCAACCGATGGGCAATCGCCGTGTGGGAGGTTTGCAGGCGGCTGGCCAGTTGGCGGGTCGAGGGGTAGCTGACGTAGAGTTTTTCCAGCAGGGTCTTCTCGAACTCTTCCATCGCCTGTTCGAGGCTATCGACGTCGCTGTCACTCTGCCGTGCCACGGAGGTGCCGGCGATATCGAGGTCGCCAATGTCGACCAGGCTGCTTTCGCAAATGGCGGCGGCGCGGAAGATCACGTTCTGCAGTTGCCGCACGTTGCCCGGCCAGCGATTGCCGAGCAGTGCCGGATAGGTGCCGGGCGCCAGGCGACAGACCGGACGCTGGATCTGCGCGCAGGCCTGCTGCATGAAGTAGCGGGCCAGCAGCAGGATGTCCTGGCCACGTTCGCGCAGGGGCGGGACTTCGACGTTCAGGACGTTGAGGCGATAGAACAAATCTTCGCGGAACGAACCTTCGCTGACCATTTTTTCCAGGTCGCGGTGCGTGGCGCTGAGGATCCGCACATTGACCTTCACCTCACGATCCCCGCCCACCCGGCGGAAGCTGCCGTCGTTCAAGAAACGCAGCAACTTGGCCTGCAAGTACGGCGACATCTCGCCGATCTCATCGAGAAACACCGTGCCCTGGTTGGCCAGTTCCATCAGCCCGGGTTTGCCGCCCCGTTGTGCGCCGGTGAAGGCGCCGGGGGCGTAGCCGAACAGTTCGCTTTCGGCGAGGTTCTCCGGCAATGCCGCGCAGTTCAGCGCCAAAAATGGTGAACTGTACCGGGCGCTGATGGCGTGGCAGGCACGCGCCACCAGTTCTTTGCCGGTGCCGGTTTCGCCCTGGATCAGCAACGGCGCATCAAGCGCCGCAACGCGCTGGGCACGGGCCTTGAGGGTTCGAATCGCCGGGGACTCACCGAGCAGCGCATCGAAACCTTCGGCATGGTCGTGGTGCAGCGCCGACAGGCGTTCGCCAATGCGGTTGGGTTGATACAGGGTCAGCAGGGCGCCGGCATCGGTAATCGGTGTGGCGTCCAGCAGCAATGTCTGGCCGTTGACGGTGACTTCCCGCAGCGGCAGGCGGAAGCCGTTTTCCAGCAGGGCTTCGAGCAGTGTCGGGTCGGCGAACAGGTCGGCGATGCTTTCGCCGTCAGGCTCGCGACCGTACAAGGCGATCAGTGCCGGGTTGGCCAGCAGCACCTTGCCGGCACTGTCCAGCGCCAGGACCGGGTCGGTCATGGCCGCGAGCAACGCATCAAGCTGCAGGTGCCGACGCTGACCGGGAAGAATGTCGACCACCGTCACCGCTTGCACGCCGCGCACGCTGAACAACGCATCGCGCAGCTCTTCGAGGACTTCCGGGCTCAGGGTCGGGGCGTCGATATAGACGTTGGGCGGGACCATTTCCACCGCATCCAGATTGAGATTGCGCCCACCGAGCAAGGCCAGGACTTCCTGGGTAATGCCGACGCGGTCGATGAAGCTGACGTGGATACGCATGGGGCGTTGTTGGGTTCTGGAGTGCGGAGGGTGGCAAGTATGCCTTGGAGGAGGGCTGGGGTGAAATCTTGAGATTGATGGTGGATTCGAAAGCCACCCCTCACCCCAGCCCTCTCCCCAGTGGGGAGAGGGGGAAAGGGGGCAGATATCTGTCGCTTTCAAAATCTGAGTTCGACTCGATATCTCAGGTCGATGTAGCTCGAAAGAGCAACGCGGTCAGTCCCCTCTCCCCCCGGGGGGGCTTCAGATTCGATCCAGATGCTCGGGTTTTATCGGGTCGCCGGATTTGACGTCGAGCTGCGCGCGCACATCTTCAAACATCTCGTCATATTGCTTGTGAATCGAAACGATGCTGGCTTCCTTGGGCAAGCCGTATTTTTGCGCGATGCGCGTGGCATGTCGGGCGAAGTCGAACGCCTGATCCTTGGGCAGGAAAAATTCTTCCTTCAGGTCCTTACCCTCGACCGAACCATGCATCTTGAAGAGCATGCCTTGACCTTCCTTGGGGTCCTGGCTGACTTCATAGTCGATACTCAGGCTGAAACTGTAATCTTCCTTGTTCAGCGCGTGGCGCTCGATGTGCAGGTGACCGGGCTCGAACGTTGCCATTTAACGTCTCTCCTTCAAAAAGGCATTGAATCAGGGCAGACCTCAGGCCTGCCCTCGGAGTTTCTTTTATTGATAGCTTATCCGGGTGTCGCCGTGTCCGAGAGTGGACCGATCACCGCGACTTTTCCAGTCTGTTCCCACGCTCCGCGTGGGAACGATCAGTGGTTTACCACTGCGCGCGATGGGAGCCCAATTCCGAAGCCGGAAGTGTCCACTGCAGCGGCGTCCCCGTTATTTTCAGTGGCACATGAAGTCGATGCGCCGGTCCCCAAGGCGTCTGCTCAATCAACAGTCCTTGATCGTTGTCATCCTCCGCCCGCAACGGCTCATCTGTTCCCGCACCATTTTCGATCAGCAACTTCGCCGTACGCGCCAACGACAACCGCGCCGATCCACTACGCCCCAACAATCGAATCGCACTGGCCGCCATCAAATACCCGGTAGCGTGATCGAGCGCTTGCAAGGGTAATGGCGTCGGTTTGTCCGCGCGCTTCCACTGCAGGCCGGCGTCGGCGATTCCGCTGCTCATTTGCACCAGGCTGTCGAAGCCTCGGCGGTTCTGCCACGGGCCGCTCCAACCGTAAGCATTGAGGCTGACGTCGATCAGGCCGGGCGCCAGTTTCTGGCGTTCGGCGACACCATAACCCAGGCGTTCCAGTGCGTCGGCGCGGTAGCCGTGGAGCAGAATGTCGGCGTCCTTGAGCAGGCTTTCGAACACCGCGCGATCCGTCTTGTCGTGCAGATCCAGGCGCGCGCAGCGTTTGCCCAGGGTGACTTCCGGCACTACCCCCGGTTCGTTCCAGGTCGGTGGGTCGATCCGCAAAACGTTGGCGCCGAGGCCTGCCAGAAAACGGCTGGCGATCGGCCCGGCGAGCACTCGGGTCAAATCCAGCACCTTGATCCCGGCCAGCGGTTGCGCCACCGAGCCTTGCCACGGTTTCGCGCTCTGGTGACTGTTGTCAGCAAACTGAATCAGCGGTTCGGCGTTCACCGCCTGACCTTGGGGATGCGCCTGCCATTGCGCCCAGCTACGCATCTCGGCGGCGCAGCCACCGGCCTCGACCACGGCCAGCTCCAGATCGCTTTTGGCCCATTGAGCAACCTTGCTCGCCATCGCGGCACGGTCGGCACAGGCGCCGAGCACCTTTTCGGCGGCGGCGCGGTGATGGGGCGCGTTGGTGTGCAGGCGGATCCAGCCGTCATTGGTCGCGTAGTCACCGGCGACCGGGTCCCATAGCGGCGGGATGCTCCAGCCTACCGGGCGGATCGACGTGGCAAACCAGAAAGAAGCCAGGCGGCGGTCGACCTCAAGGCTGGGTAAGCGACCGGTTTGTAGCTGCAGCCATTCGCTGACAGCCTGGCCGGCAGCGGCAATGCTGGCGCACGCCAGGTCGGTGACGGCAAACGCCGAGGGCAGGGCGCCGCTCGAGGTGAACTTGACCTGGGTGTGAGGCAAGCCGAGTGCGGCTTGAATGGACGTGAGTAAATCAGTCATCGAAGGCCCTCCGGGAGAGGGCCTGATCATAGATCAAAATGCTGCCTGCGATGATCGTTCGGTGGCGCCTGTTTAAACCCTGAACTGATCCATCAATTTCATCTGGTGCGAGGTCAACGAGTT
The DNA here is from genome assembly GCF_050434865.1 of Pseudomonas silensiensis. Taxonomy (NCBI): domain Bacteria; kingdom Pseudomonadati; phylum Pseudomonadota; class Gammaproteobacteria; order Pseudomonadales; family Pseudomonadaceae; genus Pseudomonas; species Pseudomonas silensiensis. The sequence continues at coordinate 5,688 of NZ_JBNDJH010000043.1, forward strand.
GAGATGGCTGCTGATCTGCGCCGATTCGGTGGCCTGGCCGGTCAGGGTTTCGGTGACGGTGCGGATCGCCGAGACGTTGCGGTTGACCTCTTCGGCCACGGCGCTTTGCTGTTCGGCGGCGCTGGCGATTTGCAGGTTCATGTCGCTGATGACTGTCACAGCGTCGCTGATTTTGCTCAGGGCCTGCACCGCTTGCTGGATCTGCCCGGCATTGCTGTGAGCCTGGGTCTGGCTCGAATGCATCGTGGCCACCACGCCGCGAGTGCCGGTCTGGATGCGCTCGATCACGATGCGGATTTCTTCCACCGAGTCCTGGGTGCGTTTGGCCAGGTTGCGCACTTCATCGGCGACCACCGCAAACCCGCGCCCGCTCTCGCCGGCACGCGCCGCTTCAATCGCCGCGTTGAGCGCGAGCAGGTTGGTTTGTTCGGCGATGCTGCGGATCACTTCCAGCACCGAACCGATCTGCTCGCTGTTGACCGCCAATGCTTCGACTTCGGTTACAGCCTTACTGACTTCGTCGGCCAGTTGATTGATGTCGCGGGTGCTGCGTTCGATGATCTGCATGCCATCGCGGGCCGACTGGTCAGCACCCTTGGCCGCGTTCGCTGCGTTCGAGGCACTGTTGGCGACGTCGTGGGCGGTGGCGCTCATTTCGTTGGACGCGGTGGCGACCTGGTCGATTTCACGGAACTGCACCTGCATGCCTTCGCTGGTCTGGCGGGCGATTTCCGAAGACTGGTCGGCGGTGCCGCGCGCGTCGGTGATGCTTTGTTTGATCTGCGCGATGGTCGGTTGCAGCTTGTCGAGGAAGCGGTTGAACCAGCTCACCAGTTCGCCCAGTTCGTCTTTCTTGCTGTAGTGCAGACGCTGCGTCAGGTCGCCGTCGCCGCTGGCAATCGCCTTGAGCATCTCGGCCACGCTGTTGATCGGCCGGGTCACGCCGGACGCCGTGAGCCAGATCAGCACCAGTCCGACCAGCCCGGCAATCACCGCCAGCAAAACGGCTTTGATCGTGCCGCTTTGCTGGGCGTCATCGAGTACGGCTTGCAACTTGACCGAGTCGGCCAGCAACACTTGTTTCGGCAGGTCGATCACCACGCCCCAGGCTTTGGACTCGGCAATCGGACTGACCGGGTACACCGCACGGATCAGGTCGCCTTGTTCGAGAATTTTCGGCGTGCCAGCGCTGAGCAATTGCAGGACGTCCTTGCCGTCTGCGCCCAGGGTGTCACCGATGCTTTTGCCGACCTTGCTCGCGTCGACGCTGTAACCGGCGAGTACGCCGCTGCCGGAGACGATCAGCATGTGCCCGGCGCTGTTGAACAGATCGCGTTGGGAGTCGACAGCCGCCGCTTGCAGCGCGTCGAGGGCAATGTCCACACCCACCACGCCGATGGATTTGCCATCCACCAGCAGCGGTACGGAAATGGTGGTCATCAGCATTTCCTTGCCGGCGACGGTGTCGGCATACGGGTCGAGCAGGCAGGTGCGCTTGCTGTCGCGGGGGCAGGTGTACCAGCTGTTATAGGGTGTGCCGCTGAGGCTCAAGGTGGTTTTGGTCATGTCGTCTTCGACCATGATCGTGTTGATCCCGACACCGCCGGCACGGCTCCAGTAGCTGGCGAAACGACCAGCTTCATTGGATTGGCGAGCGGCATCGTTGGCAAATTCGCTGTCCTTGCCATCCAGACCATTGGGTTCGAATGCCAGCCAGATGCCGAGCACTTTGCTGTTGCGCTCGAAGGCGGTTTTCAGGCTCTGGTTCAACTCTTCACGCAGGGCGCCGGCGTCAAGGGAGCGATTGCTCGCCATGTTGCGCATGTCCTTGATCTGATCGGCCAGGGCAGTCACCACCAGCAGGCTTTCGCCGAAGGTCTTCTGCACCCGCACCGCTTGCTCGGCAGCCTTGGCCTGGAGCAGGTTCTGCACGCTGGCGGTGAGCATCTTGCTGCTGGAGGCGCTGACCAGTTCATCGTTCTGATCGGTCTGGTAGATGTTCATGCCGACGATCAGGACGACCACGCCCAGCAGGCACAGACCGGACAGCAGGACGATTTTCAGGCGGATGGAGAGAGAGTCGAACATAGGACGAACTCGCGAATGGATGAGGTGTTGGCTGTGAGTCGGGATCGACCCGGTTCGCCAAGTCCATTCAGCGCCATTTAATGCACATCGGCGTGGGCGCAGGTTGCATGAACGCGAAGCCGACGAACGGTAACAGGTGAACGTTTGCGCAGGAAAATGCCCTGAAAAGGGCAGAAATTCAGGAAATTGTCGGCAGCGATTCCGGTCGCGACCAGATCCACAGATTGCCCAGGCTCATGCCGGCAATCGCCAGGAAGATCGGCCAGCCAGGATCGAGCATCGCCAGCATCAACCCGGCGCACAGCAGCATGCTGACGGTGGCGCTGACTTTGGCTCGGCGGGCGATGATTTTGCCGTTGCGCCAGTTACGCAGGATGGAACCGAACAGCCGATGGTTTTCCAGCCAGGCGCTCAGGCGCGGCGAACTCTTGGTCGCGGCCCAGGCGGCGAGCAGGATGAACTCGGTGGTCGGCAGGCCGGGCACGACGATGGCGATCAGGCCGATGCCGAGGCTGATGTAGGCGAGCAGACCGAAGAGGATTCGGGCGAGTTTTGAAGTGGTGCTCATAAAGTTTACGAATGCTCTGTAGGAGCGAGGCTTGCCCGCGAAGAACGATAACGCGGTCTGTCTGAAGTACCGCGCCGTACCATTCGCGGGCAAGCCTCGCTCCTACAGGGAGGTGTTGTCAGGCGAGTTCGGGGGTGGTGGCGTAAGCCTGCTCCAGCAATACGGTGAAGCGGTTGAACGCGTCGATAGCACCTTTATCCAGCTCGGCTTCTTCTTGTGCGCTGAGTTCCAGTCCGTCGAGGGTTTTGACGAAGCTCTTCCAGCCTTCCGCGCGACCGCCGGCCGGTTCGCCGAGATGGCGGGCACCAAAGGTTTCGCTTAACCCAAGACCCACAGCACGCTTGATCAGAAATGCTGCGCCGAGTTTCGAACCTTCCGACACGAACAGCCAGCCAAGTGCTTCGGCTCTGGTTGGATTCTTCACGGGGCCTGTGACTGGCTCCGGCACTTCAGTTTCCAGATCAGCCAGGTCTGCCTTGGCCGCTTCAGCACGGCAACGAGCCGGCAGGTCCGGGACGATGGCGGTCAATTCGGCATCGTTGTACAGCGACACCAGTTCCGACTGAAACAAATACTGAGCCACCACGAAACGCGCGAAGTTGGCCTGGGTTTCAAACGGTGCGTGGGCTTTGACCAAGGCATCAAGCCTGGTGTGAGGCTCGTTGGTGATCTGGTTCAAACGTTGTGAACGCAAAGCAGTGTCCTGAGTGGTCATGAGAAGTCCTTGGGAAAAAGAGGCGCTTGGTAACGAGACGAATGACGTGACGCCAGGCAGTAAAAAAAACCTCACTGCGCCACTTCTCTAAAAGCGTCGCAGTGAGGTGACAGGGTCAGATATCCCAGATCAGATTGACCGCGAAGTTGCGACCCGGTTGAGTCAGGCGATCGAGGTTGGCCGGTTGAGTGACCGAGGCTTCGCCGACGCTGTCGTAACCGCGCACGTCGTCCCACTGCCAGTACTTCTTGTTGGTCAGGTTGTACAAACCGGCGTTGACGGTTACGTCGTCGGTCACCTTGTAGAAGCCGGCCAGGTCGAGCACGCCATAGCCCGGGGTTTTGAACTGAGTGCTGGTGCCGTCCGGGGTTTTGAAGCTGGTGCTGTCGACGCGGGTCTTGCGCTTGACCAGTGTCCAGCTCAACAGGGCGCCGTAGTTGTCCTGGTCGTAACCCAGACCGAACACGCCGGTCAGCGGGTTGATGCTGTTAAGCGGCTGGCCGCTGTCATCGTTTCGGCCATACAGGTAGGCCATCGAACCTTGGGTGTAGAGACCGGTCGGGGCGCCGAAGCTGTCGAGGTTCAGGCGACCCTTGAGCTCGACGCCTTTGATGGTGGCGTGCGCGATGTTGTTGCTCTGGAAGGTGGTCTCGGTGTAGCCGGGCGTGATGGCGTTCTCGTCGATGAAGTCGCGGTATTTGTTGTAGAACACCGCCACATCGAAAGTGCCTGCGTCGAACTGGCCGCGCAGGCCGGTTTCATAGCTCTTGCTCTTTTCAGGTTCCAGGTCGGGGTTTGGCGCGACCTGATAGCCGCCGGCCAGGTTTTCAAACCGACCGTACAGCGCCTTGGCGGTCGGCGTGCGGAAGCCTTCGGCGTACTGGCCATACCAAGTGTAGTGGTCGTTGAAGCTATAGGTGGTGCCGAATTTAGGCGACAGACGATGCCAGGTCTTTGTCTTGTCACTCACCACGCCATTGCCGCTCTGGTCGGCGGTGACCAGGAACTCGTCGGTGATGTGCGGCTTGAGCTCGGTGTAGTCGTAGCGGGCACCGGGCAGGAAGGTCCAGTTGCCCCAGCTGATCTGATCCTGGGCGAACAGGCTGTAGCTGTTGATGGTCGGGTCCGGGAAATCGCTGGCCGGTTTAAGGGTGTCGGCGGCGCTCGGGGCACCGATAACCCGGCAAGCGCCAGCCACGGTCAGGCAGGTGCCGCTGCCGGTACGCAGGCCAGTGACTTTGTCCTGTTTGAGGGTGGTGCCATAGGTGACGAGGTGGTCGGTGTCGGCGATGGCAAACGACTTGTCAGCCTGGGCATCGAACACCCATTGGCGATCCTTGTAGGTGGTATCGCGATTGCGCAGCACGGTGCGCGACGGCGCGTAGATTTCTTCGGTGCTCTGGTCGGTCTTGGCGATCTGGTAATTCAGCGTCCATTTGATGTTGTCTGCCAGGATGCTGTCCAGGCCGAAGCTGTGTTCCAGGCCGAAGCGTTCGCGAGTGACGGTGTCGTTGCCGGTACGGGATTTATAGAAGCCGAAACCGCGTCCTGCGTTGAACGGTCCACCCACTGCGCTCAGCTGGTTGGTGTCGCGGTCATCCTTGTAGTGCTCGTAAGTCAGGCCGAAGCGCGCATCGTCGGCGTAGTCCCAGCCCAGTTTGGCCAGTACGTTGGTGGTGCGCACATCCTCGGGGTTGGCCTCGGTGCGGTTCAGGCCGGTGCCGCCGGTTTCGCCGTAGGACTCTGTTTCATGACCATTGCGCTGACTCAAGTGCAACAGGCCGTCGAAGTCGCCGGTGCGACCGGCCACCGTGCCAGAGGTCAGCCAGCTGTCGTCGGCCGAGCTGTAGCCGGTTTTCAGGCGTGCGCCGACATCCTTGCCCGGTTTGATGATGTCGTCCGGGTCCAGCGTGTAGTAGCTGACCGCGCCGCCGATGGCGTTGCTGCCGTAGAGCACGGACGCCGGGCCGCGCAGAATCTCGACGCGCTTGACGATCTCGGGGTCGACGTAGTTGCGGTTGCTCTGGGCGTATGGGCCGTTAAAGAAACTGTCGGGCACCTGCACACCGTCGACCTGGGTCAATACGCGGTCGCCGTCGATGCCGCGGATGTTGTAGCCAGTGAGGCCGGCGCGTTGACCGGCACCGCCCACCGAAACACCCGGCTCGTAGCGCACCAGATCCTTGATGTTATTGACGTTGTTGCGGTCCAGGTCTTCGCGGGTCTGGACGGTGACGGTCGCCGGAACGCTGTTGACGTCCTGCTCGTTACGGGTGGCGCTGATGGTCACCTGGTCCAGGTTGAGCGCGTTGCTGTTGCTGCGCTTCTCCAGCACGATGTTGTTGGTGCCCAGTTTGCGATAGCTCAGGTTGGTCCCCACCAACAGGCGATCGAGGGCTTTCTCCGGTGGCAGCGAACCCCGTACGCCCGGCGAGGCCACGCCTTCAGCTAGTTCTGCCGGCAAGCCGACCTGCCAACCGGTCACGGCGGTAAAGGCATTGAGTGCCGAGACCAACGACTGCTGAGGGATGGCAAACGCGTAATCACCCATGTTGCGGGTCGGTTGCTCTGCTGCGGGGGCGGCGCAGAGCTGCGCGCTGCCGGCCATCAGGATGGCGGCGGTCAGCAGCGACAGCACGCGAGAAGGTGAAGAAGGTTGGCGGGTAAGGCGAGAGGACATCGATAGCGCTCCGTGTCGCACGAATCTTTATAGGTGCTGACTGGCATCTGAAGATGCGAATCAATTGCATTGGCTATAACGAGACGTACGGGGTTTGGCTATCGAGTAAAAATAATTCTCATTTAGTTCAAAATCACCAGCGCCGGGAATTCCTGGAGCCGTGCCGAGGTGATGTGGGCCAGCGAACGGACCACGTCCAACGGTTGGTCGAGGCGGTAATTGCCGGTGACGGCGATGTCTGCCAACTGTTCGTTGTTGTTGATGATCCAGCCTGGATAGTAACGACGCAGCTCCGCCAGCACCTGGTTCAGCGGGCAGTTTTCGAACACCAGACGGCCCTGGACCCACGCCAGGTCGGTCGCGGCATCGAGTCTGGCGGGGCGATCGAAACCGTTGGGGCCGATGCGGATGCTTTCTCCGGCGGACAATCGAATTCGCGCGTCGTCGTGGGTCGCTCGCAGGTCGACATCCCCACGCTGCACCCGAACCTGTGCCACGCCGTCCAGATAACGCACCGCAAACGCGGTGTCCCGCACGCTGGCCTTGACCGGCCCTGCGTCGATTTCCAGCGGCTGGCCGCGATTGGCCGCCACCTCGAAAAACGCCTCGCCCTGATACAAACGGGCCACGCGCTGTTGATCGTTGATGATGCTGGAGAACGCCGAGTTGGTATTGAGCAGGACCTTCGAGCCGTCCTCCAGTTGCAGCCGCTGGCGTTCACCGACCACGGTCAGGTGATCAGCCTGCAGGCGAATCGGCAGATTGCTGAAACTGAACAAACCGAGGATCAGCACGGCGGCGGTGGCCAAGGGTTTCCAGTGGGGGCGCAGGCGCGACAGGACGGTCACTTTCGGCGGCCGGGCGGCCAGGCTTTGCGCGCATTGCACGACCTGCGGGCCCTCCCAGATCGCCTGAGCCTTGGCGAACGCTTCGGCATGCGACGGATGGGCGGTCAGCCAGTCATGAAACTGTCGGGTCTGTTCCTCGCTCGGACTGTCCAGCACGATCAGCCAGTCCAGGGCCTGGTCCATCGCGCTTGCAGGGTCCCGCGCCGGGGAGGGCGGAAGGGAGCGGTGGGTGTCCGTCACGGTGTTTCCTCGGCAGTGTCTTGGCACCGCTGTTTTTTTAGTGAAGCTTGAAAGAGGGGCAAGGGTAGCAAAGCCCGATAGTCAGTGCAGGTCATCCTCATGCATGGAGAATAAACCTACAGATTCAGTCGCCGTTTAACCGTTCGGCCACGCCGATGCAGATCGCCATGATCAATTTCAGCTCCTTTTGCACGGTGCTCATTGACACGCCGAGCTTCTCGGCGATTTCCAGATAGCTGTGCCCGTGCAGACGGCTGAGGATGAAGATCTGCTGCTGACGGGGGCTGAGTTCATTGAGACTCACGTTCAAACGCTCAAGCAATTGTTCGGCATGGGCGGCGTCCTCGGCACTGCTGGCGGGGGCGGCGACGCTTTCCACCACGTCCAGCGGCACGTCGTCGAGCATTGTGCGGGACTGGATGCGCCGCGCACGCAAATGGTCCAGCGCCAGGTTGCGGGCGGTCTGGAAAACGAAGGGTTCAAGGTGATCGATGGCCCGCTCATTGAGCGCCCGGGTCACTCGCAGGTAGGTCTCCTGCAGGAGGTCTTCGGCGGTGCTGTGATTGTTGACCATCCGCTCCAAGGTGCGCAGCAGAGAGACTCGCTGGGCGATGAAGACGTGATTGAAGCGAGATTGACTCACGGGAGAACCTGATCCATTTCGAGCGAATGATAATGCTTATCATTCGCTCGAGTGGTCAAGTATTGATTTGTGAAGCTGATTTTCGAAGGGCTAGGCGCGGCCCAGCAGATAGGTCGCGTAATCGGGAATCCGATGTTCGTGCGCCTGCTCCATCATCGGGCTGCTGAGCAGGTAGTCGGCGCTGCATTCGTTGCAGGCGACGGGAATGTTCCAGACCGCCGCGACGCGCAATAACGCCTTGATGTCCGGGTCGTGCGGCTGTGGTTCGAACGGGTCCCAGAAGAACACCAGCATGTCGACCCGCTGCTCGGCGATTCGCGCACCGAGTTGCTGGTCGCCGCCCAATGGGCCGCTGATCATGCTCTCCACAGGCAAATCCAGGCGTTGTTGCAACAACAACCCGGTGGTGCCGGTGGCGACCAGTTCATGTTGCGCCAGCCTGTCTTTCTGCCGCTCGGCCCAGTCCAGCAAAAACACTTTGCAGTGGTCATGGGCGACCAAGGCAATACGCTTGCGCGCTGCCATGGTCTTTTGCGTAAAGCTGATACCGATCATCGGTGCTGCTCCTGCTTTTTCACGGCGGGTTACTCAGCGTTGCAGAGCGCCAGGCAGTTATCGAGCATGCGGTTGGAGAAGCCCCATTCGTTGTCGTACCAGGCCAATACCTTGAGCAGCTTGCCGCTGGACTTGGTGTGGTTGGCGTCGAAGATCGACGACAGCGGGTTGTGGTTGAAGTCGCTGGAGACCAGCGGCAGGGTGTTGTAGCCAAGAATCTTCGAGTGCTGGCTGGCTTCTTTCAGCAGCGCGTTCACTTCATCGGCCGACGCTTCGCGCTTGAGTTGCACGGTCAGGTCCACCAGCGACACGTTGATCACCGGCACGCGTACCGACATACCGGTCAGTTTGCCCGCCAGTTCCGGCAGCACCAGGCCGACCGCTTCAGCCGCGCCGGTTTTGCTCGGGATCATGTTCTGGGTGGCCGAACGCGCACGGTACGGATCGACATGATAGACGTCGGTCAGGTGCTGATCGTTGGTGTAGGCGTGGATCGTGGTCATCAGGCCGCTTTCGATTCCCAGCTCGCGGTGCAACACCTGGGCCACCGGGGCCAGGCAGTTGGTGGTGCACGAAGCATTGGAAATGATCTGGTGCGATTGGCGCAGAATGTCGTGGTTAACGCCATACACCACCGTGGCATCGGCGCCTTTGGCCGGGGCCGAGATGATTACTTTGCGTGCGCCGGCCGTAATATGCGCGGCGGCTTTGTCGCGGTCGGTGAACAAACCGGTGCATTCGAATACGACGTCGATCTTCTCGGCAGCCCAAGGCAGTTCGGCCGGGTTGCGAATGGCGCTGACAGAAATACGGTCGCCGTTGACGGTCAGGCTTTCCTTATCGTGCTGGACATCGGCATCGAACGTGCCGTGAACAGTGTCGTACTTGAGCAGATGAGCGTTCATCGCGCTGTCGCCCAGATCATTGATGGCAACGATCTGCAGATCCTGGCGATAACCTTGGGTATACAGTGCGCGCAGGACGTTACGGCCAATTCGGCCAAAACCATTGATTGCGATTCGAAGAGTCATTTAACAGGGCCGCCGTCGTTTTGTTGTTGGAATTACAAGATTATTCGCATAAAAATAGAAAACAAGCCTTTTTAATGGCAATATTTTGTTCAATCTACAACGAGTGACCTGAATCAACTGGTCCGACCGATCAAGAAAACCGTCTGTCATCCCATCGACAACAGCTCTTGATCAGCATAGACAATCAGGTCGCCACATCCGTTAGCCTGGAGTTCTAAACATGCATCCCCGCGTCCTTGAGGTCACCGAACGGCTTATCGCCCGTAGCCGCGCCACGCGTGAGGCTTACCTTGCACTGATTCGTGGTGCTGCCAGCGACGGTCCCATGCGCGGCAAACTGCAATGCGCCAACTTCGCCCACGGCGTAGCCGGTTGCGGCACCGACGACAAGAACAGTCTGCGGATGATGAACTCCGCCAACATTGCAATTGTTTCGTCCTATAACGACATGCTCTCGGCGCACCAGCCGTACGAAGTCTTTCCTGAACAGATCAAAAAGGCCCTGCGCGAAATCGGCTCCGTCGGCCAGTTCGCCGGTGGCACCCCAGCCATGTGCGATGGCGTGACCCAGGGCGAGCCGGGCATGGAACTGAGCCTGCCGAGTCGCGAAGTGATTGCGCTGTCCACGGCGGTGGCGTTGTCCCACAACATGTTCGACGGCGCGCTGATGCTCGGCATCTGCGACAAGATTGTGCCGGGCCTGATGATGGGCGCGCTGCGTTTCGGTCATCTGCCGACGATCTTCGTACCGGGCGGGCCGATGGTCTCGGGCATTTCCAACAAGCAGAAAGCAGACGTGCGCCAGCGCTATGCCGAAGGCAAGGCCAGCCGCGAAGAGCTGCTGGAATCGGAGATGAAGTCCTACCACAGCCCTGGCACCTGCACCTTTTACGGCACCGCCAACACCAACCAGTTGCTGATGGAAGTCATGGGCCTGCACTTGCCGGGCGCCTCTTTCGTCAACCCGAACACCCCGTTGCGTGATGCCCTGACCCGCGAAGCGGCGCATCAGGTCACGCGTCTGACCAAGCAGAGCGGCGACTTCATGCCGATCGGCGAAATCGTCGACGAACGTTCGCTGGTCAACTCCATCGTGGCCTTGCACGCCACCGGCGGCTCGACCAACCACACCTTGCACATGCCGGCGATTGCCATGGCGGCGGGTATTCAACTGACCTGGCAGGACATGGCCGACCTCTCCGAGGTGGTGCCGACCCTGAGCCACGTCTACCCGAATGGCAAAGCCGACATCAACCACTTCCAGGCGGCGGGCGGCATGTCGTTCCTGATCCGCGAACTGCTGGAAGCCGGGCTGCTGCACGAAAACGTCAACACGGTGCTGGGTCACGGCCTGAGCCGCTACACCATGGAACCGTTCCTCGAAAACGGCGAACTGGTCTGGCGCGAAGGCCCGATCGAAAGCCTCGACGAAACCATCCTGCGTCCGGTCGCTCGTGCGTTCTCGCCAGAGGGCGGCTTGCGAGTGATGGAAGGCAACCTCGGCCGCGGTGTCATGAAAGTGTCCGCCGTTGCGTTGGAAAACCAGGTCGTCGAAGCACCGGCCATGGTGTTCCAGGATCAGCAGGACCTGGCCGATGCATTCAAGGCTGGTTTGCTGGAGAAGGATTTTGTCGCGGTGATGCGCTTCCAGGGCCCGCGCTCCAACGGCATGCCGGAGCTGCACAAGATGACGCCGTTCCTCGGCGTGCTACAGGATCGCGGCTTCAAAGTCGCGCTGGTCACCGACGGGCGCATGTCCGGTGCGTCGGGGAAAATCCCGGCGGCGATTCACGTCAGCCCCGAAGCGTATGTGGGCGGCGCTTTGGCGCGCGTCCAAGAGGGCGATATCATTCGCGTCGATGGCGTCAAAGGCACCCTGGAGCTTAAGGTGGACGCCGAAGAATTCGCAGCGCGCGAACCTGCCAAGGGCCTGTTGGGCAATAACATCGGCAGCGGTCGCGAACTGTTTGGTTTCATGCGCATGGCCTTCAGCTCGGCGGAGCAGGGCGCCAGCGCCTTTACTTCTGCCCTGGAGACGCTTAATTGAAACTGGCTTTGGTCGGTGACATCGGTGGGACCAACGCACGTTTCGCGTTGTGGAAAAACCAGCAACTGGAATCGATCCAGGTGCTGGCAACGGCCGACCACGCCAGCCCGGAAGAGGCAATTGCGCTCTACCTGAGCGGGCTTGGCCTGGAACCGGGTTCGATCGGTTCGGTGTGCCTGTCGGTCGCCGGCCCGGTGAGCGGCGATGAATTCAAGTTCACCAACAATCACTGGCGACTCAGCCGCAAAGGGTTTTGCAAGACCTTGCAGGTGGATCAACTGTTGCTGGTCAACGACTTCTCGGCGATGGCGCTGGGCATGACCCGTTTGCAGCCGGACGAGTTTCGGGTGGTCTGCGAAGGCACGCCGGAACCGTTGCGGCCGGCGGTGGTGATCGGTCCGGGGACTGGCCTCGGTGTCGGCACGTTGCTCGACCTCGGCGAAGGTCGTTTCGCTGCGTTGCCGGGGGAGGGCGGTCACGTCGATTTGCCACTGAGCAGCCCGCGGGAAACTCAGTTGTGGCAGCACATCTTCAATGAGATCGGTCATGTCAGCGCTGAAACAGCCTTGAGCGGCAGCGGTTTGCCGCGGGTTTACCGGGCGATTTGTGCGGTGGACGGTCATGAGCCCGTGCTGGATTCCCCCGAGTCGATTACCGCGGCCGGTCTGGCGGGCGACCCGATTGCCCTGGAAGTGCTTGAGCAGTTCAGCTGCTGGCTGGGTCGTGTGGCCGGCAACAACGTGCTGACCACGGGCGGACGGGGTGGCGTGTACATCGTCGGTGGGGTAATTCCGCGGTTTGCCGATTTCTTCATCGAAAGCGGCTTTGCCCGGTGCTTTGCCGACAAGGGCTGCATGAGCGATTACTTCAAAGGCATCCCGGTGTGGCTGGTGACGGCGCCGTATTCCGGCCTGATGGGGGCAGGGGTAGCGCTGGAGCAATCCATCCCCGTTTGAAATGCAATCAACCTGTAGGAGTGAGCCTGCTCGCGATGACGGTGTGTCAGTAGACGGAAATATTGGAAGTCCAACCGCAATCGCGAGCAGGCTCACTCCTACAGTAGTTTTGCGGTGTTTGTAGATTCCGCGCTTAAGGCATAATCCGCCCAATTCAAACAACAAGGATGCCGCCCCTGTGAGCTCAGTCAACAAGTCGATTTTGTTGGTCGATGACGATCAAGAGATACGCGAGTTGCTGGACACTTACCTGACCCGCGCCGGTTTCCAGGTTCGTACCACGCCCGACGGCGCAGGCTTTCGTCAGGCGATGAACGAGGCACCGAGCGATCTGGTGATCCTCGATGTGATGCTCCCGGACGAAGACGGTTTCAGCCTCTGCCGCTGGATCCGCCAGCACCCGCGTCAGGCGCAGGTGCCGATCATCATGCTTACGGCCAGTTCCGACGAGGCCGACCGCGTCATCGGTCTGGAATTGGGCGCCGACGATTACCTCGGCAAACCCTTCAGCCCGCGTGAGTTGCAGGCGCGCATCAAAGCCTTGTTGCGTCGCGCGCAGTTCGGTCAGGAACGTTCCGGCAGTGAAGTGCTGGCCTTCGATGACTGGCGGCTGGACATGGTCAGCCACCGGTTGTTCCACATCGACGGCGAAGAAGTGATTCTCTCCGGCGCCGATTTCGCGCTGCTGAAACTGTTCCTCGATCACCCCCAGGAAATTCTCGACCGCGACACCATCGGCAACGCTACCCGTGGTCGTGATTTGATGCCGCTGGATCGCATCGTCGACATGGCCGTCAGCCGTTTGCGCCAGCGCCTGCGCGACACCGAAAAACCAGCGCGTCTGATCCGTACCGTACGCGGCAGCGGCTACCAACTGGCCGCCAATGTGGTTGCCAGCAATGGCCACTGAGTTTTTCCGCAAGCTCGCCGCACGGATTCCCGTGCCGCGTTCTCTGCTCGGGCGGATGTTACTGCTGACGCTGTTGGCGGTGCTGTTCGCCCAGACGTTGTCGAGCGTGATCTGGGTCTCGCAACTGCGCGCCACCCAACTTGAAGGCCTGGTCACCAGCGCCCGAAGCCTCGCTCATTCGATGACGGCCAGCGTCAGTTACTTCCGCTCTCTGCCGGTAGCGTTTCGGCCATTGGTACTCGACCAGTTGCGCAGCATGGGCGGCACCCGTTTTGTGGTGACACTCAACGACAAACCCTTGGGCATGGAAGTGCTGCCGATCACCCCGCGCAAGGAAGCCGTGCTCAAAGCGGTGGACGAAGTGTTGCGCCAATCCCTGGGCCAGGACACCGATATCTCGGTGACCTTCGTCAGCCCCGAAGACCTGCGGATCTTCAACAGCGGGCTGAAACTCGATGAATTGCCGCGCTCTTGGGCGCATTACGCGCTGACCCTGGAGCCGGTTAACCCGCCGGTATTGGTCACGCAAATCCAGATGGCACCGGGCGAGTGGCTGTACATCGCCTCACTGTTGCCCGAGCCCTACACCAGTCTTGAAGAACAAGGCCTGCCGGCGCAGCAAGTCTGGTTCATCGTGCTCACCAGCGGTTTCTTGCTGTTGTTCATTGGTCTGCTGGTGCACTGGCAAAGCCGGCCGCTCAAGCGTTTGGCGCGGGCAGCCCGGGACATGTCCCTCGGCGCGGAAGTTGAGCCCGTGGCTGAGGGCGGTGGCAGTGAAGTGGTCGAGGTCGGTCGCGCCTTCAATGCGATGCGCGAGCGTATCAGCCGTTACCTGACCGAGCGCAGCCAGTTGTTCAGCGCGATTTCCCATGACTTGCGCACGCCGATTACCCGTTTGCGGTTGCGCGTTGAATTGCTCGAAGACGAAACGCTGCAAGCCAAGTTCGGGCGGGATCTGGATGAGCTGGAGCTGCTGGTCAAAGGCGCGTTGCAATGCGTGAAAGACACCGACATCCACGAAAACATCGAACCGGTCGATCTCAACCATGTACTGGATTGTCTGGTGGAGCCGTATCTGGCACCCAACGGCAATGGTCGCGTCACTCAGCAAGGGCGTGCGCTGGCGGCGTATCCGGGGAAGCCGCTGGCGCTCAAGCGTTGCATCGGCAACCTGATCGACAATGCCTTGAAGTATGGGCAGAAAGCGCATCTGCACATTGATGACGACCAGAGTGCGTTCATCCTGCATGTGGACGACGAAGGCCCAGGCGTGCCGGAACAGCGGATGGAGCAGGTGTTCGAACCGCACTTCCGCCTGGCCGGGCAGCAGCAGGGTTATGGGTTGGGGTTGGGGATTGCGCGAAATATTGCGCATAGCCATGGCGGCGAAGTCAGCCTGCAGAATTTGCGTGAGGGTGGGTTGCGGGTGACGTTGCATTTGCCTCGGTCGTTGGATTGAGTTTCTGCCTTTAGATCCACCCCTCACCCCAGCCCTCTCCCCACGGGGGAGAGGGGGAAAGGGAGCCGATCTCCAGAACTTTCAGATCCTGAGTTCGACTCAGATTTTTCAGGTCGATGTAACTCCAAGAACAACTCGGTCAGTCCCCTCTACCCCCTGGGGCGGTCCGACGTTTCGGGAGGGTTAGGGTGAGGGGTGGATTTTGAGCCCGACACAGCCCCTAAATCATTTGTCACCACCCAGTGACAAAACTTGCCCCCTTCGTTACAAGCCCACCACCGCCCGTTGTTTAGACTGCCCCCCAGTCATAACAACAAAAAAGGCACCCCATGGACTCCTTCCAACCTGCGTTCAGCAGTTGGCTGAACGCACCCGCCCATCAGCACTGGCTCGCCGCCGAAGGCCTGCGCCTGCTGGCGTTTGCCAAGGCTTCAAAGCTTCCCGAAGGTTTCGGCAATCTTGATGAAAAGGGCTGCCTCCCGGCCAACGCCCACGCCGAAACCATGAACACCGCGCGCATGACCCACAGCTTCGCCATGGCCCACATTCAGGGCTTGCCGGGTTTCGCCGAGCTGGTGGATCACGGCGTCAAAGCCCTCAGCGGCCCATTGCGTGACGCCGCACACGGTGGCTGGTTTTCGGCCCCCGAACTTCGCGACGGCAACACCGGCAAGGCGGCGTACCTGCACGCCTTCGTCGCGCTGGCCGCCAGTTCTGCGGTCGTCGCTCAGCGTCCCGGCGCGCAGGCCTTGCTCGACGATGCCATCGACATCATCGACACGCATTTCTGGAGCGAGGAAGAGGGCGCGATGCGCGAGTCCTTCAACCGCGACTGGAGTGAAGAGGAACGCTATCGCGGCGCCAACAGCAACATGCACGCCACCGAAGCCTTTCTCGCGTTGGCCGATGTCACCGAAGAGAACCGTTGGCTGTGCCGCGCCCAGCGCATCGTCGAGCGTGTCATCCACGGTCACGCCGCTGCCAACGATTACCTGGTGGTCGAACATTTCGACCGCGACTGGCAACCCTTGCGCGACTACAACCACGACAACCCGGCCGATGGATTTCGCCCCTACGGCACCACGCCGGGGCACGGTTTCGAATGGGCCCGGCTAATGCTGCATCTCGAAGCGGCGCGGGTTAAGGCCGGGATGCTCACGCCGGGCTGGCTCGCCAGCGACGCGCAAAAACTCTTCGACCACAACTGCCGTCACGGCTGGGATGTCGACGGGGCGCCGGGGATTGTCTACACCCTCGACTGGGACAATCGCGCCGTGGTTCGCCATCGCTTGCACTGGACCCATTGCGAAGCCAGCGCCGCCGCCAGTGCGCTGCTTAAACGCACAGGCGATGCGCAATACGAAAGCTGGTACCGACTGTTTTGGGAATTCTGCGACAGCCATTTTATCGACCGCGAAAGCGGCAGCTGGCATCACGAACTCGATCCGCAGAATCGCCCGAGCGCCGATATCTGGGCTGGTAAACCTGATCTTTATCACGCCTGGCAAGCCGTATTGATCCCGCGATTGCCTCTGGCGCCGAGCATGGCGACTGCCCTGGCACAGTTATCCCAGAGCGCTCCTGTGTAACCATGTGGTGACATTCGAACGTCCCTTCGTTACCTGCGAAGGGATCACTCCTGTTTAGAATCCTATGCAGCGCAAGCACCAGACTTGCATGCATAACAACAAGAAAGGTACTACTAGATGAATGCGATTTCTCGCCTCGCTACTGTCATTTCTCTCGCCTCATTGCTTCCCCTGTCTGCATTCCCGCTGAGTACGCTTGCTGCCGATTCCAAAGGTTCGGTGGAAGTCGTTCACTGGTGGACCTCTGGTGGTGAAAAGGCCGCGGTCGATGTTCTGAAGGCTCAAGTCGAAAAAGACGGCTTTACCTGGAAGGACGGCGCAGTCGCCGGTGGCGGCGGTGCTACGGCCATGACCGTACTCAAAAGCCGCGCCGTTGCCGGTAACCCACCGGGCGTAGCGCAGATTAAAGGTCCGGACATCCAGGAATGGGCGTCTACCGGTCTGCTCGACACCGACGTCCTGAAAGACGCTGCCAAAACAGAAAAATGGGATAGCCTGCTCGACAAGAAAGTCTCCGATACCGTGAAGTACGACGGTGATTACGTGGCCGTGCCGGTGAACATCCACCGCGTCAACTGGTTGTGGATCAACCCGGAAGTCTTCAAGAAAGCCGGCATCGAAAAAGCGCCAACCACCCTTCAGGAATTCTACGCGGCCGGTGACAAGCTCAAGGCGGCGGGCTTCATTGCGCTTGCCCACGGCGGCCAGCCTTGGCAGGACAGCACCGTGTTCGAAGCGGTAGTGCTTTCGGTCATGGGTGTCGACGGCTACAAGAAAGCCCTGGTCGACCTCGACAACGCTGCACTGACCGGCCCTGAAATGGTCAAGGCGCTGACCGAGCTGAAGAAAGTCGCGACCTACATGGACGCCGACGGCAAAGGCCAGGACTGGAACCTGGAAGCGGCCAAGGTCATCAACGGCAAGGCCGGCATGCAGATCATGGGTGACTGGGCCAAGAGCGAGTGGACAGCGGCCAAGAAAGTCGCCGGCAAAGACTACGAGTGCGTAGCCTTCCCGGGCACCGACAAGGCCTTCACCTACAACATCGACTCCCTGGCGGTGTTCAAGCAGAAAGACAAGGGCACTGCTGCCGCTCAGCAGGACATTGCCAAGATCGTGTTGGGTGAGAACTTCCAGAAAGTCTTCAGCATCAACAAGGGTTCGATTCCGGTTCGAATCGACATGCTGAGCGACATGGGCAAGTACGGTTTCGACTCCTGCGCCCAGACCGCTGCCAAGGACTTCCTGGCGGACGCCAAGTCCGGCGGCCTGCAGCCGAGCATGGCGCACAACATGGCGACCACGCTGGCGGTACAAGGTGCGTTCTTTGATGTCGTGACCAACTTCATCAACGATCCGAAAGCCGATCCTGCCGTTGCCGCCAAGCAGCTCGGCACTGCCATCAAAGCTGCCAAGTAATGCTTGGCCCCTGTTGGAGCGAGCCTGCTCGCGATAGCGGTGTATCAGTTGATACATCCAGAGTCTGACACTCAGCTATCGCGAGCAGGCTCACTCCTGCAAGGGGAAGCATTTCCAACGTAAATTTTCTCTTCGTACGGGATCTTCCCATGAGTTCTGTTGCTGTGTTCAGCAAGGCCTCGCCGTTCGATGCACTGCAGCGCTGGCTCCCCAAACTGGTGCTGGCGCCCAGCATGTTCATCGTCCTGGTCGGTTTCTATGGCTATATCCTGTGGACGTTCGTCTTGTCGTTCACCACGTCGACCTTCCTGCCGACCTACAAATGGGCGGGCCTGGCGCAATATGAGCGGCTGTTCGACAACGACCGTTGGTGGGTAGCGAGCAAGAACCTGGCGCTTTTCGGCGGCATGTTCATCGGTATCACCCTGGTGATCGGTGTACTGCTGGCGGTGTTTCTTGATCAGCGCATTCGTCGCGAAGGTTTCATTCGCACCATTTACCTGTACCCGATGGCGCTCTCGATGATCGTCACCGGTACCGCCTGGAAGTGGCTGCTCAACCCGGGCATGGGCCTGGACAAATTACTGCGTGACTGGGGCTGGGAAGGCTTTCGCCTGGACTGGCTGATCGATCCGGACCGCGTGGTGTACTGCCTGGTGATCGCTGCGGTATGGCAAGCCTCGGGCTTTATCATGGCGATGTTCCTCGCCGGCCTGCGTGGTGTTGATCAATCGATCATCCGTGCCGCCCAGATCGATGGCGCGAGCATGCCGCGCATTTACCTGAAAGTGGTGTTGCCCAGCCTGCGTCCGGTGTTTTTCAGTGCGGTCATGATCCTGGCCCACATCGCGATCAAGAGTTTCGACCTGGTGGCGGCAATGACCGCCGGTGGCCCGGGTTACTCCTCCGACCTGCCTGCGATGTTCATGTATTCCTTCACCTTCAGTCGCGGCCAGATGGGCATGGGTTCGGCCAGTGCGATTCTGATGCTCGGTGCGATTCTCGCAATCATCGTGCCTTACCTGTACTCCGAGCTGAGGACCAAGCGCCATGACTAGTTTCGCTGCCAAACCTTCCATCAGCCTGAGTCGCATCGCGATCTACGGCGTGCTGATCCTTGCCGTATTCCTTTACCTGATACCGCTGGTGGTCATGCTGTTGACCAGTTTCAAGACGCCGGAAGACATCAACTCCGGCAACCTGCTGAGCTGGCCGACCGTGGTCAGCGGCATTGGCTGGGTCAAGGCGTGGGGCACGGTGGACGGGTACTTCTGGAACTCGATCAAGATCACCGTCCCGGCGGTGATGATCTCCACTGCCATCGGTGCATTGAACGGTTATGTGCTGTCGATGTGGCGCTTCCGAGGCTCGCAACTGTTCTTCGGTTTACTGCTGTTCGGTTGCTTCCTGCCGTTCCAGACCGTCCTGCTGCCGGCCTCGTTCACCCTCGGCAAGATGGGCCTGGCGAGCACCACCACGGGCCTGGTGTTCGTGCATGTGGTCTACGGCCTGGCGTTTACCACGCTGTTCTTCCGTAACTACTACGTCAGCGTTCCCGATGCGCTGGTGAAGGCGGCGCGGCTGGATGGCGCGGGTTTCTTCACCATCTTCCGCTTGATCATCCTGCCGATGTCCACCCCGATCATCATGGTCTGCCTGATCTGGCAGTTCACCCAGATCTGGAACGACTTCCTGTTCGGCGTGGTGTTCTCCAGCGGTGACTCGCAACCCATTACGGTGGCGTTGAACAACTTGGTCAACACCAGTACCGGGGCCAAGGAATACAACGTTGATATGGCGGCGGCGATGATCGCCGGGCTGCCGACCCTGCTGGTCTATGTGGTCGCAGGCAAGTATTTCGTGCGCGGGCTGACGGCCGGCGCAGTCAAGGGGTAATCATGGCTACGCTCGAACTTCGCAATGTAAACAAGACTTATGGCCCCGGCTTGCCGGATACCCTCAAGAACATCGAACTGTCGATCAAGGACGGTGAGTTCCTGATCCTGGTCGGACCTTCGGGTTGCGGCAAATCGACCCTGATGAATTGCATCGCCGGTCTGGAGACCATCACCGGCGGCGCGATCATGATCGGTGACCAGGACGTCAGCGGCATGAGCCCGAAAGACCGCGACATCGCCATGGTGTTCCAGTCCTACGCGCTGTACCCGACCATGAGCGTGCGCGAGAACATCGCCTTTGGCTTGAAGATCCGCAAAATGCCCGCCGCCGACATCGAAGCGGAAGTGGCGCGGGTAGCCAAGCTGTTGCAGATCGAACATTTGCTCGGCCGCAAACCCGGCCAGCTCTCCGGTGGTCAGCAACAGCGCGTGGCGATGGGCCGTGCCCTGGCGCGGCGGCCGAAGATTTACCTGTTCGACGAACCGCTGTCCAACCTCGACGCCAAGCTGCGCGTCGAGATGCGCACCGAAATGAAACTGATGCACCAGCGCCTGAAAACCACCACGGTCTACGTGACCCACGACCAGATCGAAGCCATGACCCTGGGCGACAAAGTGGCGGTGATGAAGGACGGGATCATTCAGCAATTCGGCACGCCGAAAGACATCTACAACAACCCGGCCAACCTGTTCGTGGCGAGCTTCATCGGTTCGCCGCCGATGAACTTCATCCCCCTGCGTTTGCAGCGCAAGGACGGTCGTCTGGTGGCGCTGCTCGACAGTGGTCAGGCGCGCTGCGAATTGCCGTTGGGCATGCAGGACGCCGGTCTTGAAGACCGCGAAGTGATCCTCGGCATGCGCCCGGAGCAGATCGTTCTGGCGGGCAGCGAGCCGAATGGTTTGCCGATCATTCGCGCCGAAGTCCAGGTCACCGAGCCAACCGGTCCCGACACCCTGGTGTTCGTCAATCTCAACGAAACCAAAGTCTGCTGCCGTCTGGCACCAGACGTTGCACCGGCCGTGGGCGAGACCCTGACCCTGCAATTCGATCCATCGAAAGTGCTGTTGTTCGATGCCAAGACCGGGGAGCGCCTGGGGGTGGCCGGTCAGCCTAAAACCGAGACTCACAGTGCCAATGTGGCGCAGTTCAAAGGCCGCTGAAGATCAAAAAATGTAGGAGCGAGCCTGCTCGCGATAGCGGTGTATCAGTCGACAAAAATGTTGAATGAAAGTCCGCAATCGTCGGAACGCCGCCCGGAGCCGGCTCACTCCTACAGGGGGATATGCGGCGGGTGGCCTGTCACCCGCTGCACCGGATGTCACCGCGTTAAATAAAAACAGTTAATAACAATAAAACGAGGATGTAGGGATGAAGAAGAAGAACAACGCTCAGCTTATCTGCCAGTTGTCAGCCGTTGCGGCAATGATGCTGGCTGGTAGCGTGCACGCGGCTGACGCGTTCAGCGCCGATTCGGAATGGATGACCGGTGATTGGGGTGGCGAGCGGACCAAGCTGATCGAGCAGGGTATCGACATCAAGATGGACTACGTCGGTGAAGTGGGCGGCAACCTCCACGGCGGGTTTAATGATGACAAGACGGCGCGTTACGCCGACCAGTTTGGTCTGGGCGTGGCGCTGGACCTGCAAAAACTGTGGGGCTGGGATAACACCCAGGCCAAGATCCAGCTCACCAACCGTAACGGTCAGAACATCTCCAATGACCGTGTCGGCGACCCGCGTGCCGGCACCTTGAGTTCGTCTCAGGAAGTCTACGGCCGAGGCCATATGGTCCGTCTGACCCAATTGTGGATCAAGCACCAGTTCCTCGACGGTAAACTGGACGTCAAAGCCGGTTACTTCGGTGAAGGCGAGGACTTCAACACCTTCCCTTGCGAGTTCCAGAACCTGGCATTCTGCGGTTCCCAAGCGGGTAACTGGGCCACCAACATCTGGTACAACTGGCCGGTCATGCAGGCTGCGGTTCGCGTGAAGTACAACATCTCGCCTGAGTGGTATGCGCAGATCGGCGCGTATAACCAGAACCCGACGCAACTGGAGCACGGTAACGGCTTCAAGCTCAGCGGCAGCGGTACTGCCGGCACCGTTTTGCCAGTCGAACTGGTGTGGCTGCCTAACCCGAATAACCTGCCGGGCGAATACCGTGTCGGTTACTACAAAAGCACCGCCAATGCCGATGACGTCCGCAAGGATGACAATGGCAATGACGCAGCCACCAGCGGCAACGCCTACCGCAGCCACGACAGCAAGCACGGCTACTGGTTTGTTGCCCAACAACAACTCACCAGCCACAACGGCGACAAATCTCGCGGTCTGAACATCGCAGCCAACGCCACTTTCCACGACAAGGACACCAACTTCGTCGACAACTACCAGTCGCTGATGTTTGTGTACAAGGGCCCGTTCGATGCACGTCCAAAAGATGACATGGGTATCGGTTTCGCCCGTATCCATGTCAACGATGACGTGAAGAAAAACGCCGAACTGGTCAACGCCGCCAATGGTGTCACCGAGTATGAAGATCCACTGTTCTCGCCACTGCGTAGCACCGAGTACAACTACGAGATCAACTACGGCTTCCACGTTACCAACTGGCTGACCGTGCGTCCTAACCTGCAATACATCACTCACCCAGGTGGTGTTGATGAAGTCGACAACGCGCTGGTCGCCGGCCTGAAAATTCAGTCGGTGTTCTAACGCTGTTGCGATAAGCTCTTCTCCATGTGCGCATTTTTGCGGACAGCCTTGGCTGTCCGCTTTTTTTTGGGGGCGGCGCACCCCGGGTGATATTCAGGACCGTGGCACATGCATGAGCATCCGCTACAACGCTTCTTCAAATCCTTGCGCGAACGTCCGGTGTTTGCGTGGGAGCGCTATCAGAAGCGCGACGTGCTGGTGATCGACCATCCGCTGTGTCAGGCGGTGTTCAGTCGGCAGGGGGCGCAGTTGCTGCACTTCCAGCCAAAGGGTCAGAAACCCTGGCTGTGGTGCGCGGCGAAGTGGCCGCAGGTCGGCGCGATACGTGGTGGCGTTCCGGTGTGCTGGCCGTGGTATGGCCGTCATCCGAGCGAAAACGCCTGGCCTTCCCATGGTTGGGCACGGCTGATCGACTGGAAGCTGCTGGACAGCAGCGCCGATGACGATGGCGTGCGCCTGCACTGGCAACTTCAGTTGTGCGACTGGCAAGTGGACCTGCACGCGCACTTGGGCGACCGCATGGATTTACGCCTGAGTACCGAGCATCAGGACAGCCTGCCGTGCCAATTGAGTCAGGCGTTGCATGCGTATTGGCGTATTGGCGACGTCGGTGAGATAGCGCTGTCTGGCCTCGACGGGGCGCAGGGTTACGACCAGTTGAACCGGCAGGTTTGTCATCAGGAAGGCGAGTTGCGGGTAGAGGGTGGCTGTCAGCGGGTGTTCCAGCATGACGGCGAATTACAGCTCAAGGACCACGCCTGGCAGCGTGAATTGTGCATCGATACCGGCGACCATGCGGACACGGTGGTCTGGCATCCGGGCACGCGGCCGTTGTTGGGGGTGAGCTGGAATGAGATTTCGGAGTTTGTCTGTGTGGAAGCCGCGAGTGGCGGGACGGATAGTCTGAGCCTGGCGCCGGGGGAGAGGGCGCATTTGAGTTTGCAGGCGCGGGTTGGGGCGTAAGATCAAAAGATCGCAGCCTCGCTTCGCTCGACAGCTGCTATGTATGGACTCGCCCCCACATTCAACCTGCTTTTGAACACTGCTACCCGGTTGCATCTATGTATGAGGCCTGTTCGAGGAAGTCTT
>NZ_JBNDJH010000044.1:0-27218 GCF_050434865.1 Pseudomonas silensiensis
TTGGTTTTTAAACCCAAAAAAAACACCCCCCCGCCCCGGCTCCCCCCCCCCCCCCCAAATTTTGGGGTGTACCCGGTGGCGGCGGGGGCCCGCGCCGCGAGGCCGCGATCTTTTTTCAGCGAATCAATCGTCGCTGATGGTGATGTTCGGCATCGCTGGCGATACCGCTTCCTGCAACACGATCCGCGCGCCGACATGGCGGGCCAGTTCCTGATAAACCATCGCAATCGGGCTGTCAGGCTCGGCGATCACCGTTGGCTTGCCGCCATCGGCCTGTTCGCGGATGGCCATCGCCAGCGGCAACGAAGCCAGCAACTCGACGCCGTACTGGCTGGCCAGCTTCACACCACCGCCCTCACCGAACAGATGCTCGGCATGTCCGCAGTTGGAGCAGATGTGCACGGCCATGTTTTCCACCACGCCCAGCACCGGGATGTTGACCTTGCGGAACATTTCCACGCCCTTGCGTGCGTCCAGCAATGCCAGATCTTGCGGCGTGGTAACGATCACCGCGCCGGCCACCGGGACTTTCTGCGCCAGGGTCAGCTGGATGTCACCGGTGCCTGGCGGCATGTCGATAACCAGGTAATCCAGGTCGCCCCAGGCGGTCTGAGTGACGAGTTGCAACAAGGCACCGGACACCATCGGCCCGCGCCAGACCATCGGCGTGTTGTCATCGGTCAGGAACGCCATGGACATGACTTCGACACCATGGGACTCGATCGGAATAAACCACTTCTGATCCTTGATCTTGGGTCGGGTGCCTTCGGGGATGCCAAACATGATGCCCTGGCTCGGACCGTAAATGTCCGCGTCGAGGATCCCGACCTTGGCGCCTTCGCGGGCCAGGGCCAGGGCCAGGTTGGCGGCGGTGGTTGATTTGCCCACACCGCCCTTGCCGGACGCCACGGCCACCACGTTCTTGACATTGGCCAGCCCCGGGATCTGCGCTTGAGCCTTGTGCGCGGCGATCACGCTGGTGATGTCAACGCGAGCGCTCGTCACGCCGTCCAGGCCTTCGATGGCCATTTGCAGCATCTGCGCCCATCCACTTTTGAACAGACCGGCAGCGTAACCCAGCTCCAGCTGGACGCTGACGCGATCACCCTGAATGTCGATGCCGCGTACGCACCCGGCGCTGACCGGGTCCTGGTTCAGATAAGGGTCGGTGTATTGGCGAAGGACGGCTTCCACCGCTTCGCGATTGACGGCGCTCATGGGCAACTCCGATAGCAAGACTGGAAAATCAGGCGGGTATCCTACGCCGGACACACATTTGTGGCGAGGGAGCTTGCTCCCGCTCGACTGCGCAGCAGTCGCAATAGGGCTGATCCGGTTTGTCTGACAGATCGGCATCGCCGGGTTTGGGGCGGCTTCGCCACCCAGCGGGAGCAAGCTCCCTCGCCACAGTTTTTTGCGATCGCCGCATTTGGATACAGGCACACGGGGTGAAAAATATGCGCCGGCGCTTTATAGTGGCCGACCTCCGTTTCATCAAGTAGCCGAGCCCCATGTCCGAGCCACGCAAGATCCTCGTCACCAGCGCCCTGCCCTATGCCAATGGTTCGATCCATCTTGGCCACATGCTGGAATATATCCAGACCGATATGTGGGTGCGCTTCCAGAAGCACCGCGGCAATCAATGCATTTATGTCTGCGCCGACGACGCCCACGGTTCGGCCATCATGCTGCGCGCGGAAAAGGAAGGCATCACCCCGGAACAACTGATCGCCAACGTCCAGGCTGAACACAGCGCCGACTTTGCCGAGTTCCTGGTGGACTTCGACAACTTCCACTCCACTCATGCCGAAGAAAACCGTGAGCTGTCGAGCCAGATCTACCTGAAGCTGCGCGACGCCGGGCACATTGCCCAGCGTTCGATCACTCAGTACTTCGACCCGGAAAAGAAAATGTTCCTGGCCGACCGCTTCATCAAGGGCACCTGCCCGAAATGCGGCACCGAAGACCAGTACGGCGACAACTGCGAAAAATGCGGTGCGACCTACGCGCCGACCGACCTGAAGGATCCGAAGTCGGCGATCTCTGGCGCCACCCCGGTGCTCAAGGATTCCCAGCACTTCTTCTTCAAACTGCCGGACTTCCAGGAAATGCTGCAAGCCTGGACCCGCAGCGGCACCCTGCAAGAAGCCGTGGCGAACAAAATCGCCGAATGGCTGGACGCCGGCCTGCAACAGTGGGACATCTCCCGCGATGCGCCGTACTTCGGTTTCGAAATCCCTGACGAGCCAGGCAAATACTTCTACGTCTGGCTGGACGCGCCGATCGGCTACATGGCCAGCTTCAAGAACCTCTGCGACCGCACGCCGGAATTGGATTTCGACGCGTTCTGGGGCAAGGATTCCACCGCCGAGCTGTACCATTTCATCGGCAAGGACATCGTCAACTTCCACGCCCTGTTCTGGCCAGCCATGCTCGAAGGCGCCGGTTTCCGTAAACCGACCGGCATCAACGTACACGGCTACCTGACCGTCAACGGTCAGAAAATGTCCAAATCCCGCGGTACCTTCATCAAGGCCCGGACCTATCTCGACCACCTGTCGCCGGAATACCTGCGCTACTACTACGCGGCGAAGCTGAGCCGTGGAGTCGATGACCTCGACCTGAACCTCGAAGACTTCGTGCAGAAGGTCAACTCCGACCTTGTCGGCAAAGTCGTCAACATCGCCAGCCGTTGCGCCGGTTTCATCCATAAAGGCAACGCCGGTGTACTGGTGGCGGGCAATGCCGCGCCGGAACTGACCGAAGCGTTCCTCGCCGCAGCGCCGAGCATCGCCGAGGCCTACGAGGCTCGCGACTTCGCCCGTGCCATGCGCGAGATCATGGGCCTGGCCGACCGAGCCAACGCCTGGATCGCCGACAAGGCACCGTGGTCGTTGAACAAACAGGAAGGCAAGCAGGACGAAGTCCAGGCCATCTGCGCCCTGGGCGTCAACCTGTTCCGCCAGCTGGTGATCTTCCTCAAACCGGTGCTGCCGCTGCTGGCCGCCGATGCCGAGGCGTTCCTCAACGTCGCGCCGCTGACCTGGAATGACCACGCCACCTTGCTCAGCAACCATCAGCTGAACGAGTTCAAACCGTTGATGACCCGCATCGACCCGGTAAAAGTGCAAGCCATGAGCGACGCCTCGAAAGAAGACCTGACCGCCAGCGCTACCGACACCGGCGACGCAGCACCTGCCGGCAACGGCGAACTGGCCAAGGATCCACTGTCGCCGGAAATCGAGTTCGATGCCTTTGCCGCAGTCGACCTGCGCGTCGCCCTGATCCTCAAGGCCGAACACGTGGAAGGTGCCGACAAACTGCTGCGCCTGACCCTGGACATCGGTGACGAGCAACGCAACGTGTTCTCCGGGATCAAGAGCGCTTATCCGGATCCGTCCAAGCTCAATGGTCGTCTGACCATGATGATCGCCAACCTCAAGCCACGGAAAATGAAGTTCGGTATCTCCGAAGGCATGGTGATGGCGGCCGGTCCTGGCGGTGAAGAAATCTACCTGCTCAGCCCTGACAGCGGCGCCAAGCCAGGTCAGCGCATCAAGTAAGGCTCTGCGGTAAACCGATCCCACAGTCGTGCCTGGCGCGACTGTGGGATTTTCATGTCTGGCCCACCCTCCGTCCTTGCCGGATAATGCCTAAGCTTTTTAGACCGCTCCGTTAAAAAGCCCCGTTCTTGCCGGCACGATCATGACCGAAATTGTTCTTACGCTTATCAGCACCGCCCTGATCAACAACCTCGTGTTGCACTGGCCGCTGGGCGTCGATCCGCTGCTGGGCAACGAACACAGTCAGGTCCACGCGCTGGGCCTTGCGACGGCTTGCTTGATGTTGATCGTCGGCATAACGGGCTACTCGGCCTACCGTTGGATGCTGGTTCCGCTGGAGCTGACGTCGCTGCGCCTTTTCGTCTTCCTGCCATTAAGCGTTCTGCTGATTGGCCCGCTGCTGAAAATGCTTTCCCGGACACTTCCAAAGCTTGCGTTCGATGGCCTCTGGCCCCTCCTGCTGGGCAATGCTGGCGTACTCGGGCTGACGCTGTTCAACGCTCAGGACGACAAAGGCTTCTTCCACGCCATGGCCCTGAGTCTGGGTGCCGGTCTGGGTTTCTGGCTGGTACTGAGCCTGTTCAGCGACTTGCGCCAACGCACCATCGAAAATGATATCCCCCTGCCCTTTCGCGGCCTGCCCATCGACCTGATTGGCGCTGGATTGATTGCAGTGGCCTTTCTCGGATTCAGCGGGCTGATCAAAACATGAGTCTGATTCAACGCATCGACGCCCTCTTGCCGCAGACCCAATGCGGCAAGTGCGGCCACCCCGGATGCAAACCGTACGCCGAGGGCATTGCCAGCGGCGAGCCGATCAACAAATGCCCACCGGGCGGCAGCGAAACCATCGCCGCCCTGGCCGAGCTGTTGAAAGTCCCGGTGCTGGAACTGGACGTCAGTCGCGGTTCGGCCCCGGCGCAAATCGCCTACATCCGTGAGGCCGAGTGCATTGGTTGCACCAAGTGCATCCAGGCCTGTCCGGTGGATGCCATCGTCGGCGCGGCGAAATTGATGCACACGGTGATCGTCGATGAATGCACCGGTTGCGACCTGTGCGTAGCGCCCTGCCCAGTGGATTGCATCGAGATGCGGCCGTTGCCGCTGGACACGGTGCTGCCGATTGTTGGCGGCCTGGCGTTCAGCCTTGAGGAACAACGCGCCCGAGCGGCCAAGCGCAATCACGCGCGACGCCGATTTGAACAGCGCAACGCTCGCTTGCATCGCGAAGAACAACAGAAAATCGCCGAACGTCAGGCCCGCGCCCAGCGCGCCGTGCAGCAAAGCGAGGTGGCGACGCTCGATCCGGTTCAGGCTGCTCTTGAGCGAGTCCGTGCACAGAAGGCCGCGAATGCGGATGCGGCGCTGAAAAAAGCCAAGATCGATCTGGCGATGAGTCGGGCGCAACTGAACAAGTCACTCAAGGCGTTCGGGCATCCGCCGACCTTCGAACAGCAGTCGCAACTGATCGTCCTGCAACAGCAGTTCGAGGCGGCCGAACAGGCGTTGGCAAAACTGGAAAGTACTGCACCGCCAGCCGCGGCCCCCGTCGTTCCGGCGAAAAATGCGCAGCTGAATCGGGCCAAGATCCAGTTGGCCATGCGTCGCGCCGAACTCAAGAAAGCTCAAGCCAACGAAGCGCCGACTGAGCAGATCGAAGCCCTGGAACTCGCGGTGAATGAAGCCGAGCGTCAGGTGGATGCCTATGCCGCCCCTTGAGTCGGTCGACGAACGCCTCCAGCAAGCCATGAAGCTGGTATTGCTGGCCACCGTGCCGGGGATGCTGGTGTTTTTCTGGCTGTATGGCTGGGGCGTGTTGATCAACCTGATGCTGACGGGTGTTACCGCACTGGCCGTTGAAGCGACCGTGCTGCGCTTGCGCAAGCTTGC
Source organism: Pseudomonas silensiensis (assembly GCF_050434865.1). Classification (NCBI taxonomy): domain Bacteria; kingdom Pseudomonadati; phylum Pseudomonadota; class Gammaproteobacteria; order Pseudomonadales; family Pseudomonadaceae; genus Pseudomonas; species Pseudomonas silensiensis. The sequence goes on from NZ_JBNDJH010000044.1 coordinate 5,454, forward strand.
GCTCAAGCCGAGCTTGAGCGACGGCAGTGCGCTGGTCAGCGCGACGCTGTTGGCGCTGGCCTTGCCGCCTTATTGCCCGTGGTGGCTGACAGTCTGTGCCGCGGCGTTCGCGATGGTGTTCGGCAAACACCTGTATGGCGGCGTTGGCAAGAACCCGTTCAACCCGGCAATGCTGGGCTTCGCCCTGGTGCTGGTGACCTTCCCCCAACAGATGACCCACTGGCCGTCCTCCCATGGGCTGGACCTGATCGGCGGCTTGCAGCAGGTGTTCGGGTTCAGCCTCGGGCAGACGCCAGACGCCTGGGTCCAGGCCACGGCGCTGGACAGCCTGCGGATCAACAAAAGCCTGACCATGGACGAACTGTTTGCAGCCAACCCGGCGTTCGGCCACTTCGGCGGCCGAGGCATGGAGTGGGTCAACCTGGCCTTTCTGGCGGGCGGCGCGTTTCTGCTGCAACGACGGGTGTTCAGCTGGCATGCGCCAGTCGGCATGCTCGCCAGCCTATTCATCATCAGCCTGCTGTGCTGGAACGGCTCGGGCTCCGACTCCCATGGTTCGCCGCTGTTTCATCTGCTCACTGGCGCGAGCATGCTGGGGGCATTCTTCATCGTCACGGAACCGGTGTCCGGCGCAAAAAGCCCCAGCGCGCGATTGTTGTTCGGCGCGGGCGTCGGGTTGCTGACGTACCTGATTCGTACCTGGGGTGGTTATCCGGACGGCGTCGCCTTCGCCGTACTGTTAATGAACCTCTGTGTGCCCGCGCTGGAGCGGTTTGCCGCCTCCAGACTGGAACGGGGTACGCCATGAGCCGAGCGTCGAGCGTTGCGATCCTGGTGGTGCTGGCAGGCCTCGGGATTGGCGCGACTTACCTCGTGCAGCACACCAGCGCGCCGCGCATTGCGGCCGAACAGCGCCTGATCGACAGTCGTAACCTACTGGACCTGCTCCCGGCTGAAAGCTACGACAATCAGCCGCTGGAACAGCCACTCGCGCTCGAAAATACTGGGCTGGCCAGCAGCACGTTGCTAGGTGGCTACCAGGCGACCAAGACTGGCCAACCCAGTGCCGTGTTACTGCGCAGCCAAACCCTGGGTTACGAGGGTTCCATCGAATTGCTGATCGCCATCGGCGCCAACGGCAAGGTGCTGGGCGTCAAAACGCTCAAGCAATCAGAGACGCCGGGGCTGGGCGGTCGACTCGCTGACTGGCCCAATGCCTGGCTTCAGGCTTTTTCCGGAAAGTCCCGGACCGAACCTGCCGACAATGGCTGGGCCTTGAAAAAGGACCAGGGGCAATTCGATCAAATGGCGGGCGCGACCATTACTTCGAGAGCGGTCATCAACGCCATCCATGACGCGTTGCGCTACTTCGACGAACACCAGCAACAGTTGATCGGGAGCAGCGCTCATGAATAAGTCATCGACGCTGCAGAACTCACTGATGCTTGCGCCGCTGATCGGCGCCACGGATTCATTGGTGTCCGCTCTGGGCTTGTGGCTGATGTTCATCGTGGTGATCAGTGCCTTTGGCGTGAGCATGGGCGCGTTGCGATCCCGACTTGTCCCGACGACACATCTGCTTGCCAGCGTCCTGCTGGCGGCCACGCTGACCAGCTGCGCGGAGCTCGCCGCAAAAGTCTGGTCGCTGCAATGGCACCAGCATGTGGGGTTCTATGCAGGATTGATCGCCTTGCAATGCGTTGTGCTGGAACACACCGATTTTTTCCAGAGCCCCGGTCGTGATCGCCTGCGCCTGTGCGGCCTGTTCGGCGCGTTGATGGCGGGCCTTGGCGTGTTGCGCGAATTCATCGGCAACGGAACATTCGGCAGCCATCTGCCATGGCTGGCTGGCACTGCGCAAGCGGACTGGCAAGGCTGGGTACTGACCGCCGACGGTGGCTTGCGCCTGGCCACCCTGGCCCCTGGTGGATTCATTCTGCTGGGATTGCTGATCGCCGCACGTCAGGCCTGGACCCGCTCGACGCACTCTCACTGACCGCCTTCGAGGAAACGCACTGCCCATGAATGCCGCAAAACGTCTGGAAATTTTTCGCCGGTTTCACGAAGACAACCCGGAACCGAAGACCGAGCTGGCCTACTCCTCGCCGTTCGAATTACTGATCTCCGTGATTCTCTCGGCGCAGTCGACCGATGTCGGTGTCAACAAGGCCACCGCCAAGCTCTACCCGGTGGCCAATACACCGGCGGCCATTTATGCCTTGGGTGTCGAAGGACTGTCGGAATACATCAAGACCATCGGCCTGTTTAACAGCAAAGCGAAAAACGTGATCGAGACCTGTCGCTTGCTGATGGAACGTCATGGAGGCGAAGTGCCGCAAACCCGTGAAGAACTGGAAGCGTTACCCGGCGTCGGCCGCAAGACAGCCAACGTGGTGCTCAACACCGCATTCCGCCAGCTGACCATGGCCGTGGACACGCATATTTTCCGGGTCAGCAATCGTACCGGCATAGCGCCAGGCAAAAATGTGGTCGAGGTTGAGCAAAAACTCATGAAGTTCGTGCCGAAGGAATATCTGCTCGACTCCCATCACTGGCTGATCCTTCACGGACGCTACGTTTGCCTTGCCCGCAAGCCTCGCTGCGGCAGTTGCCGGATCGAAGACTTGTGCGAATACAAGCACAAGACATCGGACGATTGAGGCGCTATTAAGATTTTCGATTTACCGATTGAAAAAATCTTTTTTACCCGCCGGGAGATTATCGATATAAGGAGCGCCAAAGGCAGTCTTAGCCTGGAGTAACGCTATGAGCACTGGCAAAGAGCAATTGGACGTAGAAGACGACTTCACCCCTGTTGAGACAGATGATGCTGAACCGGTGGTTGAAGTGGCGAAGACCAACCTGAGCAAGCGTCGTACCATCGATAATCTGCTGGAGGAGCGCCGACTGCAAAAGCAATTGGCCGATTACGACTTTGATCTATGACACCTAAAAGCCTCCCGAAACGGAGGCTTTTTACTAAGTGCCGACCCCTGACCCCCCCCGCTCATCGCGCCTTGTCAAACGCTGAGACAGTCACACCAGACCATTGCGTTGAGCCAATTCGATCAGGTCGACCAAGGAGCGAGCATTGAGCTTCAACAACAGACGAGTCTTGTAAGTACTAACGGTCTTGTTGCTGAGAAACATTCCATCCGCGATCTCCTTGTTGGTCTTGCCTCGGGCCAATTGTTGCAAGACCATCATCTCCCGCCCCGACAGTCGATCCACCATATCGGCTTCACTGGCGTTTCCCAAACTGGAACGTACGGTATGCAAGGCTTGATTCGGGAAGTAACTGTAGCCTGACAATACTGCCTTTATTGCACTGAGCAACTCAGTGAGATCCTGTTGTTTGCAGACATACCCTGCGGCACCGGATTGCATGCAACGCATGGAAAAATGCCCAGGCGCCTGGGAAGTTAATATCAGTACTTTCATGGGCATTGCTGTCGATGTCAGACGCGCAATGACTTCCAGGCCATCAAGTTTCGGTATTCCAATATCCAGGATGACAATATCCGGCATATGCTCACGGGCAAGTTGCAACGCATCCACGCCATTATCTGTCTCTGCAATAACTTCATAGCCGTGACGCTCCATTAGCATACGTACCGCAAGACGAATGACGGGGTGATCATCCACGATCAGCACTTTATTCATGGGCAAGTCCAATTTTCGCTGTTCGAATTTTTAGAGCCCGCACGATAGCCTAGTCGTTTCACCCATGGCATGCCGCCCCCCTCGGCCACCCACACCGAGAGACATTCCCTACAGACATTAAAGAATAATCTTACAAAATCCCCAAAAACACCGTGAGGGTAAAAATGTTATCAACCTGAAAACATTTCGATTATCCGCAATTTTTTTGTTTCCATTTACAACCAGAAAACCAAATAACAGGGTTCGTCGCAAGACGTTCCAACGAATACCGACTATTGAGCTACCCTTATAAGTAACCGATATTTACCACTTAAAACTCCACGCAACAAACACCATGCATCAAGAATGTAATAAAAAATCACACCAGGCAACACTTCAATAAAAAACTCAACCCAACACCCCCTAAAACCCAACAACAGAGGTACCCGCCGCACGCTCAATACCGTTACTATCAAACTTTCTTATTCAACAACTTAAAAGGAAAACTACAGCAACATAAACACCGACCACTTAGTTATTAAAATGAAAACCAAAAACATCAACCACCGAGATAAGACAATATTCCAATGAGCAAAAAACATGATCAAACTAAAGAAAAAAATCTTCAACCCCATGACCGTTATTGCAATATTTGCTGCTATTTCTGAAACATCAGCCGCCGTCTCACTGCCCTTTCTCGACAATAAGGAGCGGGAGCTTTATGTCTGGTTCCTGATCAGTTTCCCTTTTTATTTGCTTTTTCTTTTCTTCGCCACACTCAACTTCAACTACCGGTCGCTGTACGCGCCATCCGATTTCGGCAAGGGAAAGCATTTTATAAAAGTGATGGAAAACGCTGAACGCGGTCAGCGGCCCGATAACCTGAAGGCCCCTCCCCTCCGGATCGGTATTCAGACGGGCCTCTCGGCTCTACAGCACGTTTGCCTGACCGAGCCGCTAAAAAACCTGCACATCGTCGATGCGCGGTGGCTAAACAAGAAAATGGAATTCGGTGCCTGGATTGAAAAAAACCGACACCCGCAGGGAAGCCCGGCAAAAGTGATCGTATTTCTCACCTGTACCGATTCGGAGGCATTACTGAAGGAGAGCGCGAGCAAGCAACCAAAACAGGCAAAGAATCGCAGCGGACCAACGCTTTGCATTGCTTACAATTTGAATTCACAAGGTCTGACGATTCTTGATCACTCTTTTTACCTGACACGCAGCAGGTAACGCTTGAAGAGCATTCAGAGAGAGGAAACAGAAGGAAGGTATTGCAGATACAAAAAGAGCGCTGACAAAACGATGTCCGGCAGGAAAACTCCCCCCTATTCAAAATTGTGGCCTTGTCACCGACAAGGCCACAACTCTACTAACGTCGTTCTACTACGGTCGTTCCACTACGGCGTCAAAGATCTCAGAAAAGCTTCCGGCCTTTGTTCGCCGCAATACGCATGCGCAAGGCGTTGAGCTTGATGAAGCCCGCCGCGTCGGCCTGGTTGTAGGCGCCGCCATCTTCTTCGAAGGTCGCGATGTTGGCATCGAACAACGATTCGTCGGACTTGCGACCGGTGACGATCACGTTGCCCTTGTACAGCTTCAGGCGCACAACGCCGTTCACGTGGGCCTGGGATGCATCGATCATCTGTTGCAGCATCAGACGCTCAGGGCTCCACCAGTAACCGGTATAGATCAGGCTGGCGTATTTAGGCATCAGCTCGTCTTTGAGGTGAGCCACTTCGCGGTCCAGGGTGATCGATTCGATCGCACGGTGAGCGCGCAGCATGATGGTGCCGCCTGGGGTTTCGTAGCAGCCACGGGACTTCATGCCCACGTAACGGTTCTCGACGATGTCGAGACGGCCGATACCGTGTTCGCCACCGATACGGTTCAGGGTCGCCAGCACGGTAGCCGGGGTCATTTCGACGCCGTCCAGTGCGACGATATCGCCGTTGCGGTAGGTCAGTTCCAGGTATTGCGCTTTATCTGGAGCCTTCTCCGGGGAGACGGTCCATTTCCACATGTCTTCTTCGTGCTCGGTCCAGGTGTCTTCCAGCACGCCGCCTTCATAGGAGATGTGCAGCAGGTTGGCATCCATCGAGTACGGGGATTTTTTCTTGCCGTGACGCTCGATCGGGATGTTGTGCTTTTCAGCATAATCCATCAGCTTTTCACGGGAGAGCAGATCCCATTCGCGCCACGGAGCGATCACTTTCACGCCTGGCTTCAAGGCGTAGGCGCCCAGCTCGAAACGAACCTGGTCGTTGCCCTTGCCGGTAGCGCCGTGGGAAATGGCGTCAGCACCGGTTTCGTTGGCGATTTCGATCAAGCGCTTGGCGATCAACGGACGAGCGATGGAAGTACCCAGCAGGTACTCGCCTTCGTAAACGGTGTTGGCGCGGAACATCGGGAAAACGAAATCGCGCACGAATTCTTCGCGCAAGTCGTCGATGTAGATCTCTTTCACGCCCATGGCCTGTGCCTTGGCGCGTGCAGGTTCGACCTCTTCGCCCTGACCCAGGTCAGCGGTGAAGGTCACGACTTCACAGTTATAAGTATCCTGCAGCCACTTGAGGATCACCGAAGTGTCCAGGCCGCCGGAATACGCCAGAACGACCTTGTTTACGTCCGCCATGCCATCACTCCACGGGGTTCTACGGAAAGCCGTCAAGTCTACCGCTCATGCAGGATAATTTACAGAGGCGCGACAGCTTATGACGACGAAGCGACAGATTATGTCGAGTGAGCGACGATAACAGCGGGTTCAGGAGGTCGACGCGGCCCTCGCCGATACAGTGGCCTGAGGGGCTGGCGTTTCGGTGGGCGCAACGCGCGCGAGGTGCACATTGACCCGACGGTTCTTCGCCCGGTTGGCGGAATTGGTATTGGGCGCCAATGGGTAACGCTCGCCGTGAAAGCGCACGGTGATCTGCGATTCCTGAATGCCGTTGGCCTTGAAGAACTCCATGACGGCCAAAGCCCGACGCCGCGACAGATCACGATTGGTCAGGCGGTTGCCGCTGTTGTCGGAGTGGCCATCGAGTTCGATGTGGTTGACCGTCGGGTCGGCCTTCATGAATTCCAGCATCACTTGCAATTGAGCCTTGGCCTGCGCGTCGAGATCGATGCCTTCGCCGGGGAAGCCGATCTGCGATTGTTTAACCTGCTCGAAATTCTTCGGCAGCAGCTTCGCCACGCAGCCCTGATAGTCGTTGAAGGCCTGGCTGAACTTGACCGGCAACAGGCGCACTTCCGACACCCGGCCATCGCCAGAGTAATGTCGAACGACCGGACTGCGGCCATCCATCAGGCCACTGATCAAGCGGCCGGCCTGAACTTGCGAACTGTTGAACAACACATTGCCGCTGCCGATCCGCACAGAACCGAGGTTGATGTCACCACGCCCCGGCTGCCACGGTGCAGCCGCCGCCAGCAAGGTGGCCGAACCGCCGCCGATCATCGCGTTGTAGGCCTTCAGACGAAACGTCGCTTGCTCACCAGCGCGGCGCACGAACTCACCCGAACCAAAATCGGTGATCGGTTGACTCAGGCGGCACTCGAACTTGTCCCCTTCGACCTTCCACTCGATGCTCTCCAGACGGGTCTGGAAAGTGAGCGCCATCGCAGGAAGGCTGGCAAACACGCTGAGCAAGGCTAAATAACGCTGGCGCACGGGAGGCTCCACTGGCTTCTACAACAAAAAGACCGACACACAGATGTTTACGGCATACCTGTTGGATATCGGAAGCTTGCTGCAAAACTTGATAGCGAGTGCCTGGAAGAGTCTTTTCCGGTAGCATTCCCCTCAGTTTGACCCGCCTGGAATCCCCTCATGTCCGACCGCCTGACCCTGCTGCGTCCCGACGACTGGCATATTCATCTTCGCGATGGTGCTGTGTTGCCCAATACAGTCGCGGATGTCGCGCGCACCTTTGGTCGCGCCATCATCATGCCCAACCTGGTACCTCCGGTGCGTAACACCGCTGAAGCCGACGGCTATCGCCAGCGGATTCTCGCTGCACGCCCGGCTGGCAGCCGCTTCGAACCGTTGATGGTGCTGTACCTGACCGACCGCACCCAGCCCGAAGAAATTCGCGAGGCCAAGGCCAGCGGCTTCATTCACGCCGCCAAGCTGTACCCGGCCGGCGCGACCACCAACTCGGACTCTGGCGTCACCAGCATCGACAAGATTTTCCCTGCGCTTGAGGCCATGGCCGAAGTCGGGATGCCCTTGCTGGTTCACGGTGAAGTCACCCGTGGCGATGTCGACGTGTTCGATCGCGAAAAAATCTTTATCGATGAGCACATGCGTCGTGTGGTCGAGCGCTTCCCGACGCTCAAAGTGGTGTTCGAACACATCACCACCGCTGATGCCGTGCAGTTCGTCAACGAGGCTTCGGCCAACGTTGGCGCGACCATCACCGCGCATCATCTGCTGTACAACCGCAACCACATGTTGGTGGGCGGGATTCGGCCGCACTTCTATTGCCTGCCGATCCTCAAGCGCAACACCCATCAGGAAGCCCTGCTCGACGCCGCCACCAGCGGCAGCGACAAGTTCTTCCTGGGCACCGACTCGGCGCCTCACGCCCAGCACGCCAAAGAAGCCGCTTGCGGCTGTGCCGGTTGCTACACCGCTTATGCAGCGATCGAGATGTATGCCGAAGCCTTCGAACAGCGCAACGCGCTGGACAAGCTCGAAGCCTTCGCCAGCCTCAACGGCCCGCGTTTCTACGGCCTGCCGGTGAACACCGATCGCATCACCCTGGTCCGCGAAGAGTGGACCGCCCCAACCAGCCTGCCATTTGGCGAGCTGACTGTAATCCCGCTGCGCGCCGGTGAAAAACTGCGCTGGCGCCTGCTGGAGGAACACGCGTGAGTGAAGACCATTTCGACGACGAACAGGACGGTCAAGGCGGCGGAGGTGGTTCACGCCACCCGATGGCTGAGCGCTTCCGTGGATACCTGCCAGTCGTTGTCGACGTTGAAACCGGTGGTTTCAACTCTGCCACTGACGCCTTGCTGGAAATTGCCGCAACTACCATCGGCATGGACGAAAAAGGGTTTGTGTACCCCGATCACACCTACTTCTTTCGTGTAGAGCCTTTTGAAGGCGCGAACATCGAAGCGGCCGCTCTGGAATTCACCGGGATCAAACTCGATCACCCGCTGCGCATGGCAGTGAGTGAAGAAGCAGCGCTGACCGACATCTTCCGCGGCATCCGCAAGGCCCTGAAAGCCAACGGTTGCAAACGGGCAATTCTGGTCGGGCACAACAGCAGCTTCGATCTGGGCTTTCTTAACGCCGCTGTCGCGCGCCTGGACATGAAACGCAACCCGTTCCATCCGTTCTCGAGCTTCGATACGGCAACCCTGGCCGGTCTGGCTTACGGCCAGACCGTACTGGCCAAGGCCTGTCAGGCCGCCGATATCGACTTCGACGGTCGTGAGGCCCACTCGGCTCGTTATGACACCGAGAAGACGGCAGAGCTGTTCTGCGGCATCGTCAATCGCTGGAAACAAATGGGCGGCTGGGAAGATTTCAACGACTGATCTGTCGCTGATTAATCCCGCGCATAAAAAAACCGGCCACTGAGGCCGGTTTTTTTATGCCTGACGCTTGGGCTTACAGCGCCGCAGCGTGCTCGGTCAGGTAAGCAGCAACGCCTTCTGGAGAAGCGTTCATGCCCTTGTCGCCTTTTTTCCAGTTGGCAGGGCAAACTTCGCCGTGCTCTTCGTGGAATTGCAGAGCGTCGACCAGACGAATCAGCTCTTCCATGTTACGGCCCAGCGGCAGGTCGTTGATGATCTGCGAGCGGACAACGCCTTTGTCGTCGATCAGGAACGCGCCACGGAATGCAACGCCGTCAGCGGATTGAACGTCGTAGGCCTTCATGACTTCCTGCTTGATGTCGGCAGCCATGGTGTAGCGAACCTGGCCGATACCGCCATTGTTCACCGGGGTGTTGCGCCAGGCGTTGTGGGTGAAGTGCGAGTCGATCGAAACGGCGATCACTTCAACGTTGCGTGCCTTGAAGTCAGACATGCGATTGTCCAGAGCGATCAGCTCGGACGGGCAAACGAAGGTGAAGTCCAGTGGGTAGAAGAACACCAGACCGTATTTGCCTTTGATGGCCGACGACAGGGTGAAGCTGTCTACGATTTCGCCATTGCCGAGTACGGCCGGTACGGTGAAGTCTGGGGCTTGTTTGCCTACGAGTACGCTCATTGAATATCTCCTGGTCTATTAACGTGAAGAACTGGGTTCGCATCAGCCTGCCACCCTCAGGCGACAGCCCTGTGACACGACCCCCTTCGCAAGGACCGACCATCATACACGGCGTTTTTGAGCTGTCCTTAACGGATTTTCAACGTCACGGTGAAATTGCCGTCTGCGACGATGCTGGCAGATTGCCGGTCTGAAACCGTTCGTCAGTGACCCGCGCTTATAACGCGAAGCTTTCAGAAAGCACTTTGACAATCATTCTCGTTAACATTAAGATCCATCGCAATTGAGTCACAACCAGCGACGGTTTTCACTTATGTATGTCTGCCTCTGCACTGGCGTCACCGACGGTCAAATCCGCGATGCAATCTATGAAGGTTGCTGCAGCTACAAAGAAGTCCGTCAGGCCACCGGCGTAGCCAGCCAATGCGGCAAATGCGCCTGCCTTGCCAAGGAAGTGGTTCGCGAAACCCTGACCAAATTGCAATCGGCCCAGGCCGCGATTCCTTACCCTGTAGAATTTACTGCTGCGTAAATACCGTATTTCAAAGAACCGGACTTAATGTCCGGTTTTTTTATGTCTGAAAATCAATCGCTTACGCTCTAGACGCGGAACACAAACATTCTTATTCCGATTAATTTTCATTTAAGTTTCAATAACTTAGGTTTGACACTCTTAGTTGTGCGGCTCAAACTCTGCCTTATAGACAGCTACTTAGGGCAGGACCCCACCATGAAAGGCGACGTTACAGTCATCCAGCATCTCAACAAGATCCTTGCCAATGAACTGGTCGCGATCAATCAATACTTCCTGCATGCACGCATGTACGAAGATTGGGGCCTGAACAAGCTCGGCAAGCACGAATACCACGAATCCATCGACGAGATGAAGCACGCGGACAAGCTGATCAAGCGCATCCTGTTCCTTGAAGGCCTGCCGAACGTCCAGGACCTGGGCAAGCTGCAGATCGGCGAACACACCCAGGAAATGCTTGAGTGCGACCTGCGTATCGAACGCACCGGTCATGCCGATCTCAAAGTGGCTATCGCTCATTGCGAAACCGTTGGCGACTTTGGTAGCCGCGAATTGCTTGAAGATATTCTTGAATCCGAAGAAGAACATATCGACTGGCTGGAAACCCAACTGGGCCTGATCGATAAAGTCGGTCTTGAGAACTATCTGCAATCGCAGATGGGCGAAGAGTAAGTTAGCGCCCGCTAAATTCGAGATAACAAAAAGCCCCGCGCTCTTTTAAAGAGGCGGGGCTTTTTTATTGCCTACAGAGCCTGAATCAAGCTTCGGTCTTGTTGGCAGCAGCCGCTTCGACAGCAGCCTTGATGGTGGCCTGCAACGAACCGTCAGCAGCCATCTCGGTCATGATGTCGCTACCGCCGACCAGCTCACCGCCCACCCACAGTTGCGGGAAGGTTGGCCAGTTGGCGTATTTTGGCAGGTTGGCGCGGATTTCCGGGTTCTGCAGGATGTCCACGTACGCAAACTTTTCACCACATGCCATCACGGCCTGCGCGGCTTTCGCGGAGAAGCCACACTGCGGGGCATTCGGCGAACCTTTCATGTAAAGCAGAATGGTGTTGTTAGCAATCTGCTCTTTAATCGTTTCGATGATATCCATGGAGCACCTCGGCTGAACTTTCCGACTCAGGGGTCGGCACGGTGGCGCATTGTAACGGAAACCCGAGCACCCTGCTCGGTCTCCCCGACAGACTTGATCAAGCCGCCGCCACGGTCACTGGCACACCGTTCAACGCGGCATTGCCCGACAACTCATCGAGCTGACACTCGTCGGTCAAGTCATTGGCGCTGGAGCCCGGCTGACCACTGGCAATGGTCATCTGCACGCCCGGCCGCGCATGGCCCCAACCGTGAGGAAGACTGACCACACCTTTCATCATATCCAGACTGCCAAGCACTTCAACTTCAATCACACCGACCCGCGAACTGACCCGCACGCGCTGCCCGTCGTTGAGCCCACGGCTGGCGAGGTCATCCGGGTGCATCAGCAATTGATGGCGCGGTTTGCCCTTCACCAGACGGTGATAGTTGTGCATCCACGAGTTGTTGCTGCGAACATGACGGCGGCCAATCATCAGCAACTCATCGGCCACTGGTGCTTGCAAGGCTGCAAAGCGCGCCAGGTCGGCAAGGATCACTGGTGGCGCAGCCTGGACGCGCTGGTTGGCGGTTTTCAGGCGTGGCGCCAGATTGGATTTCAGCGCCCCGAGATCGACACCATGCGGGTGATCGAACAAGGTCGCCAGCGACAATTTCTGTTCCGAGGCATCGCCATACAACCCCATCCGCAAGCCACGGTCGATCATCTGCGCTGGCGGGATCGTCGGTTTCAGTTCCTTGCCGGTCTTCGCAGCAAAGGCCTTGGCCAGCCCCACGAAAATCTCCCAGTCATGCAACGCACCTTCGGGCTTGCCCAGGATTGCGCGGTTGAACCGAGTGACGTTACGCACCGCGAACATGTTGAATGTGGTGTCGTAGTGATCGTTTTCCAGGGCCGATGTGGACGGCAGGATCAGGTCGGCATAGCGCGTGGTTTCATTGATGTACAGGTCGATGCTGACCATGAACTCCAAACCGTCCAGGGCCTGTTCCAGTTGTCGGCCATTGGGCGTCGACAGTACCGGATTACCCGCCACGGTAATCAGCGCGCGGACCTGCCCTTCCCCTTCGGTAAGCATCTCTTCGGCCAGCGCCGAGACCGGCAGTTCTCCACCATATTCAGGACGCCCGGAGACCCGGCTCTGCCACAGATTGAAATGCCCACCTGAGGTGGACGCCACCAGGTCCACTGCGGGCTCGGTGCACAACGCCCCTCCCACGCGATCGAGATTACCGGTGACCAGGTTGATCAGTTGCACAACCCAATGACACAAGGTACCGAACGCCTGGGTCGAGACACCCATGCGGCCGTAACAGACCGCCGTCGGCGCCGCCGCAAAGTCCCGCGCCAGTTGGCGGATCTGTTCGGCGGGCACCGCGCACAGCGGGCTCATGGCTTCGGCGGTGAAGTTCGCGACGGCTTCCCGCACCTCATCCAGACCGTCCACCGGCAAATGACTGTCGCGGGTCAGGCCTTCAGCGAACAGGGTATTGAGCAGTCCGAACAACAACGCCGCATCGCCACCGGGGCGCACGAACAGATGCTGGTCGGCAATCGCCGCGGTTTCGCTGCGGCGCGGATCGACCACCACCACTTTGCCGCCGCGGGCCTGAATGGCCTTCAAGCGCTTCTCCACATCCGGCACGGTCATGATGCTGCCGTTGGAGGCCAGCGGATTGCCGCCGAGGATCAGCATGAAATCGGTCTGATCGATGTCCGGGATCGGCAACAGCAAACCGTGGCCGTACATCAAATGGCTGGTCAGGTGATGGGGCAACTGATCGACCGAGGTCGCGGAAAACCGGTTGCGGGTTTTCAACAGGCCGAGAAAGTAATTGCTGTGGGTCATCAGCCCATAGTTGTGCACGCTGGGGTTGCCTTGATAGACCGCCACCGCGTTTTGCCCATGACGCTCCTGAATCGCCGCCAGACGTTCGGCTACAAGGCTGAAGGCGTCTTCCCACTCGATAGGTTGCCATTCACTGCCGACCCGCAGCATCGGCTGACGCAGACGATCCGGATCGTTCTGAATATCTTGCAGGGCGACGGCCTTGGGGCAGATGTGTCCGCGGCTGAATGTATCCTGAGCGTCACCCTTGATCGACGTGATCTGCACCGCGCCGTCGGCCTCGGTGGTTTCGATGGTCAGGCCGCAGATGGCTTCGCACAAGTGGCACGCACGGTGATGGAGAGTCTTGGTCATGGCCAGTCTCTGTCTTGTTCTGGGCGGGCGATATCGGCCGCGGGAACAAAACTATGGCGCCTGATCCACTGCTGCGCCAGCGACGTTCGTCTTGTGAATCGGCGGCCATCAGGCCAGCCGATGACCGCTGGGGATCAGTTCGGCGGCAGCCTCGGCGGCGCCTGCAACTGGATCTCCTGGATGGTTTCGATCTGCTCTTGAGCGACATGAACACCGGTGAGTTCGCCGATCAGTCGCCAGTGCTCGTCGAGCCCGGTGCTGATGGTTGCCATGCGGTCGATCATCCGCCGGCCGGCGGCCTTGGTCACGTCGTCTTCACTGCGCATCAACTCGAAGGACATCGAGGTCATGGACGCGGTGAGATGGGTCAACGAGCGAGCCGTGAGGCCGAGTAATTCCATTAACTGTCGTTCTTTCGATTCCATTCCGAAGGCTTCCTGCGTCGTTCGTACGTTAGTTATAACCCGCCACTTTGCATTAGCAAATGTTTCAGACCAGACACACCCCGCCATCCTGAGTACAAATGTTTCGAATGACAGGTCAGAAACCGACCGTTGCTACGCCTTCCCCGCCCCGTTTGATTGCAAAGTCCCGCGACCCCAGTGTACAAATGACAGGCTGCTGTCAGGAAACAGGCTTCAAAAGCGCTACTGCGGTCATCCCGTAGCCCCTCTGAAATCCCCTAAAAACCGTAGCCCTATTGGTAAGACGCGACATTTAATTATAAGATCGCGCCTTCCCCTATTTCGTCGCCCCGTGCGGCTTACGCCGCAGGTCTCGCCCGTTTTTCAGTTAAACAAGGCTTTGAGTATCTGCGGTCTGTTGCAAAAAGGTAGTCAATGATGAGCGCAAGGCACTTTCTCTCCCTGATGGATTGCACGCCCGAAGAGCTGGTCAGCGTGATCCGTCGAGGCGTTGAGCTCAAAGACCTGCGTAACCGCGGCGTACTGTTCGAGCCTCTGAAAAACCGCGTGCTCGGGATGATTTTCGAGAAGTCCTCGACCCGCACCCGTATTTCGTTCGAAGCCGGCATGATCCAGCTCGGTGGCCAGGCGATCTTCCTGTCGCCGCGCGACACCCAACTGGGCCGTGGCGAGCCGATCGGCGACGCCGCCATTGTCATGTCGAGCATGCTCGATGCGGTGATGATCCGTACGTTTTCCCACAGCACACTGACTGAGTTCGCCGCCAATTCGCGCGTCCCGCTGATCAACGGCCTGTCCGATGACCTGCACCCGTGCCAGTTGCTGGCCGACATGCAGACGTTCCTCGAACACCGCGGCTCGATCCAGGGCAAAACCGTGGCCTGGATCGGCGACGGCAACAACATGTGCAACAGCTATATAGAAGCGGCGATCCAGTTCGACTTCCAGTTGCGCGTCGCGTGCCCGGAAGGCTTTGAACCCAACCCTGAATTCGTGGCCAAGGCCGGCGATCGGGTCACCATCGTCCGTGATCCGAAGGAGGCCGTACGCGGCGCCCACCTGGTCAGCACCGACGTCTGGACCTCCATGGGCCAGGAAGAGGAAACCGCCAAGCGCCTGAAGCTGTTCGCGCCATTCCAGGTCAACCGCGCCCTGCTCGACCTGGCCGCACCGGACGTGCTGTTCATGCACTGCCTGCCGGCCCACCGTGGCGAGGAAATCAGCGTCGACCTGCTCGATGACCCGCGCTCCGTCGCATGGGATCAAGCCGAAAACCGTCTTCACGCACAAAAGGCCCTGCTCGAGTTTCTCGTCGAACCGGCGTACCACCACGCATGAGCCATCCATTACTGCTGAACCTGCGCAACCTCGCCTGCGGCTACCAAGACCAGCGCGTCGTGCAGAACCTCAACCTGCATTTGAATGCCGGCGACATCGGTTGCCTGCTGGGCTCTTCGGGTTGCGGCAAAACCACCACGCTGCGGGCGATTGCCGGTTTCGAACCGGTACACGAAGGTGAAATCCAGTTGGCGGGCGAGACCATCTCCCGCGCCGGTTTCACCCTTGCTCCGGAGAAACGCCGGATCGGCATGGTGTTCCAGGATTACGCACTGTTTCCGCACTTGAGCGTGGCCGAGAACATCGCCTTCGGGATCCGCAAGCATCCGCAAAAGGATCGCGTCACCGAAGAGTTGCTGGAACTGGTCAACCTGAAAAACCTCGGCAAACGCTTCCCGCATGAGCTGTCCGGTGGTCAACAGCAGCGCGTCGCACTGGCCCGCGCGTTGGCGCCGGAACCTCAACTGCTGCTGCTCGACGAACCCTTTTCCAACCTTGATGGCGAGCTGCGACGCAAGCTCAGCCATGAGGTGCGCGATATCCTCAAGGCCCGTGGCACCAGCGCGATTCTGGTGACCCACGACCAGGAAGAGGCCTTCGCGGTGAGTGACCACGTGGGGGTTTTCAAGGAGGGTCGCCTGGAGCAGTGGGACACGCCTTACAACCTGTATCACGAACCGCTGACGCCGTTTGTGGCCAGCTTCATTGGCCAGGGTTATTTCATCCGCGGTCAGCTGAGCAGCCCCGAGTCGGTGCAGACCGAACTGGGTGAGTTACGCGGTAATCGTGCCTACACCTGGCCGGTTGGCGGTGCGGTGGATGTATTGCTGCGTCCGGACGATATCGTTTATGCACCAGACAGCACGTTGAAGGCGCGGATTGTCGGCAAGTCTTTCCAGGGTGCGTCCACGTTGTATCGCTTGCAGTTGCCGACCGGCGCGCAGCTGGAATCGATTTTCCCAAGCCATGCCGATCATCAGGTGGGTTCAGAGGTCGGCATTCGTGTCGCGGCTGAACACCTGGTGCTGTTTCAGGCGTCGGGCAGTACGGCGGCGCAGATTCCGGTCGTAGAATCCGGTGTCCGCCGCTATAGCAGCGCCCACTAAGCACACGCAATAAAATGTGGGAGCTAGCTTGCTCCCACATTGGGTGTTCGTTTAACTGAGCATTAGCGTGCCGCTTGCAACGAGCGTCGCATTCCCGCCGATTTTCACCCGATCCCCTTCCAGCCGACAGAACAACTCCCCGCCTCGAGCTGAGCGCTGGCAAGCCGTCAGGCTTGACTTGCCCAAACGTTTCGACCAGTACGGAATCAGGCTGCAATGGGTGGAACCCGTCACCGGGTCTTCGTTGATGCCGATCGCCGGTGCGAAGTAGCGGGAAACAAAATCATGCTGGCTGCCCCTGGCTGTGACAATTGCTCCTGGCCACGGCAGTTTCGCCAATGCCGCCATGTCCGGCTGACATTCGAGCACCGCCTGCTCGGATTCCAGCACCACGAACAACTCGTTAGCCCCCAGCACATCAACCGCTTCCACACCCAGCGCGCGCTCGACATCCAGGGTCACGCCCACTTCCGACGGAATGAGCGCCGGGAAATCCAGCCACAAGCGCTCACCCTCACGACTCACGCTTAGCGGGCCGGACTTGCAGATAAAGTCCAGCCGCTCGACCGGCTCTTTATAGATTTCAAACAGAACATAAGCGCTGGCCAGGGTCGCATGACCGCACAATGGCACTTCGGTGGTCGGGGTAAACCAGCGGATGCGCCAGCCCTGCCCTTCGCGCACCACGAAAGCAGTTTCGGCGAGGTTGTGCTCGGCGGCGATCTTCTGCATCAACTCATCGGCAAGCCAGGCATCGAGGCGATAGACCATCGCCGGGTTGCCACTGAACGGCCGATCACTGAACGCATCGACCTGATGAAACTCAAGCTGCATAACCTTCTCCCTTTGTCAGGTCACGGAGCATGAAGCTCCCGGCAACCCGGCACCAGTAACAGAGTCTTTACATTTCCACCATACAGCGCCAGACCGGGAGCCCTCGTCAGGCGCGGCCGATATCAGCGAATTTCGCTTGGGTATGTTCGGCCAGCACCGCGGGTGCCAATTCGACTTCCAGCCCACGCCGCCCCGCGCTGACAAAAATGCTGGCAAAGGGCTGAGCCGAATTATCGATAAAGGTGCGCAAGCGCTTTTTCTGTCCCAGCGGGCTGATCCCGCCCAACAGGTAGCCGGTGGATCGTTGCGCAGCGGCAGGATCGGCCATTTCGACTTTTTTCACGCCCGCAGCATGCGCCAGGCCTTTCAAGTCCAGACTTCCGACGACCGGCACCACGGCCACCAACAATTCACCTTTTTCGCTGGCCGCCAGCAAGGTCTTGAACACCTGCGCCGGATCCAGTCCCAGCTTCTCCGCGGCCTCCAGCCCGTAGGACGCTGCCTTCGGATCATGTTCGTAACTGTGCACGCGATGTTCGGCACGAACTTTTTTCAACAAATCCAATGCGGGGGTCATGACAGCTCCAGGCTTGGCGGCAGAAGAAAAATACTGCGCTGGATTCTAGGCCATTGATCGACAAATGGCTCTATTGCGGCGCTATTTCAAAGGCTTGGCGGCGCCTTATGCCGTTCGTCCACCTTCAGCCTGACGCGTGAACGATGCGGTCATTCATGTGACTAATAGTTCGATTGTGACTGACGGTTCACTTTCGACCTTTGACAGCAGCGTTTCTTGTCTATATTTTTTCGAATCTGAATACTGTACGAATGTTCCTATCGCAGCACCCAGCAGTAGGCCGAGAACAGGATGGGGATCCTGCCTCGGTGAAAATCGCGCTTTGTCCCTGAGGAAAAAGCGCCAGACAACAACAAAAACGAGGTTTTCAATGACAACTGCTTTACAACAACCGTCGCTCTCAAGCCAATGCATGGCCGAATTTTTGGGCACTGCGCTGCTGATATTTTTTGGTACAGGTTGTGTTGCCGCGCTCAAGGTCGCGGGTGCCAGCTTCGGCCTTTGGGAAATCAGCATCATCTGGGGGGTCGGCGTGAGCATGGCGATCTACTTGACCGCCGGCGTTTCCGGGGCTCATCTCAATCCCGCCGTCAGCATTGCCCTGAGCATTTTCGCTGACTTCGAAAAGCGCAAACTGCCGTTCTATATTCTCGCCCAGATCGCTGGTGCCTTCTGTGGAGCGTTGTTGGTTTACACGCTGTACAGCAACTTATTCTTCGATTACGAACAAACTCACCATATGGTTCGTGGTACTCAGGCCAGCCTCGAATTGGCGTCGGTGTTCTCCACCTTCCCCAACCCGGCCCTGACCACGGCACAAGCCTTCCTGGTTGAGGTGATCATCACCGCCATCCTGATGGGCGTGATCATGTCCCTGACCGACGACAACAATGGCTTGCCAAAGGGTCCGCTCGCTCCGCTGCTGATCGGCCTGCTGATTGCCGTGATTGGCAGTTCAATGGGGCCGCTGACCGGTTTTGCGATGAACCCGGCGCGCGACTTCGGTCCTAAACTGATGACTTTCTTCGCTGGCTGGGGTGAAATTTCCTTCACCGGCGGGCGCGATATCCCGTATTTCCTGATTCCGATTTTTGCACCGATTGTCGGTGCCTGCCTCGGTGCTGCAGCTTATCGCGGGCTGATTGCCCGTCATCTGCCCAGCGCCCTGACTGCTACACAGGACGCTGCACCGGCCATTGACGGCAAACCAAGAACTTCTTGATACCGTTGGCGTGTGATCCTGCCCATCAGATCACGCGCCGGACCTCACTCCCTTTTTTCGTCCAAGGCAATCGACATGACCGACACTCAGAATAAGAACTACATCATTGCCCTCGATCAGGGTACGACCAGCTCCCGCGCGATCATTTTCGACCGCGATGCGAACGTGGTCTGCACCGCCCAACGCGAATTCGCACAGCATTACCCGCAAGCCGGTTGGGTCGAACACGACCCGATGGAAATCTTCGCGACCCAAAGCGCCGTGATGGTCGAGGCCCTGGCTCAAGCCGGCCTGCATCACGACCAGGTCGCCGCCATCGGCATCACCAACCAGCGCGAAACCACCGTGGTCTGGGACAAGACCACCGGCCGCCCGATCTACAACGCGATCGTCTGGCAGTGCCGCCGCAGCACCGAGATCTGCCAGCAGCTCAAGCGCGACGGCCATGAGCAATACATCAGCGACACCACCGGCCTGGTCACCGACCCGTACTTCTCTGGCACCAAGCTCAAGTGGATCCTCGACAACGTCGAAGGCAGCCGCGAACGTGCGCGCAAAGGCGAGCTGTTGTTCGGCACCATCGACAGCTGGCTGATCTGGAAATTTACCGGCGGCAAAGTGCACGTCACCGACTACACCAACGCCTCGCGCACCATGCTCTTCAACATCCACACGCTGGAGTGGGACGCGAAGATGCTGGAGGTGCTGGATATTCCGCGCGAGATGCTGCCGGAAGTTAAATCCTCGTCCGAAATCTACGGCCACACCAAAAGCGGCATCGCCATCGGCGGTATCGCGGGTGACCAGCAAGCAGCCCTTTTCGGCCAGATGTGCGTTGAGCCAGGCCAGGCGAAAAACACCTACGGCACCGGCTGCTTCCTGCTGATGAACACCGGCGACAAAGCGGTGAAGTCCAAGCACGGCATGTTGACCACCATCGCCTGCGGCCCGCGCGGCGAAGTGGCTTACGCGCTGGAAGGTGCTGTGTTCAACGGCGGTTCGACTGTTCAGTGGCTGCGTGACGAACTGAAGATCATCAACGACGCCCACGACACCGAATACTTCGCCAACAAGGTCAAGGACAGCAACGGCGTGTACCTGGTGCCAGCCTTTACCGGCCTGGGCGCACCGTACTGGGACCCGTATGCCCGCGGTGCATTGTTTGGCCTGACTCGCGGCGTACGCGTGGATCACATCATTCGTGCAGCCCTGGAGTCGATTGCCTATCAGACCCGCGACGTTCTGGACGCCATGCAACAGGATTCCGGCGAACGCTTGAAATCCCTGCGAGTGGACGGCGGCGCAGTCGCGAACAACTTCCTGATGCAGTTTCAGGCCGACATCCTCGGCACTCAGGTCGAGCGTCCGCAAATGCGCGAAACCACTGCACTGGGCGCCGCTTACCTGGCCGGTCTGGCGTGTGGCTTCTGGGGCAGCCTGGATGAGTTGCGCGGCAAGGCTGTGATCGAGCGCGAATTCGAACCGACCCTGGACGAAACCGCGAAGGAAAAACTCTACGCCGGCTGGAAAAAAGCCGTCAGCCGCACCCGCGACTGGGAACCGCATGAAGGCGCTGAATAAGCCAAGCTGAGTACTCGTAACTGGTAGGGAGCAGATTCCTGCGGCATCATGGGCAAATTTTGCACGGCAGCCCAAAGGAAGCCCCATGAATCTGCCTCCCCGTCAGCAGCAAATCCTCGAACTGGTCCGCGAACGCGGCTATGTCAGCATCGAGGAAATGGCTACGCTGTTCGTCGTTACACCGCAAACCATCCGCCGCGACATCAATCAGCTCGCGGAAGCTAATTTGTTGCGTCGCTACCATGGCGGCGCAGCCTACGATTCCAGTGTCGAAAACACCGCCTACGCCATGCGTGCCGATCAGATGCGCGATGAAAAGCAGCGTATCGGTGAAGCCATTGCGGCTCAAATCCCCGATCACGCCTCGCTGTTCATCAATATCGGCACCACCACCGAATCCATCGCCCGGGCGTTGCTCAATCACAATCACCTGAAGATCATCACCAACAACCTGCATGTGGCTTCGATGCTCAGCGCCAAGGACGACTTCGATGTCCTGCTGACCGGTGGCAACGTGCGGCGTGACGGCGGCGTGGTCGGTCAGGCCAGCGTCGACTTCATTAACCAGTTCAAGGTTGATTTCGCCCTGGTCGGCATCAGCGGTATCGATGAAGACGGCAGTCTGCTGGACTTCGACTATCAGGAAGTTCGGGTGTCCCAGGCGATCATCGCCAATGCCCGACAGGTCATCCTCGCGGCTGACTCCAGCAAATTCGGACGCAACGCCATGATTCGCCTGGGGCCGATCAGCTTGATTGATTGCCTGGTCACCGATCAGCAACCTGTGCCGGCGTTGGCGCAGTTGTTGAGTCAGCACAAGATTCGGCTGGAGGTTGTTTAACCGCGAAGGCGGTTAAACAACCTCGTAGGAGCCAGGCTTGCCGGCGAAGGCGGCCGTGAGTACGCCGTCGCCGGCCAGCCAGGGGCCGCCCCCCCCACGCCCCACCACCCACCACACCCCCTGTTATGTTGGAAAA
>NZ_JBNDJH010000045.1:0-17607 GCF_050434865.1 Pseudomonas silensiensis
TTTCATGGCCTCGCCCTCGCTGTCGTTGGCTTCTATAAGAATGCCACCGTGGCGCACAGACGCCTCGGCTTGGGCGAGTCCATTCAATTACAAGTTTGCGACCGGCAAGCCCCATCCGGCGGGCTTGCGTTTGCGCGTGGGCGCCGTAATACCAGCCTCTACAGCCACCCCAACCGACATACATTTTTTAGCGTCTATACCCACAAACTTACTAATTTATCTCTCACTCCCCACCGCACATCATCAACTCCAACAAGAAAAGCGTCGCCCCCGTGTGGCGCTCACCGAAGTACGTCCACGTACTCAAATTGCCTTGGAGTCCGTCATGGTTACCGCAGCAACTACCTCCGCCCCGCTTATCGAAAAACACACCATCGGCTACGTGCCGCCCGAAGATCGTCACGGAAAGACAAGGGACCTGTTCACCCTCTGGTTCGGCGGCAACATCGCGCCGTTGCCCATCGTCACCGGCGCCCTCGGCGTGCAAATGTTCCACCTGAACCTGGTGTGGGGCATCGTCGCCATCCTCGTTGGCCACCTGGTCGGCGGCGTGCTGATGGCGCTGCACTCGGCGCAGGGCCCGCAGATGGGCATTCCGCAAATGATCCAGAGCCGCGCCCAGTTCGGCTCGCTCGGCGCACTGCTGGTGGTGCTGATCGCCGGCATCATGTACATCGGCTTCTTCGCCTCCAACATCGTCCTCGCCGGCAAGTCCCTGCACGGCGTGGTCGACAGCGTGCCCGTGCCGGTCGGCATCGTCATCGGCGCCCTCGGTTCGGGCATCATCGGCATCATCGGCTACCGCTTCATCCACGTGCTCAACCGCATCGGCACCTGGGTGCTCGGCGCCGGCATCGTGCTGGGCTTCGGCTACATCTTCACCCACGTGCAGACCGCCGACTTCCTCACCCGCGGCAGCTTCAACATCTCCGGCTGGCTCGCCACCGTCTCGCTCGCCGCACTCTGGCAAATCGCCTTCGCACCGTACGTCTCCGACTACTCGCGCTACCTGCCCGCCAACGTGCCCGTGGCCGCAACGTTCTGGACCACTTACCTGGGCACCGTGCTCGGCTCCAGCCTCTCGTTCATCTTCGGCGCCGTCGCCGTCCTCGCCACACCCGTGGGCATGGACACCATGGACGCCGTCAAACTCGCCACCGGCTCCATCGGCCCACTGATGCTCGTGCTGTTCCTGCTCAGCGTCATCAGCCACAACGCCCTCAACCTCTACGGCGCCGTACTGTCGCTGATCACCCTGGTCCAAACCTTCGCCTACCGCTGGATCCCAACCGCCAAAAGCCGCGCCGTCCTCTCAATCATCGTCCTCGCCGCCTGCTGCTTCGCCGCCGTCGGCGCCTCCGCCAACTTCATCGGCCACTTCGTCGACATGGTGCTGGTGCTGCTCGTGGTACTGGTGCCGTGGACCGCGATCAACCTGATCGACTTCTATGCGATTCACAAAGGACAGTACGACATCGGCTCGATCTTCAAGGTGGATGGCGGGATCTATGGCCGGTACAACCCGCAGGCGTTGCTGGCGTATGCGATCGGGATCGTGGTGCAGATTCCGTTTATGAATACGCCGCTGTATGTCGGGCCGATTTCCGAGCACATCAATGGGGCAGACCTGTCCTGGCTAGTCGGCCTGCTGATCACCTCCCCGCTCTACTACTGGCTAGCCAACCGCGACACCGCCTACAAACGCCGCCTCTCAACCGGAAAACTGGCCAACTCGATCTAACTACCCCCCAATCCCCTGTGGGAGCGAGCCTGCTCGCGATGAGGCCCTGACAGTCAATATTGATTTGCCTGACAGGCCACCATCGCGAGCAACCCTGCTTACACCTCCCCCGCCACCCTCCAAAATTAAATGAACCCTGCCCACCACGACCCACCTAACTGAATGACTATCAGGAGGGTGACCAATGCAAACCGAAACCATCTGGATCGTACTCGCCGCAATTCTCGTAGTGATCGAGTTATGGGCAATCAACAAAGTGCGAAAAGCCGAAGGCAAATCCAGCAACAAACTCGTATGGATGGTGGTGATCGTGTTTGTACCGCTGTTCGGGCTGATAGCGTGGGCACTGGCGGGACCGAAACACACCGATCACAACCCGCATTCACCGCAGGCCAGACAATGACGTTGGAGCGTGTGCGGTAAGACTTTTGGAACTGCGTAATCGCAAAGAACAAAGCCCCGAAGATTCGGGGCTTTGTTGTTTCTGACCACTCAATTCTATAAACCTGACGTCCGAAAAACTCGTAGGAATTTACCCTTTGTGGCGAGGGGATTTATCCCCGTTGGGTCGCGAAGCGGCCCCAAAACCTGCACCCCATTTCCCAAGGCACTCCACACGGCCCGAATCACCTCGACAAGCCCGAAAACAGTGGCATTCAGCCTTGTCATAACGACCGCAAAAGCATCCTACAGCCCGGTTGTGAGCACCAAAATGGACGCCTATATTCGATCCGTCGCTTACACAATTGGCGATGGGTTTCGCAGCCCTAATAAGAGATGACCAATACCGTCGAATGAGAACTCTGGCAAAATTCGCCAGCGTTTCATTTCATGGCGGTTGTGCGTGGGAGACTTTCGAGTCTGCCGGGTGTCGGTCATCTCTCGGTCTGCGAACCCGCGTACAACTGCCACCCAATTGTTTCGCAGCAAAAAGGTGGCGCCTCTATCTACTTCCATAGAGAACTACTTATGACCATGAACAATCCGCCTCGCCGCTTCACCCCCATGTCCCAATTCGCCACCGACTACCCCGTCCTCCTCATCGACAGCGACGCCCCGCTCCGCGAACTCCACAACTGCGTCAGCGAACGCCTCAGCGCCGTCCTCAAATACCTCAACCTCATGGCCTGCACCAGCCTCCCCGACTACGCTGAAAACGACATCAACACCGTCACCAACATCGCCCGGATCATGATCCAGGATGTAAGCGATGTGTTTCGGGTGATTGAGCAGCGTGGGTTTGATACCCCCAAAGGTCAGTGATCGAATTTCAACCCAAAAAAACCCGCGTTGATGCGGGTTTTTTTTACTTGATCATGTGCTGAAGTTCCAGCTTTTGATCTGGGGTCCTGGATTCGGAGAATTGTGACAGGCGAAAATCGGCAAGAAGCTGACACTGGAGCTACGACTGCTTTCGGCCGAGGCTGTGTAAAAACGTTTTTCAGCGCGACAGGTGCTCAAAACCGGACTGAAAATCACGCGTCTACGCAAAGTCCACATCTGCAGACGTGCCAATAAATTTCAGATTTAACGTAGCCGCGCACACTTCAATTTTGACGAAGCGTTTTTACACACTCTGGGCCAAAAGCTGCCAGTCGGCGGCGCCCCAATACACTTATTGCTCTGCCACATACTACCGTTGGCATTGTAAAAACAGCACTCTTCACTCAGGCGCAAAGCGTGTGTTTCTCCACGCTCAGGGTCTAGCCAAGCCTCACTAGACGTAACATATTAAATATGACCTTCGCCCTATCCAAGATTAGTAGCTCAGCGATGAATTTCATATCCATGGAGATTGACAGACCTAATTTGCTCTTTGAATTTGTGAATTAAATTCACTATAGATGAGCTATTCGACTCGTCGTGCATCTTCAGAAAAAAAGCATCTACATCTTCGTCTAAGTCAAGCTGATCTAGCTCCTTGCCATTAAATGACGCCAGAATATTTTTGATCAGCTCCACACCGCGTCGATAATGAAGGGCAAAGCTTCTTCCTTGCTCTTTGGCAAAGGCGTGCGCTATATAGGAATTCCTATAGCTGATGATCCCGCTACTGTCTATCAAGGACCTGAGTCTATTAAGCTCCTTGTCTAGCTCAGGAGCGTTCAACTCTCGCTTTTCTTTGCCATAAGAGGTTATTACTTCTTTAAGTTTCGAGTAGCTTACAACGGCCAAAATTAAATGTACCCGGAGATGTGAGGTTTTGTCTAGAGTTCTTCCGGCAGCGTCTGGCTCTCTAGTTTTTTCAGCGTTCAAAAAATATAGCTGGCTAGTTGTTTTAAAGTCCATCATTAGATCAGTTAAAAGCCAGTAATGATCAATGTGTTTTTGATATTTTTCGGCTAGCTCTACTAGAAGCTGAGCAGCAGCTTCATCGGAGCTTGGTAGACCTTCAAGCACCATGAAGCCCTTTAAATCGTTGAAAGCTGATGGGTCGCTTTGCAAATAGCTAGGATCCCCCCATTCAAGCACTGCTTTGGCTATCCGGTTCATGCCTTTACCTTTAGAAATTCTTGGGGGAATATTAGTATATATTTATAAAACAGCTATTACAGTGACAAATTATCATTTAAGACGTGAGCGTCTTGGATTGGGATCGGTTTAAACCACGGCCCCTCCGTGGGGCTCCAGTCACTTGCTGTTGTGATAGTAATTGGCCTTCTTGGACTAGATTATGCCCAGACGGCTGCTGTTGCGGCATTAAAGAAAATCACCTCAAGTCCAGGGCGTTCAAGGTATGCTCGGGCATTAGCTCTTGCTATCGTATTAGCTTCACTGTTTTGATCGCCGTAAATGCTCACGAAAACTTTGCTGATGTCACTTTTTTTGATTTGGGAAAAAATATGCTTATCGTTTTCATCCATAGAATGGCCAAATATGAAGAGTGCTCCCTTTAGGTTTCTTAACTCCTGGAAACAGTAGTTTAGGTATGGGTTATGCTCAATTCGGCTGAGCTTCCCTTCATGGCTCGGTTCCGAGACGAATAGGGGAAACTTCCCTTGCTCGAGATTCGCTCTGACCTGCTCAATAATCGATTCACCTGCATCGGTGAACGCATGCTTTTTTATGCTGCTTCCAGCGTCATAAATGTGTAAGCCGCCATGCAGAAAATGCACCTCTTGATTGGTGCTACGACCCTCCCAGCGTTGCTGGGCTCGAAAGCCGTCGTCGGTTCTGTAATTAGCTGGAGGTAGATCGTTTTTATTTCTCGACCAGTACAGCAGCAGATCATAATTCACTGTGAATATTTGTTTAAAGCCGGAGATAAACTTACGAACACTGGTATATTGCTCATCGGTCACCTCATGGGGGACGTGAGGGTGTGTAAATGAAATGGCAGTAATTAAAGACTGTTTAAGGCGTTCTTGGTCTTCTTTGATTTGGTCGATAGTCTGCTGCCCGACACCGTACGCTTGGCAGACCATCTCGGCAGCCACCAACTGTCGCATGACTTTTTCGAAGTCGTAAGTGTTGAGGCCAGAGAACAACGATCTAATTACCTTGTCGCGCTCGCCGAAGCTGGCAGCCTCCAGTAAGTTGGCATAGTTAAATATGTTAGCATTCCATGCCTGAGAGAAGCCATTTGCCAGCAAAAGTGAAGGTGTCTCTTCTTGAGACATGCTATCTAACGCTTCCTGAAAGGATATCATTTCGTGCTCCTGTGGTATTGGTGTTAGTTGTTGTTATTAGTGCAGACGATTGAGTTCTTTGGGTCAAGTGCAACCCTTCGCGTGGACAACCGACTCCCAATAACCTGGTTACTGCAACGAAAGTTCGCCGAATGACGTGCTGCCGATAAATCAGGTCCTGTCGTGCGCCGCAACACTCGACAGTTCACCGGCTTTGAAAACCGAATAAAAAATAGAATAACCAAGAACGATTAGCATGAAGGCTCCAATCTTGAATGAGTCTTTAGCGATACTTTCGAACCCAAACAAATTTGCGACCATATCAAAAAAAAGAAAAGATCCATTTAGCCAAAGTATCCCTGTAACAAAACAAAATATCGAGAAAAGCCCAAAAACTCCTTGAATCAAAACAACAGAAAGCCCCCCATCATCAAACTTCGAAATTGTTAAGTAAATTATGGCCGTAAGACCAAACAGCATGCCGAACAAAGGATTACCATCTTTAAATACCAAAGTTAGCAAAGATGCGACAGCCGTAAATATTGGCCAGCCCAAATGAAATTTTGAGCTTTTCACAAACAACGAAAGCGTACTTGAAAAAATTAAAAAAAGTACAAATGTGACGTAGTACCCCATTACAAAGAGAATTTTCAATATTACCGATACATCAACACCGACATCATATTCAAAGAATGGGATTGTGTAGGTGTTAGTGGAATTGAGTAAATAGAAAGCAATAACAAATGGTAGCGCGAGCCCATAATTGTAGCTCGGATGCTCGCTGATGATTTTTGCTATGCCAAAACTTACTGCCATGGTGACTCCTTAGGCGGGAATTCGATAGCCTTCACGTCGATTTGCGTGGCCGTTTAAGTGATTAACAGAAAAGGTGACAGATCTATTTATTTAAATAAATCCGTCACCTTTATGCCACCGGTTATTTTATTATCCAGCTGTTTTCCATAGCACCAAAATAAATAGGGCAGTCTGCTTCTTGACTGGCTGCGAACTCATCATCGTACTGCAGCACAGCCGGGAGATTTCCAACTGGCTGTAGAAAATCCAGATTGCCACAGCCTTCCACATTGAACTTGTATTGAGCACCAAGACTTGGGGTCAACTTGCTGCCTTTGGTGACCTCCACCAAAGTCGCAGTTGCGACTTTTGTTTCGTTATCTCGGTACCGCACGGCAAGTTTATAAGTCTTTCCAGAAGACTTCGTGATAATACCTCCTTTTTCCGGGAAGATAATTTCACCGAATGCAGCGCCACTCATACAGGTAGCCACAAGTGCAGCGAGGGTTAGATACTTCACATTCATAGTCAACCTTTCCATCAATATTTGATTACGCAAGCAAACGATTTTTGGTTTTTTATATGGACCCGGCTTGATTTATCACCAGCAACGATACTATTTAAAATTCGGCGAAGATATCATGTCATGAACTTCTTTGCGCAACAGCTCAACAGCCTCAAACAATACCTTGTATAGTTCCGAGGCCTTTTCTTTGGCTGTTTCATTACAAGCGGCGTCTTGCTTCACTGAGTCCCAATAGTATTCAAATCTTCCATCCGAGCATGCACTGATCGCATCTCTGACTCGCTCCAATATTTTTGGCGACAGGGTAGACTGATACTCACAAAGAAATTCATCCAAGGCCTTCTCGTGCTTAGTGAAAGACAATGCGATCTCTTCGCTTGCTTCATCCCAGTCCATATCAGGATGGGATCGTTTAGGTACAATATCATGGAATATTTTATAGAGCGCCTTAGAGGCATCAAGTTTAAACTGGAAAACCTTCTCAGAGTTTTTTAGCAAAAACTTATGATTTTCTAATTGCCTTTTATATACCCCACCGATTGATTCCTTGATTCCCGCCTCAAGGAACACCTTTAAAACAAAAGCTGTTCCAACGGCAGTAAAACCGGCGGCACTAAGCACGACCATTATAATTTCAGAAGTGACCACGATACGTCCTTGTTGTTAATTACAAATTAGTTAAACAACTGCAATGACTATTACGGCACTCGGCCGGAGCCCCACCTTCAAGCGCTGTAAAACGTTAAATAAGATAGGTGTCTCATTAGATGGTAGCTCAACGCCACCATTTCGTCCATAGCCACGTGTGGTTGCACTGAACCCGCGCCAGACGCGCATTGCCCACCCAACAACTGCATCTGCTCGGGATTGATGCTTTTTGGTGCAGGGTCGCGGTTTCGCTCTTCCATCGGTAGAGGTGGGCTCTGCCGATGGAGCCAGCTGCGATCGCATATAACGAACTTCCGAATAGAATCGTCCCTGCCATTTGAAGCGCTGGCCGATACGATCACAATAAATAATATTGTAGATGAAACAAACTAAAGATAGATCTCGCTTAACCCTATCAGCCAGAAACAAGTCATTAAAAGAAGGCTTCAAAAATGGGCAGCTGCAGTTTTAGCTGGGCAATAGAAATCTTTTAGAGCGTCTCCTCGATTGATAAAAGTCCGACACCTGAACGGAAATCGGACTTTTATCAATCGAGGAGAATCAAGCTGAACGATGTCAGAATCTCATCACTGTTAGAAGTTAGCCGGGGTGTTGGCGCTGATGATTTCTGCCTCATCCTGGCCAATATTCCGAAACCGATGCGGCAACGTCGTCGGAAAGTAATACCCATCCCCAGCATTCAACACACTAATCTGCCCATCCACAGTCAGTTCAACCGTCCCCCGCGTAACCAGCCCACACTCCTCCCCTTCCGAATGCACAATCGGCTCTTCCCCCGAGCTCGCCCCCGGCGCGTACTGTTCGCGCAACAGACGCATCTGCCGACTCGGCACCGATGCGCCAATCAGCAACAACCGCAGCCCATGACGCCCGAGGTCTGGCTGTTCATTGGCGCGGAATACGTATTGATGCTCGCGGGGCGGTTGGTCGAAGGTAAAGAAGTCCGCCAAAGACATAGGAATGCCTTCGAGCAGTTTTTTGAGGGAGCTGACGGAGGGACTGACGCGATTTTGTTCGATCAGGGAGATGGTGGCATTGGTGACGCCGCTACGCCGGGCCAGCTCGCGCTGGGAGAGTTTGTAGCTTTCGCGTACTAATTTGAGTCGTGAGCCCGTGTCCATGACAGCCTTATGCGAAGAATACTTAAGGGTTATGGGGGTGGATGGCGGGCGACTTTTGGCCGCGAAAAACACCGCTTCCCTGTCCCGGAAATTTGAAAGGCGGGTATTAAATCACGTTTGGTGGTGTTGCTCAGCAGGTTCGATAAATGGTTGGGTAAAAAGGTTGTTTTGTCCTGAAGTCGGGTGGTTTGGCTGTGAAAAGTGTAGGTGCGATTGCTGTGTGTCAGTTGGGATTGATAGTGACTGGTATGGCCTCATCGCGAGCAGGCTCGCTCCTACAGGGGATCTGTGGCGACCACAAAATCTGTGATCGACCGGGACCAACCTGTGGGAGTGAGCTTGCTCGCGATGGGGGTGTGTCAGTCAGCATCCATGGTGGCTGATAGGGCCTCATCGCGAGCAAGCTCGCTCCCACAGGGTTTTGCGTTGGGGTTAGATGCCGAAACGGTCACGCAGCGCGTAGTACGCGGCGCCCATGGCGGTGAGGGGGGCCTGGAAGGTGCGGCCGCCGATCATCGGCATGTGCGGTAGCGAAGCGAAGGCATCGAAGCGTTCGGCGTCGCCGCGGATCATTTCCGAGATGAGTTTGCCGGCCAGGTGCGAGCAGGTGACGCCGTGGCCGCTGTAGCCTTGCATGTAGTAGGCGTTTTTCTCGATGCGGCCGAATTGCGGCATGCGTGACATGGTCAGCAGGAAGTTGCCGGTCCAGCGGTAGTCGATTTTCACGTCCTTCAGTTGCGGGAAGGTCTTGAGGATTTTCGGCTTGATCAGTTGTTCGATGTCGTCCGGTTCACGGGCGCCGTAGACCACGCCGCCGCCGTACAGCAAGCGGTTGTCGGCAGTGAGGCGGTAGTAGTCGAGCAGGTAGTTGCAGTCTTCGACGCAGTAGTTGTTTTTGATCAGGCTGCGAGCAACCTTTTCGGACAACGGTTCGGTGACGACGATTTGCGAACCGCACGGCATGCTTTTGCGCGTGACACGGTTGTCGAGGCCCTGCGGCAGGTAGGCGTTGCCGGCGATCAGCAGGTATTTGGCGCGGACCACGCCTTTGGCGGTGCGTACGGTGATCGGTTCGCCGTAGGTGATTTCTACCGCGGCCGATTGCTCGTAGATTTTGCCGCCGAGGCCGATGATGGCCGAGGCTTCGCCGAGGGCCAGGTTCAGCGGGTGGATGTGGCCGCCCTGCAGGTCGAGCAGGCCGCCGACGTAGTTGTCGCAACCCACTTCGCGCTTGATGTCGGCCGTGTCGAGCATTTTCAGGTTCTTGTTGCCGTAGCGCTCCCAGCTCTTCTTCTGCTCGGCCAGGCCTTTGAGTTGCTTCTTGTTCATCGCGGCAAAGATGCCACCCGGCTTGTAGTCGCACTGGATGTCGTAGTGTTGTATGCGCTGACGGATGATGTCGGCGCCTTCGAAAATCATGCTGCCGAGGACTTCGGCGGTTTTGTCGCCGTAGCGTTCTTCGATGACATCGACGTCGCGGCTGTAGGAATTGACCAGTTGGCCGCCGTTGCGACCGCTGGCACCGAAACCGACTTTGGCGGCTTCGAGCACGGTCACGCTGTAGCCGGCTTCGGCGAGGAACAGGGCCGAGGACAAACCGGTGTAGCCGGCGCCGATAATGCAGACGTCGCAGTCCACCGCTTGTTCGAGCACCGGGAAGTCGCCGGTGAAGTTGCGGGTGGCGGCGTAGTAGCTGTTTACATGTGTTTGCTTCATAAAATTCTCCGATGGCCGCTGGCACCTGCCGGCGGCCGCCGTTGTAGAGGTGTTAGAGCTTGATCCAGGTCGCTTTGAGTTCGGTGTATTTGTCGAACGCGTGCAGCGATTTGTCCCGACCGTTACCCGACTGCTTGTACCCGCCGAACGGCGCGGTCATGTCGCCGCCGTCGTACTGGTTGACCCAGACGCTGCCGGCGCGCAAGCCGCGAGCGAAGGTGTGGGCCTTGCTCAGGTTGCTGGTCCACACGCCTGCGGCGAGGCCGAAGATGCTGTCGTTGGCAATCGCCAGCGCTTCTTCTTCGGTGTCGAAGGTGATCAGCGACAGCACCGGGCCGAAGATTTCTTCGCGGGCGATGGTCATGGCGTTGGTCACGCCGTCGAAAATCGCCGGTTCCACGTACAGGCCACCGGTGGCTTCGAGGGTGCGGCTGCCGCCGGCGATCAGTTGCGCGCCCTGGTCTTTGCCGACCTGGATGTAACGCAGCACGTTTTCCAATTGACGCTGATCGACGACCGCGCCGACGGTGGTTGCCGGGTCCAAAGCGTGTCCTGGTTTCCAGGCTTGCAGCGCTTCCACCAGCAGCGGAATGAACTGCTCGCGGATCGAACGCTCCACCAGCAAGCGCGAACCGGCGGTGCAGACTTCGCCCTGGTTGAAGGCAATCGCACCGGCCGCCGCTCGTGCTGCCGCGCGCAGATCCGGCGCGTCGGCGAACACCACGTTCGGGCTCTTTCCCCCTGCTTCGAGCCAGACGCGTTTCATGTTGCTTTGCCCGGAATAGATCAGCAGTTGCTTGGCAATCGCGGTCGAGCCGGTGAAGGCCAACACGTCGACGTCCATGTGCAACGCCAGCGCCTTGCCGACGGTGTGACCGTAGCCCGGCAGGACGTTGAACACGCCTTTCGGGATGCCCGCTTCCAGCGCCAGTTGAGCGATGCGGATCGCGGTCAGTGGCGACTTTTCCGAAGGTTTGAGGATGAACGAGTTGCCCGCCGCGAGGGCTGGGGCGAACTTCCAGCTGGCCATGATCAACGGGAAGTTCCACGGCACTATGGCGGCGACCACACCGGCAGGTTCGCGGGTGATGAGGCCGAGTTGGTCGTGGGGTGTGGCGGCGACTTCGTCGTAGATCTTGTCGATGGCTTCGGCGCTCCAGCGGATCGCGTTGGCGGTCGCTGGAATGTCGATGTTCATGGAATCGTTGATCGGCTTGCCCATGTCGAGGGTTTCGAGCAGGGCGAGTTCTTCCTGGTTGGCCAGGATCAGGTCGGCGAAGCGAATCAGGATGCGCTTGCGCTCGGCCGGAGCAAGGTTGGCCCAGATGCCGGAGTCGAAGGTGCGGCGCGCGACGGCGACTGCCGCATTGGCGTCGGCTTCGTCGGTGCTGGCGACGTTGGCCAGGAAACGACCGTCGACCGGGCTCATGCATTCAAAGGTGTCGCCGCTGAGTGCCGGGCAGTATTGGCCGTCGATGAATGCGCGGCCTTCTAATGATAAGGACTGGAAGCGTTGCTCCCAGTCGCTGCGAGTGTTTGTCATGGTTGTGACTCGACGCGGGGGAATAAGTAGTGGGACTGAATGCCGCTCAACCAGAGCGTTGAAATGCAGCCCCCTGTAGGAGCGAGCCTGCTCGCGATGGCGGCGGCACAGTCAACATTGGTGTTGTATGACACACCGCTATCGCGAGCAGGCTCACTCCTACAGTTGATCGGGGTTGTCGTTTTAGACGGTGTGCAGATACCAGTTGTACTCAAGGTCCGAGATGGAGTTCTCGAACTCAGCCAGCTCGCTTTCCTTGCACGCCACGAACACGTCGATGTACATCGGGTCGATGTAACGGGCCATGACTTCGCTGTCGTCCAGTTCGCGCAGTGCATCGCGCAGGTTGTTCGGCAGGCTCTGCTCGTTCTGCTCGTAGCTGTTGCCTTCGACCGGTGCGCCCGGCTCGATTTCGTTGGTCAGGCCGTGGTGAATACCGGCCAGGACCGACGCCATCAGCAAGTACGGGTTGGCATCGGCGCCCGCTACACGGTGCTCGATGCGCACGGAGTCCGGCGAACCAGTCGGCACACGTACCGCAACAGTACGGTTGTCGATGCCCCAGCTCGGCGAGTTCGGTACGTAGAACTGCGCGCCGAAACGACGGTACGAGTTGACGTTCGGGCAGAGGAACGCCATCTGCGCCGGCAGGGTCTCGAGCACACCGCCGATCGCGTGTCGCAGCGCGGCGTTCTGCTCGGGATCCTCGCTGGCAAAGATGTTGTTGCCTTCTTTGTCGAGAATCGAAATGTGCACGTGCAAACCGTTGCCTGCCTGGCCCGGATACGGCTTGGCCATAAACGTGGTGTCCATCTCGTGGTCGTAGGCGATGTTTTTCACCAGACGCTTGAGCAACACCGCGTAGTCGCAGGCCTTGATCGGGTCGTTGACGTGATGCAGGTTCACTTCGAATTGCGCCGGGGCGCTTTCCTTGACGATGGCGTCAGCAGGGATGCCCTGCTCTTTCGCGCCTTCGAGGATGTCTTGCAGGCAATCGACGTATTCGTCGAGGTCGTCGATCAAATACACCTGGGTCGACATCGGACGTTTGCCGGAGACCGGCGAGCGTGGCGATTGCGGACGACCGTTCACGTTGTCCTGGTCGATCAGGTAGAACTCGAGTTCGAACGCGGCGCAGATGGTCAGGCCCATGTCATCGAACTTGCTCACGACCTGACGCAACACTTCGCGAGGGTCGGCGAAGAACGGCTGGCCTTCGAGTTCGTGCATGGTCATTAACAGTTGCGCGGTCGGGCGCTTCTGCCAGGGCTCGATGCTGAGCGTATCCGGGATGGGGAAGCAGATTCGGTCTGAGTCGCCGATGTCCAGACCCAGGCCGGTGCTTTCCACCGTAGAACCGTTGATGTCCAGGGCAAACAGAGACGCCGGGAGGTTAATGCCTTTTTCGTAAACCTTATGAAGACTGGTGCGCTCGATGCGCTTGCCGCGCACCACACCGTTCATATCCGCAATCAGAAGGTCGACGTACAAAACCTCAGGATATTTCTTAAGGAATGCGTTTGCTTCGTTGAGTTGAACGGTACGCAGAGGGACCGACATGATGCACCTATTAGCTGTTAATTATTATGTTCACTACCTTGTTGCGAGCCCAGTCAACCCGAACGGCAAAGTGAAGTCAATAGCGAACACTTGACCTCTCAACCTTTATTTTCGGGCCTTTCTTGGGCACGAGAGTGCCAAATCAGTCTTGCACACCGCGTAGACCCTGAAGATCGGACGTACGGCGTTTAGAATTTTTTACATGAGAGTTGTTAATTAAAATCAACAAGGCTAAGCTCCGGAAAAGCTCGTTCAAGTGTGAAACTTCGAGGTGATAAAAATGGCATTCAAGCCATTGATCGGCGTTACTGCGTGCGTCAAACAGATTGGCCTGCACCCCTACCATGTCAGCGGCGACAAGTACTTGCGTGCTGTCAGCGTCGCGGCTTTGGGGCTGCCGGTTGTCATTCCTTCTTTAGGCGATCTGACCGAAATCGATGACCTGCTCGCGCAGCTCGACGGTCTGCTGCTGACCGGCTCGCCCTCGAATGTGGAACCCTTCCACTATCAAGGCCCCGACAGCGCCCCCGGCACGGATCACGATCCGCAACGGGACGCCACCACCCTTCCCTTATTACGTGCGGCCATTGCGGCGGGCGTTCCGGTGCTCGGCATCTGCCGGGGCTTTCAGGAAATGAACGTGGCGTTCGGGGGCAGCCTGCATCAGAAGGTCCACGAACTCCCGGGCATGCTGGATCACCGGGAAGCGAATCATCCGGACCTGGCGGTGCAATACGCACCGGCGCATGCGGTCAACATGCAACCGGGCGGTGTGTTCGAGGCGCTGGATTTGCCGCAGGTGTTCCAGGTCAATTCGATTCACAGCCAGGGCATCGACCGACTGGCGCCCGGACTGCGCGCCGAAGCAATTGCGCCGGACGGTTTGATCGAGGCGATCTCGGTGGAACACAGCCCGACCTTCGCCGTTGGCGTGCAATGGCATCCGGAATGGCAGGTTCTGTCGAATCCGCCCTACTTGAGTATTTTCCAGGCGTTTGGCGACGCGTGCCGGCGACGGGCCGCGCTGCGTAACAAGCGCTGACTTGACACTCGATTAATCAATTTACTGCCCCCGTGAGTCAGGCGGACGTGCCTTTGCGCGCCGGTCCTTCACGACAACAACACACTGCAATAACAACAAGTACTACCAGGCAGCCAGGACGGCGGCGCCGAATAAGCCCGCTCAGTGCTGGCTTGCAATCAACTATTAAGTCAGGCCGCGTTGGCCCGACGACTGAAACCTGTTGGGAGTTTCACATGGCAAACGCCTCCAGCATCTACAGGAAGGCTCTTGAAGGTCACCAGTCACCGAAAAAGGTGCTGGTGAAAATCGACCGCGTCACCAAGAAATTCGACGAAACCACCGCGGTGGACGATGTCTCGCTTGAGATCCATCAAGGGGAAATCTTCGCCCTGCTCGGCGGTTCCGGTTCCGGCAAATCGA
Source organism: Pseudomonas silensiensis (assembly GCF_050434865.1). NCBI lineage: Bacteria > Pseudomonadati > Pseudomonadota > Gammaproteobacteria > Pseudomonadales > Pseudomonadaceae > Pseudomonas > Pseudomonas silensiensis. The sequence goes on from NZ_JBNDJH010000045.1 coordinate 14,745, forward strand.
CCCTGCTGCGCATGCTCGCAGGCTTCGAGCGCCCGACCGAAGGGCGGATTCTGCTCGACGGTGTCGACATCACCGACATGCCGCCGTACGAACGGCCGATCAACATGATGTTCCAGTCCTACGCGCTGTTCCCGCACATGACGGTGGCGCAGAACATCGCCTTCGGCCTGAAGCAGGATCGTCTGTCTGCCAGCGAAATCGACGCCCGCGTTGAAGAGATGCTGCGGCTGGTGCACATGACCCAATACGCCAAGCGTAAACCGCATCAGTTGTCCGGCGGTCAGCGTCAGCGTGTGGCCTTGGCTCGTTCCCTGGCCAAGCGTCCGAAGCTGTTGCTGCTCGACGAACCGATGGGCGCGCTGGATAAAAAGCTGCGTTCGCAAATGCAGCTTGAGCTTGTCGAGATCATCGAGCGCGTCGGCGTGACCTGCGTGATGGTGACCCACGACCAGGAAGAGGCCATGACCATGGCCCAACGCATCGCGATCATGCACCTCGGCTGGATCGCGCAGATCGGCAGCCCGGTGGACATTTATGAAGCGCCGGTCAGCCGCATGGTCTGCGAATTCATCGGCAACGTGAACGCCTTCGACGGCACCGTTGTGGAAGACCTTGAGGGGCACGCGATCATTCACAGCCCGGACCTGGAGCAGAAGATTTACGTCGGTCACGGCGTCAGCACCTCGGTGCAGGACAAATCGATCACCTACGCCATCCGCCCGGAAAAACTGCTGGTCAGCACCACCCAACCGGATACCCGCTACAACTGGTCCAGCGGCAAGGTGCATGACATCGCCTACCTCGGCGGTCACTCGGTGTTTTACGTGGAACTGCCTGGCGGCAAGGTTGTGCAGTCGTTCATGGCCAACGCCGAACGCCGTGGTTCACGTCCGACCTGGGACGATAAAGTCTACGTGTGGTGGGAAGACGACAGCGGCGTGGTACTGCGCTCATGAAAACACTCAATCAGCAGTTTATGCGGCTGATGCCGAGTGGTCGAAAGCTCGTCATCGGGGTTCCTTTCCTGTGGCTGTTCCTGTTCTTCATGCTGCCGTTCTTCCTGGTGATGAAGATCAGCTTCTCGGAAGCGGCCCTGGCCATTCCTCCTTACTCAGAGATCTACACCTTCGCCGAGCAGAAATTCCAGCTGCTGCTGAACCTCGGCAACTACTCGCTGCTGACTCAGGATGAGTTGTACATCTCGGCCTACTTCGGCTCGTTGAAGGTCGCGTTTTTAAGCACGCTGATGTGCCTGGTGATCGGTTTCCCGATGGCCTACGCGATCACCAAGGCGAGCAAGGAAACGCAAAACGTCCTGCTGTTGCTGATCATGATGCCGACCTGGACGGCGATCCTGATTCGCGTTTATGCGTGGATGGGCATTCTCAGCAACAACGGTTTGCTCAACGCGTTCCTGATGTGGATCGGGTTGACTGACCATCCGATCGAGATCCTCAACACCAACACCGCTGTGTATATCGGCGTGGTGTATGCGTATCTGCCGTTCATGGTGCTGCCGCTGTACGCCAACCTGGTCAAGCACGACGGCAGCCTGCTGGAAGCCGCGTCGGACCTGGGGTCGAGCAACTTCAATAACTTCTGGAAAATCACCGTGCCGCTGGCCAAGAACGGAATCATCGCCGGTTGCATGCTGGTGTTCATTCCCGTGGTCGGTGAGTTCGTGATTCCGGAACTGTTGGGCGGCCCGGAGACCCTGATGATCGGTCGCGTGCTGTGGCAAGAGTTCTTCAATAACCGCGACTGGCCGGTGGCGTCTGCCCTGGCGGTGGTGATGCTGTTGATCCTGATTGTGCCAATTCTGCTGTTCAACCGCAGCCAGGCCAAAGAGATGGAGGCACGGGGATGAAACGCTTCGGATTTTCAAAGTTCATGTTGATTTTCGGCCTGTCGTTTATCTACCTGCCGATGTTGATTCTGGTGATCTACTCGTTCAACGCCTCGAAACTGGTGACGGTGTGGGGCGGCTGGTCAGTGAAGTGGTACGTCGGCCTGGCCGATAACTCGCAACTGATGGGGTCGGTGGTGCGTTCGCTGGAAATCGCCTGCTACACCGCGATTGCCGCGGTGGCGCTGGGGACGTTGGCGGCGTTTGTGCTGACTCGCGTCACGCGCTTCAAGGGCCGCACGCTGTTCGGTGGTTTGGTGACGGCGCCGCTGGTGATGCCGGAAGTGATCACCGGTCTGTCGCTGTTGCTGCTGTTCGTGGCCATGGCGCAGTTGATTGGCTGGCCGCAAGAACGTGGGTTGGTGACGATCTGGATCGCCCACACCACCTTCTGCGCGGCGTATGTGGCGGTGGTGGTTTCGGCGCGCTTGCGTGAGCTGGACTTGTCCATCGAAGAAGCCGCCATGGACCTCGGGGCGAAGCCGTTCAAGGTGTTTTTCCTGATCACCATTCCGATGATCGCGCCGTCACTGGCGGCCGGCGGCATGATGTCGTTTGCCCTGTCGCTGGATGACCTGGTGCTGGCGAGCTTCGTGTCCGGCCCGGGCTCGACGACCCTGCCGATGGAAGTGTTCTCGGCGGTGCGTCTGGGCGTGAAGCCTGAGATCAACGCCGTGGCCAGTCTGATTCTGCTCGCCGTATCGATCGTGACCTTCATGGTCTGGTTCTTCAGCCGCCGCGCCGAAGCCACCCGTAAACGGGCGATCCAGGAAGCCATGGACCAGACCGCCAGCGAATCCTGGCAGCAACCTGAAAAGCAAATGGTAGAAGCGACGGCCTAAGGGCCGGCTGCACGCACACTTTGTAATTGAATGGACTCGCCCAAGCCGAGGCGTCTGTGCGCCACGGTGGCATTCTTATAGAAGCCAACGACAGCGAGGGCGAGGCCATGAAAAA
>NZ_JBNDJH010000046.1:0-11142 GCF_050434865.1 Pseudomonas silensiensis
CAGGAGTAAAGGAGCGGCGTTGTTTGGTCATCTGACACCTCGATCTGGCGAGCATTCTCGCCTAAATGGGTGTCCGGTTTCATTAGACCACTACAACCTGAATTATCGAGTCGAACACCACATTTAATAACAACACAGATCGGCCCCCTTTCCCCCTCTCCCCCGTGGGGAGAGGGCTGGGGTGAGGGGGCGATCCTGAGCCCGACACACAATCCACGATCACCCGATCAAAGCTTCGCTTTCACCGCCCCCAACGCATCCTTCCCATCTACGGTCTTCACCCCATCCAGCCACTTATCCAGCACCGCCGGATTAGCCTTGATCCACGCCTTGGCCGCATCAGCATTGCTGACCTTCTTGTTCACCACCTCGGCCATGATGCTGTTCTCCATTTCCTGGGTGAAACTCAGGTTGGTCAGCAGCTTGCCGACGTTCGGACAGGCCTGTGCATAACCTTTGCGGGTCAGGGTATGGACGCTGCCGGTGTCGCCGAAGTACTTCTCGCCGCCCTTGAGGTAATGCATTTTCAGTTGCACGTTCATCGGGTGCGGGGTCCAGCCGAGGAAGGTCACGAACTTCTGTTTTTTCACCGCGCGAGACACTTCGGCCAGCATTGCCTGCTCGCTGGACTCGACCAGTTTCCACTGGCCCATGTCGAAGTCGTTCTTCTTGATGATTTCCTGCAAGGAGATGTTGGCGGGAGCGCCGGAGCCGATGCCGTAGATCTTCTTGTCGAACTTGTCGGCGTATTTGTTCAGGTCGGAAAAGTTATGCACACCCGCATCCCAAACGTAATCCGGGACGGCGAGGGTGAATTCGGTGCCATCGAGGTTCTTAGCCAATTGTGTGACATCGCCGGTGGCCACGAACTTGTCGTAGAAACCCTGTTGTGCTGGCATCCAGTTACCGAGAAACACGTCGACCTGGCCATCTTTCAAGCCGCCAAAGGTGATCGGCACCGCCAGCGTGTCGACCTTGGCCTTGTAGCCCATGCCGTCCAGCAGAAACCCGGTGATGGCGTTGGTCGCGGCGATGTCGCTCCAGCCAGGGTCGGCCATTTTCACCGTCTCGCAACTCTGATCGGCATACGCTGATGCACTGCCCAGAGCCAGAAGCCCGACCGTCATTGCTGTGGATAACCTACGCATGGCATTCCCCTTAACATTATTGGTTTTGGCAGGGTTGTGGATAACGTGCTTTACGCTCCAGATCGTCGAGGTCGATGTGGTTGCGCATGTACTGCTGACTAGCGTCCACCAGCGGCTGGTGATCCCAGCTCTTCAGTTTGCCGATGGTTAATGCATCGGCGACAAAACGTCGGCGCCGTTGGCTGGCGAGCACTTGTTGGTGGATCGCCGGGATATCCCATTTGGCTCGGGCTTCAGCGAGAAATTCATCGAAAACCGGCCGATGTTGCGGCGATTTGCTGAGTTCTTCCAGTTCGCGCGGGTCGTTATGTACATCGAAGAGTAGGCAAGGGTCGTCTTCGCTGTAGATGAATTTGTAGGCGCCGCGACGAATCATCATCAACGGGCTGATGGTGCCTTCAGCCATGTATTCGCCAAAGACCTCGTCGTGACCGCCCTGCCCTTGCAGGTGCGAGACCAGCGAGCGGCCATCCAGCGGCAGTCCCGGCTCCAGCGAACCGCCGGCCAGTTCCACGAAGGTCGGCAACAGATCGGCAGTGGAGACCGCAGCGCTGACCCGACCAGCCCCGAATTGCCCCGGCGCACTGATCAACAGCGGCACGCGGGCGGCCATTTCGTACCAGTGCATTTTGTACCAGAGCCCACGCTCGCCGAGCATGTCACCGTGGTCACCAGAGAACACAATGATGGTGTCATCGATCAGGCCGGTTTCCTCGAGTGTTTGCAGGAGTTTGCCGACGTTGCTGTCGATATAGCTGCACGCACCGAAGTACGCACGGCGTGCATCGCGAATCTTATCCACAGGCAGCGGTTTGTCCCACAGGTCGTAAACCTTGAGCAAACGCTGGGAGTGCGGATCGAGTTCGGACTGGGCCGGGGTTTCAGGCAATGGGATGTCGGCGTCGTCGTACATATCCCAGAAAGCCTTGGGAATGGTGTACGGGTCGTGTGGGTGAGTCATGGAAACGGTGAGGCAGAACGGCTGATCGCCATCCTCGCGGATGTGGTCGAACAAGTATTGCTGGGCCTTGAACACCACCTCTTCGTCGAAATCCAGCTGATTGGTGCGTACGCAGGGCCCGGCTTGCAGCACCGACGACATGTTGTGAAACCAGGTTGGACGCACGTCCGGCTCGTCCCAGTTCACAGACCAGCCGTAATCGGCCGGGTAAATGTCGCTGGTCAGGCGTTCTTCATAGCCGTGCAACTGATCCGGTCCGCAGAAATGCATCTTGCCCGACAGAGCGGTGCGATAGCCGAGTCGACGCAAGTAGTGGGCATAAGTCGGTACGTCGGCGGGGAAATCGGCCGCGTTGTCGTAGGCGCCGATCTTGCTCGGCAACTGACCGCTGACCAGGGTAAAACGCGACGGCGCGCACAGTGGGCTGTTGCAATAGGCGGCGTCGAACACCACGCCTTCGGCGGCGAGGCGGCTGAGATTGGGCAGTTTGATGGGCGAAGGGCCGTAGAACGGCAACATTGGCGCGGCCATCTGATCGGCCATGATGAAAAGAATATTCTTGCGCTTCATGTGATCGCGGCATTCCATAGTGAATATTTATGCGAGAGTGCTGCGATCGAGCATGTAGCCCAAGCAATTTGTGGTAAAGCCCATGCGCGGTAATGACTAGGATAAGCACAGTTTATGTATGACGCCCTTGGTGATTTGTCTCTGGATTTGCTCCGCGCCTTTGAAGCGGCGGCCCGTCAGCGCAGTTTCACGGCTGCCGCAGTGGAGCTTGGCACCACGCAACCGGCCATCAGCCAGCAGATCAAACGGTTGGAAGAACAACTCGGGACGCGGCTGTTCGACCGGATCTATCGCGGCATCGAACTGACCGAGGCCGGGACGATCCTGTTTGAGCAGGTTCAACTCGGATTGCAGAATATCGACGCAGGATTAAGCGCGATCAGCGCACAGCACCAGCACGAAGTGTTGCAGGTCGCCACCGATTTCGCCTTCGCCGCGTATTGGCTGATGCCGCGCCTGCACCGCTTCCATGCCGCCAACCCTCAGGTAGATGTCAGCCTGGTCACCAGCGAACGCAGCCTCAATATGCTGCGCACCGATATTGATGTGGCGGTGTTGTTTGGTGATGGCCGATTCAAGCAGGGCGAAAGCCATTGGCTGTTCAGCGAAGAAGTCTTTCCAGTGTGCAGCCCGCTGCTGTTGAAGGATCGTCCCCTGCCCTTGCCGGCCCAGTCATTGCTCGAGTTCCCGCTGCTGCACCTTCGAGGCGAAAACAGCAGCAACTGGTTCGACTGGAGCGGCGTGTTTCGAGAGTTGGGGATCGCTTCGGCACCTGCGCCCGGGCAATTGCGCTTCGACAATTACACGTTGCTGATTCAAGCGGCGATTGGCGGCCAGGGCGTGGCCATCGGCTGGCGGCACCTTGTGGATAACTTGCTGGCGCAGGGATTGTTATGCCGACCGATTGCGGAAACGGTGATTTCCAGGCTCGGCTATTACGTGGTCCTGCCCCAGCGGAAACGGCGTGGCGCGCTGATTCAACAGTTTGTGGACTGGCTGATGGCTGAGCAGGCCAGCAGTGCGCAATCGTTGAATGGCCTGCCGTTGCCGTCTATCGCTGTATAGCCTCGGTCGCGACGAAGGTTACGTGTTCGCCGACATGCAGGTTCAACCGCAACTCATCGGCAATCCCTGTCGCCACCCGGCTCAACCGTTCAAGCGGTTCGGCGAGGCCCGGCTCCAGGCTGCGGCTGATGTGGCTGAAGTGCTCGATGGTCAGCCCGGGCACCCCGCGCGGCGCATTGATCAGTGTCCAGTGCAAGGTGCTGCTTTGCAGGGCCTCGCGGATTTCTTCGGCGGCGTGGAGTTGCAGTCGATCTTCTATCTCCGGATCGTCGAGTACCTCGAAATCGCCCACCAGAAACAGCCGGGTAATCCCCGAGGCCTGCATGCCATCGATCAGCGCATCCACCGCCAGCACCTGCTCGACCGGGCCCGGTACGATGGATTTTTCCACGTGCTCGCTGCTCATCGGCAACCCGGGTGCATCCAGCAGACAGATCACCGCCGAACAACCGGCGACACTCTGCTTGACCCGCTTGGCATCGAACAAATCGCCAGTCTTGGTCCGCAATCCCGGGCGCGGCGCGAGCGCCGTCAGGTCATCGAGAATTGCGATCACTTCATGTTGGCGCCGCAGCATTTCAGCCATCAGCGCACTGCCCAGGCTACTCATGGCACCATAAAGCACCACTTTTACCACCGGGGTTTCGGCATTTTTCATGGCCGTGCTCCGTTCTTCCTATCTCTATGGCGTGTGACCTGTGGGAAACAACGCCGATTCGACTCGGTTCAGAGGGTTTCAAATGCAGCAGATCAAGGGTTACCACGCCCATGTCTACTTCGACGCCAACACCCTTCCTCAGGCGCGAGCCTTGTGTGAGCAGGCAGCGCAATTGTTTCCAGTGAAAATGGGTCGCGTGCATGAACGCCCGGTGGGCCCGCACCCGGACTGGAGCTGCCAGTTGGCTTTCGAGCCGCAATACATCGGCGACGTGTTGCCCTGGCTTGCGCTCAACCGCAAGGGTTTGGTGGTGTTCCTGCACCCGGTCACCGGCGACGATCTGCTCGACCACACCGAGCACGCCATCTGGATGGGCGCGATTCGACCACTGGATCTGTCTATTTTTTGATCAGTTTACAACTGTTCCTCGGCTTCGCCGGGCAAATGTTCGTCCAGATGCAGCCAGGGCAGTCGGTTGTCAGTCCAGATATGCTTTTCCGCGGGTGCCTGCTCGGGATGATCGAGGGTGGCGATGGTCACGTCGATGCTGTCCGGGCTCAGGTGCGAGATCAGCGCCAGCTGCGCCCCACAGTTGCCGCAGAAATACCGCACGCAGGGTGTTGAAGAGTTGTACTGCGCTGGCGTTCCTTTCACCCATTCAAAGGCTGACGCGGGCACGGTGATCCAGGTGGTCACGATCCCGCCGCTGACCCGTCGGCAAATCGAACAATGACAGTGGGCGATGTCGTGCAAAGGCCCACTGAATTGATAGCGCAGATGTCCGCAGTGGCAGCCGCCTGTATGAATGTCGGCCATGTTTTTACCTCCTGCCCCGTATTCAGGGACTTTGAACCCGTCCGACGACCGGTTGCACATCTGGTCAATGCTTTCATCCGCGAAAGCTGGCTGAAAGCTTCCCCGATTAGGATCGCCCCCACTACCGGCAACAGACCGGTCGGCCAATGCCAGTGTTTTATCGCTCGCACAGCCCATTTAACAACAACAATGGTGATCCTGATGTCCTTTGCTACCCGCCACTTCGCTGTCACTCCGCCCATACGCCTCGTGCTTCCCGTTCTGCGCTGACCCACCCGGTTCGCCCATTCCCTAGCCGCGCTATGCCTGGAGTATTCCCATGCTGACTTTCCTTGGCTTTGCCATGGTCATCACGTTCATGTTCCTGATCATGACCAAGCGCCTTTCCGCGCTGATCGCTCTGATCATCATCCCGATCCTGTTCGCGCTGTTCGGTGGTTTCGCGCCGAAGATCGGCCCGATGATGCTCGAAGGCATCACCAAGCTCGCACCGACCGGTGTGATGCTGATGTTCGCCATTCTGTACTTTGCCCTGATGATCGACTCTGGCCTGTTCGACCCGGCCGTGCGCAAGATCCTCAAACTGGTCAAGGGCGACCCGTTGAAAGTTTCGGTCGGTACTGCCGTGCTGGCGCTGATCGTGTCCATGGACGGTGATGGCGCCACCACTTACATGATCTGCGTGGCTGCCATGCTGCCGCTCTACGCCCGTATCGGCATGAGCCCGCGGATCATGGCCGGCCTGATCATCCTCGCCGGTGGCGTGATGAACATGACGCCATGGGGCGGCCCGACTGCTCGTGCCGCCAGTGCGCTGCATGTGGACCCGTCCGACATCTTCGTACCGATGATTCCGGCAATGCTGGCCGGCGTGGTGGCGATCCTGGCGATTGCCTACTTCTACGGTAAACGCGAGCGTGCACGTCTTGGTGAATTGCATCTGGTCGGTGATGAAGTCGACCACAGTGAAATCACCGTTTCGCAATTCCCGGATGCCCGTCGTCCGAATTTGATCTGGTTCAACGGCGCCCTGACCCTGGCCCTGATGGGCACCCTGGTCGCCGGTCTGTTGCCACTCCCAGTGCTGTTCATGGTGGCGTTCAGTATCGCGATGATCGTCAACTACCCGTGCCTGCAACAGCAGAAGGACCGCGTCGCGGCCCACGCCGGTAGCGTGCTGGCGGTGGTCGGCTTGATCTTCGCGGCCGGTATCTTCACCGGTATCCTGTCGGGCACCGGCATGGTCGATGCGATGTCGAAAAGCCTGTTGGCAGTCATCCCGGACTTCCTCGGCCCGTACCTGGCCGTGATCACTGCACTGGTGAGCATGCCGTTCACGTTCTTCATGTCGAACGATGCATTTTATTACGGCGTGTTACCGGTACTTGCGGAAGCCGCCAGCCATTACGGTATAACCGCGGTTGAAATGGCACGTGCCTCGATCGTCGGTCAGCCCGTCCACCTGTTGAGCCCGTTGGTACCTTCGACCTACCTGTTGGTGGCCCTGGCCGGTATCGACTTCGGTGATCACCAGCGTTTCACCCTGAAGTGGGCAGTGCTGGTTTGCATGTGCATACTGGTCGCCGCCTTGCTGATGGGGATTTTTCCGCTGTTCAGCACTCTATAGCCCAAGACTCACCATGACGGGTCCAGGCTTTGTTGTTTGAAGCCTGGGCCCTTCGTGGTTTAACACTCGCACAAAGGAATACACATGGAATGGCTGACCAACCCTGAAATCTGGGTTGCCTTCTTCACCCTGACCGCCCTGGAAATCGTCCTGGGTATCGATAACATCATCATGATTTCGATCCTGGTCAGCCGCATGCCCAAGCACATGCAACAGCGCACCCGGATTTTCGGCCTGGCGCTGGCCATGGTTACGCGGATCCTGTTGCTCCTGTCGATCACTTGGGTCATGCGCCTTACCGCCGACTTGTTCGAAGTGCTCGGCCAGGGTTTTTCCGGGCGAGACCTGATCCTGTTCTTCGGTGGTCTGTTCCTGCTGTGGAAGAGCTCGCAAGAGATGTACCACGCGCTGGAAGGTGAAGACGAAACCAATGAGCAGCCGGGTGGCAAGGGCGGCAAATTCTTCTACACCATCATTCAGATCGCGATCATCGACATCGTGTTCTCGCTGGACTCGGTCATCACCGCCGTGGGCATGGTGTCCCACGTACCGGTCATGGTCGCGGCGATCATCGTTGCCGTGCTGGTGATGATGTGGGCTTCCGGCACCATCAGCGAGTTCATCGACAAACACCCGTCGCTGAAGATGCTGGCGCTGTCGTTCCTGTTGATCGTCGGCACTGTGCTGATTGCTGAATCCTTCGACGTTCACGTGCCAAAAGGCTACGTCTACTTCGCCATGGCGTTCTCGCTGGCGGTGGAAGCGATCAACATCAAGATGCGCACCGCGATGGCGAAAAAGCGCAAGCAGCCAGACCCAGTAAAACTGCGCAAGGACATTCCGGGTCAGTAACCCGAATGCCATGTGATGACAAAGGGGCCTTCGGGCCCCTTTTTCATCTCTGCATCAAACTGTTTTCATGACAGTTTTGTTTCAATCGCTACTTTAGCTGTGCGATGCTGGCGCGCAGACCGTTAGCCAACTACAGCTTAAGTACACGAACGTAGAACGTCGCGCGGCACCGTCAACTTGCTCCTTTGGGGCGCTACCACCACAGGGGGCCTGCATGCTCACCCTGCTCAATTTATTATCTGCCGTGGCCTTGTTGATTTGGGGCACGCACATCGTCCGAACCGGCATCCTGCGGGTCTACGGTTCCAACCTGCGCCATGTGATTGGCCGGAACATGTCCAAGCGTTGGCTGGCGTTCATCTCGGGGATCGTTGTGACGGCGATGGTCCAGAGCAGCAACGCCACCGCCATGCTCGTCACCTCCTTTGTCGGTCAGGGCCTGATGGCGCTGACCCCGGCCCTGGCGACCATGCTCGGGGCCGACGTCGGTACCGCACTGATGGCGCGAGTGCTGACCTTCGACCTGTCATGGCTGTCACCGCTGCTGATCTTTCTTGGTGTGATTTTCTTCCTGTCGCGTAAACAGACCCGACTGGGCCAGATGGGCCGGGTCAGCATCGGACTGGGGCTGATCATTCTGGCGCTGCAACTGATCGTCGAGGCTGCCGCGCCGATTACCCAGGCCCAAGGCGTGAAAGTGATTTTCGCCTCGCTGACCGGCGACATCTTGCTGGATGCCCTGGTCGGCGCGCTGTTTGCGATGGTTTCCTACTCCAGCCTGGCCGCCGTCCTGCTGACCGCGACCCTGGCCGGTGCCGCGGTGATCAGCCTGCCCGTGGCCATCGGCCTGGTGATCGGCGCCAACATCGGCAGCGGCATCCTCGCCTTCCTCAGCACCAGCATGCAGAACGCCGCCGGCCGCCAGGTGGCGTTGGGCAGCCTGCTGTACAAGTTGATCGGCCTGTTGCTGATCATCCCGGTACTCGACCCGTTAGTGCACTGGATCGACAGCCTGGACTTCAGCCCTCAGGAAATGGTCATCGGCTTTCACCTGCTCTACAACACCGCACGCTGCCTGCTCTTGCTGCCAAGTGTCGGAGCGATGGCCAGGTTCTGTGCGTGGGTGCTGCCGGAGCGCCCGCAAGTCAACGGCACCGCCAAACCGCGGCATCTTGATCCGACGGCGCTGGTCACGCCCAGCCTGGCGTTGGCGAATGCCGCCCGGGAAACCCTGCGTATCGGCGACCTGATCGACAACATGCTCGAGGCCATGCTCGACGTGCTGAACGGCAAGCAAACCGCCGTTACCCAGGAAATGCGGCGCCTGACCGATGATGTGGAATCGCTCTACGGTGCGATCAAGCTGTATCTGGCGCAAATGCCCCGCGAAGACCTCAGTGAGCAGGACAGCCGGCGCTGGGCGGAAATCATCGAGCTGGCGATCAACCTTAAACTGGCCAGCGACCTCATCGAACGCATGCTGCGCAAGGTTCAGCAGCAGAAAACCTCGCAGCGCCGGTCTTTTTCCGAGGTCGGCCTGGAAGAGTTGGCGGGGCTGCACAGTCAGTTGATCTCCAACCTGCGCCTCGGCTTGTCGGTGTTCCTCAGTGCCGATAAGGAAAGTGCCCGCCAGTTACTGCGTGAGAAACGTCGCTTTCGCGCACAGGAACGCCGCCTGGCCCATGCTCACGTCAGCCGGTTGCAACGTAAGATCGTGCAGAGTATCGAGACCAGCTCGTTGCACCTGGAGTTGATTGCCGACATGAAGCGCCTGAATTCCCTGTTTTGCAGCAGCGCCTATGTGGTGCTGGAAACTTCCGACACCGGCGCACTCATTGTCGATGATTTGGCTGACATTACGCATTCACCCTGAACGTCCACAGTTGCCTGAAGTCTGTTGAACTTACGCTGGCCGTATGGAAGCTCGTTATGCGTTGTTTGTTGTTCGCCTGTCTGTTGCTTGGCTCATTCTCTTCATTTGCCCTGGATCGCTTTCAGGTCGAGGGCTATACGCTGCCCAACGGTCTGCAATTAATGCTCAAACCCGGCACCGAGCGCGGGCATGTGGCGATTCGTCTGGTGGTCGGCGTCGGCATCGATGATTTCAGCTGCGCCGACAAGGAGCTGCCGCACCTGCTTGAGCACTTGCTGTTCAGCGGCATCGACGCCACGGGCGAAGGCGGGCTGGAAGAACGCATGCAGGCCCTGGGTGGCGAGTGGAACGCCTACACCAGCAATGCCGACACGACGTTCGTCATCGAAGCCCCGGCGAAAAACCAGCGCAAGGTCCTCGACCTGCTGCTGGCGCTGCTGACCCAGACCCGAATCGACGACAACGCCATCAACGCCGCCAAACAAGTGGTCGAGCGCGAAGACGGCGGCCATTATTCGCACCTGCAACGCTGGCTGGATCGCCAGGATCTTGGCCACACGGCGAGTAATCAGCTGGCGGTGGAACTGGGCCTCAAATGCCCCGAGCGGCCGGAGGTCGATCACCTGACCCGCGATCAGCTGGAAAAGGTACGCAAGGCCTGGTACGCGCCCAACAACATGACCCTGATCGTCGTCGGCGACCTCGACCGGTTGTTGCCGGCCTATCTGGAGCGGTCTTATGGCGCGCTTGAAGCGGTCGACCCGACCGATCACCCGCCCCTGCCGGCGATCCAGGCCAGTGCTGCCCATGAGCGCACTCTGAGTCACGGTTTTGTCGGCGGCAGTGCCAAGTTGCATTGGCTGGTGCCAGAGCCGGTGCTGGAAGATCGGCACGACGAAACCTTCGACTTGCTCAAGGACTATCTGGACTGGGCGCTCTACCGCAAATTGCGCCTGGGCCATGGCTTGTCCTATGGGCCTTCGGCCGAGCGCGAGGTGTTTGGCGGTGTGGGCTTCATGAGCCTGAACGCGGACCTTGATCGTGACGACGTGCCGGAGGCCGAGCAGGTGCTGGATGATCTGAAGGCCGGGTTGCTCAGGGACGGTCTCAATGCCCGCACCTTCAACCGCCTCAAGGAGGCCGCCATCGCCCGCCAGGCCTGGGCCGTGCAAGGCAACAGCGCGTTGGCCGATTATTACTGGAGTGCCCTTGGGGACTACGAGGATGGCCGTTTTGCCAACCCGGCCAAGGAACTGCAAGGGGTGACGCTGGAGGCAGCAAACAAGGCCATGCGTGAATTGCTGATGCAGCCGGGCTACCTGCGGATCGAAAAGCCGTTGATCAGTGATGATCAGCTTATGTGGGCGATTGCCGGGGTGTTCGGGTTGCTTGTACTCAGCCTGTTGGCTTGGCGAGTACATCGCCGAAAGTAACAGTTCCCTGTGGCGAGGGAGCTTTTGTGGGGGGGGGGTAAATACCCGCCCCCCACCCCAGCGGGTACACGGGGGTTGTGATCGGGTAGCCGCCCCTCGCCCCGCCGCCCCGCGGGGGGTACCCCGTGGAGGATTTTTC
>NZ_JBNDJH010000047.1:0-10794 GCF_050434865.1 Pseudomonas silensiensis
TCGTATCGCGCCCGGCACCTCCGTTGAGCACGTCATCTCCCGCGCCACCATCCATGGTGTCATCGCCGTTACCACCATTGAGTACATCGTCGCCGTCGCCGCCATTCAGGGTATCGTGACCGTCCCCACCTTCCAGCAGATCTTCCCCGCCAAAGCCCGTAATGCTGTCCGCGCCGTCAAAGCCGCGCAGAATGTCGTTGCCCTCAGTGCCGTTGATGATGTTGTTGTTACCGTCACCGTCGAACAGGTTGGTCGCAGACACCACCCAGAACGAAGCACCGCTCGCCACCGACTCCGTCGTGCCTCCTTGGTCGGTGTAGCGGGCTTGTGCGCGCACCTGCTGGCCGATCTGGTCGGCGCTCAGGGTGAAGCTGTCGCTGTTCGCGCCGACGATGTCAGTCCAGATATTGCCGTCGGCCGATACTTGCCACTGGTAGCCGATGGCACTCAGGCCGTCGGCGTCGGAGAGCGTATTGCTGGCGCTGAGCGTTTGACCGACCACCGTCGTGCCGCTGATGACCACATCGCCGGTCGGGGCATCATTCACGGCCGCAAGATTGAGTGTGGCCGAAGTGTTGATTGTGTCCGTGCCGTCACTGATCACCACCGCGAAACTCACCGCACCGTTGCGGTTGGTCGCCGGGGTAAAGGTCCAGGTGCCATCGCCGTTGTCGGTCAACGAACCCTCGGCCGGATCAAGGCTGACACTTTGCACGCTGAGGATGTCGCCGAAATCGATGTCGCTGGCGTTGGCCAGTAGCTGCGTGGCGCTGATGGTGTAGGCGGTATCTTCCGTGCTATCCGCCAAGCTGACCGGACCACTCACGGCTGGTGCATCGTTGCCCGCCGCCAGGGTAAAGCCCTGGCTAACGCTGACCAGCCCTCCCTGCCCGTCAGTCACTTCCCAGTTGAAATTGACCAACCCGAAGTAGTCAGCGTCGGGGGTGTAGGTCCAGGTGCCGTCGCCGTTGTCAACAATAGCGCCGTGAGTGGCACTGATGTTCTGGGCGATCAAGGTATCGCCATCGGCATCGGTGAAGGCACCCAGAAATACTGACTGCCCAACCGTAATCGGCGTGTCTTCCGTGCCGGAGAGATGAGTAAAGAACCCCGTAGGCTGCGGAGCATCATTGACGGGCGCCAGATCGACCCCTTGGCTGGCAACCATACTACCACCCTGACCATCGACCACCGCATAGCTGACGCTGACCGGCCCGTTGTAGTTGGCGTCAGGCGTGAAGGTCCAGCTGCCGTCGCCGTTGTCGACCAGGCTACCGTTGTCGGCGCTCAGGTTGGCGACGGACAGGGCGTCGGCATCCACATCGGAGAAACCGGCCAGCAGTTCGGCGTTGGTGAATACGTAAGGCGTGTCCTCGGTGCCATCTGCTAAGAGCGTGGTCGGACTGCCAAGCGGCGCGTCGTTGAGTGCGGTGACGTTGACCGTCAGCGTGTTGTCTACGAGCGCGAAGACTTCACCATCGCCCACGATGAAGCCGATGCTTGCGTAACCCGAGCCATTGGCATCCTGCGCCGGCACGAACTGGAGCTTGCCGGCGTCCAGGTCGGCTCGGCTGATTTCCTGGCCCACGGCGACCGCCACCCACGCGCTGCCGTTGTGATACTGCAGGCTGCCGGCCTGCGGCAGTTCGGTGATCTTCACAACGGCCAGCGGGTCACTGTCGGTGTCGCTGTAGTTGCCGAAGTCGCTCGCCTGCAACAGCAGCGGCGTATCTTCGTCGGTGGTCACACTGTCGTCGGTCGAGCTCGGTGGCGAGTTGAACATGGCGAGGACGGTCGCGGGGGACCAGACCGTGCCATTGCCAAAGCGTATCTCGTCGACCTGTGCCACCCCACCGAGGAAGTAGTCAACGATGGTGATGTTGTCGCTGGTATTCAGGGTAAGCAGCAGGTCATCGTCGACCCGGCTGACGCTCACCTGGGTGGGCAATATGGCGGTGTCAAACAGGATGCTGTCGATATCCCCCAAGGCGGCGCTGCGGTTGTCCACGGTGTCCACGCCATGCCCGAGGAAATAGCGGTACACATCATTGCCGCCGTCGCCAGACAGGGTGTCGTTGCCGTAGCCGCCGAACAGCTGGTCATCGCCGGCACCGCCGCTGACGGTATCGTCCCCGAAACTACCATTCACCAGATCATTGCCGTCGTTACCAAACAGCGCGTCGTTACCATCCCAGCCGTTCAGGTAGTCATCGCCCGCGAGACCATTGAGCTGATCATCGCCTGCCGCACCGTACAGGTAGTCGTGACCATCGCTACCCGTGATGCTGTCGTTCTGGTTGGTGCCGAAATACCAGCCGGCACGTTGCATGATTTCGGCGCGACTCCACATTGTGCCGTCGGCAAAGCGGAACGCCTGCACGCCGAAGCCTTCCCCGGTGTCCTGCGGATACGTCGCTCCCATGCTGCCAATGAACAGGCGATGCCCATTGGGAAACTCGATCACCAGGTTACCGGCCTCATTGAAGCTATCCACCGGCCTCACGAAGTGGAGATCGTCCGGATTGATGCCAGCTGCGAACTGCACGATGTTGAGCTGACCCAGTGCGTTGTCATCACTGATGGTGACGTCACCGCTGCCATCGACCAGGTAGGTGTCGCTCCCGGTTCCACCGATCAAATTTACATAGCCACCGCTGTTGCTCAGGTTGCGTGCATCGAGCGTGTCATGGCCGGCTTCGCCAAGGAGGAAGCTGCCTGTCTGGCTGTTTCCGACTTTCAGAATATCGTCGCCGGCACCGCCCCAGAGGAAGTCCACATTGCCGCCGCCCTGCAGCGAGTCGTTGCCATCCTCGCCACGCAAGGTGTCGTTGCCCGCCCCTCCATCGAGGCTGTCATCGCCTGCACCGCCGCTGAGCTGGTTATTGCCGTTGTTGCCGAGGAGCTGATTGGAGCCGGAGTTGCCCGTACCGTCCAGATTGGCCGAGCCGGTCAGGGTCAGGTTCTCGACATTGCTGCCCAGCGTGTAGCTGATCGAGGACTGGACGGTGTCGTTGCCCTCATCCGCCAGTTCATTGACCTGGTCGCCCGCGCTATCGACCACATAGAGGTCGTCTCCCGTGCTGCCGTACATGGCGTCGTCACCGGTACCGCCATCGAGTGTGTCGTTGCCGCCGAGCGCGTGGATCTGGTCGTTGCCGGCCAGGGCCTGGATGAAGTCGTCGCCATTGCCGCCAAAGAGCACGTCAGGCCCGTTGGTGGCAGCCACCTGCACGTTGGCGAGCAGGGTCGTCCTGTTCCACAGCGTGCCATTGGCGAACTGGACACGGTCGATCTCGTAGTCCGACCCCAGATAGAAGTCCTTGACGGTGAGCGTGGCGAGCGTGCTGGACACCAGCATCACCAGGTCATTACCGCTACGCAGGAAGCGCACGTCGACAGGGTTGAGGCCGGACAGCTGCAGCGTATCGACGTCGGCAGCCAACCCGCCGCTGTTGTCGATCACGTCGTGGCCGAAGTTCAGGCCGTAGACATAGGTGTCGTTACCCTGGCGCCCCGCCAGCCAGTCATTGCCGACACCACCGTTGAGGGTGTTGCGGCCACTGTTGCCGGTAAGGCGGTTGTCGAGATCGTTGCCGGTGCCAGCCAGGTTGGCAGTGCCGGTGAGTTCGAGGTTTTCCAGGTTCGCACCGAGGCTGTAGGTGATGGACGTACGGACCGTGTCGGTCCCCTCACCCGACGCCTCGCTGACGCTATCCCCAGTCTGGGCGATCAGATAGAGGTCATCGCCGGCACCACCGGCCATGCTGTCATTGCCTGCACCGCCATCGAGCACATCGTTGCCGTCGCCGCCGGACAGGCTGTCGTTACCTGCGCCGCCCAACAGAGTGTCGTTACCGGCACCGCCTTGCAGGTTGTCAATGCCATCACCGCCGTCCAGCAGGTTGTTTCCGCTATTGCCAATCAAGGTGTTGGCCAGGGTGTTTCCGGTGCCATTGAGATGGGCGCCGCCCAGCAGGGTCAGGCGTTCGACATTGCTGCCCAGGGTGTAGTCGATGCTCGCTTGTACGGTGTCATCGCCACTGTTGGCAGCCTCCACGACGACATCGCCGAGGTCGTCGACCAGGTAGGTGTCATTGCCGAGGCCGCCTTCCAGGCGATCGGCGCCGCTGCCGCCATCGAGCAGGTCGTTGCCGCCATTGCCGAACAGCGTGTCATTGCCGCCCAGGCCTTGCAGCACGTCGTCGTCGGGGTTGCCGTTGATGACGTCGGCACCTGCGGTTGGGGTGGCTGGCGTGTAATAGAGGTTGCTGAGGATGGCGCTGCTGCTCCAGCTCGCACCGTCGGCGAACTGAATACGGTCAATGGCATGGTCGGCATCGAGGAAATGCTGGCTGACGGTGAGGGTCTCGCCACTGGCCAGCACCCTCAGTACCAGATCGTCGCCGACCCGGGTCAAGCGGATTTGGCTGGCGTTGAGATTTCCGAGCCGGATGCTGTCGAGGTCAGCGGCCAGGCCGCCGCTGTTGTCGATCACGTCGTTGCCGTTCCCCTGGCCATAGAGGTAAGTGTCACTGCCCTGACGCCCCGCTAGCCAGTCGTTGCCGGCTCCACCGTTGAGGGTGTTGCCGCCACTGTTGCCGGTCAGGCGGTTGTCGAGATCGTTGCCGGTGCCGGCCAGGTTGGCGGTACCCGTCAATTCGAGGTTTTCCAGATTGGCGCCGAGGGTGTAGGCGATGGATGCGCGGACCGTGTCAACGCCGGCGCCAGCGGATTCGCTCAAGGTATCGGACGCTTGAGCAACAACATAGGTGTCATCACCGCTTCCACCGGCCATGCTGTCATTGCCGGCGCCACCATCGAGCATATCGTTGCCGTCGCCGCCTGACAGGCTGTCGTTACCAGCGCCGCCCAGCAGCGTGTCGTTACCGGCACCGCCTTGCAGACTGTCAGTACCATCCCCACCATCCAGTTGGTCGTCGCCCTCGTCCCCGGAGAGCGAATCATTTCCCAGACCGCCTATAAGGCTGTCGTTACCGGCACCGCCCTGGATTGTGTCATTGCCGCTGCCACCATCGAGCAGGTTGTTTCCGCTATTGCCAATCAAGGTGTTGGCCAGGGTGTTGCCGGTGCCATTGAGATGGGTGTCGCCCAGCAGGGTCAGGCGTTCGACATTGCTGCCCAGGATGTAGCTGATGCTGGCTTGTACGGTGTCATCCCCACTGTTGGTAGCTTCCACGACGACATCGCCGAGGTCGTCGACCAGGTAGGTGTCATTGCCCAGGCCGCCTTCGAGGCGGTCGGCGCCGCTGCCGCCATCGAGCAGGTCGTTGCCGCCGTTGCCGAACAGCGTGTCGTTGCCGCCCAGGCCCTGGAGTTGATCGTCGTCGGGGTTGCCATTGAGGGTGTCGTTGCCTTCAGTCGGGGTGACGGGCGCGTAGTAGAGGTTGCTCAGGATGGCGGCGCTGCCCCATGTCGTGCCGTCGGCGAACTGAATACGGTCAATGGCATGGTCAGCATCGAGGAAATGCTGGCTGACGGTGAGGGTTTCGCCGCTGGCGAGGACGGTCAGCACCAGGTCGTTGCCCACACGAGTCAAGCGGATCTGGCTGGCGTTGAGATTTTCGAGTCGGATGCTGTCGAGGTCAGCGATCAGGCCGCCGCTGTTATCGATCACATCGTTGCCGAAGCCGCCGCCATAACGGTAGCTATCGTCGCCGCGCCCACCAATCAGTAGGTCGTTACCGGCTCCGCCGTCCAGGGTATCGTTCCCGTCGTTACCGTTCAGGGTATCGTTGCCGCCCAGGCCGTTGAGGCTGTCGTTGCGCGAGGTCCCAGTCAAAACATTGGCGCTGTCATTACCATTTATAGTAGCCATGTCCGATACCCTATAATTTCGGTGGTAGTTTGACGGTTAATGCTAGTGGGTCGCGCATTCCTGGCTCATTCATTTGAATGAATAGATGGCCCTTTCATCGGAAATTGCCACTACGACCTTAGTCCCATACGAATCCACTGGTGCGCGACCGCTACCGGAAGTGACCGGCCAGCCGGGAGGACGGGCCTGAACAGAAACCGCAATGTGCCGCGAGATAGATCGGGGGCCTGATGTCTGCTGGGCGAGTGCCAGGGACAGCACGAAAAAATGGCGGCTCTAAGGTCGCACGAATGGTTCAGGGAAGTAGTGCTCAGTGGGCCACCGCGCCAGTGGTACCTAGAACGGTCTGCAAACGGTCGAACTGGGAGAAGAAGCGGCCGCGTTTCTCGTTGGCCGGGCATCCAGTGTGGATGGAATGCCAGCTTCTGGGCTGGGTTTTCTCCGCTAGGCTGGGTTGGCAAATCAGCGGAGCGATTCTGAATGACTGATCGACCCGAATAAGCGCCAGTTGGCCAAAGGCAGAAATCGGCCAAAAACCGGACATTCGAAATCTAAGGTAGGAAAAACTCAGCAATCAGCACTAGCGTTTTGACATCCATGACCCTGATGCAGGCACTATAGACGTTCATCTTTTAGATAATGGTAAGTACGTCCGAATGCTGAGGATAAATGGTTCAAAAGCCCCCAGCGTATTTCGATTGCGAGGGAGCGACGAAAATAGCGGTACCTTGGCGTTGAGTTGGACGCTAAGCCAAAGCCCTATTCTACTTGCGCTTTTTCTCCAGAGGATTTTTGACGAGAAAGTGTCGATTCGCGGTATCCGAATCGAAACTCAGAAACACGCCGAGGATGGCGGGTTCACAGATCTTGAGATCATGGGCGACGGCATCCACGTCATTGTTGAGGCCAAACGTTGGTGGAGTGTCGTCGATGACGCTCAGTACAACCGTTACAAGCCACGTCTCTCACAACATCTTCGCCACCAGCGTTTCGTCTCCCTCAGCGCCGCAGACCAGACGGATGCTCGTCGACTCCTGCCCACATCCATCAAAGATGAGGTCACTCATTTTTCGTGGCGTGACTTGCAAATTTTGGCAAGCGAGGCTCGCGCAAAGGCATCAGGCCGGGAAGAGAAACTGTGGCTTAGAGAGCTGATAGAACACTACAAGGAGTACGTTTCGGTGGATCGAGTAACTAACAATGACGTGTACTTGGTAGTGCTCTCTGCTGACCGGATACGGGGAGAGAATCCTTACTCCTATCTAGATGTGGTGGTGAGCGATGGGCATTACTACCACCCGATCGGAAAGAGCGGCTGGCCTGTCGTTCCCCCTAACTACATTGGCTTTCGATACAAAGGGAAATTGCTTTCCGTGCATCACGTGGACAGCTTCGAGCGAGTCGCGAGCCCGTCGGATATAAACCCATTATGGTCAAAGAGCAGTAGTGAGTGCGTCGTATATAAGTTAGGACCAGCGATGAAACCCGCAGAGCCATTGCCCAACGGCAAAATTTATGTGACCGGACGGATCTGGTGCGCCATCGATACTTTGTTATCGGGAGCATACAGTTCGATTGCTGAAGCACGTGATGAGACAAAGCGTCGGATAAGCGCACAATGAAAAAGAAGAAGTTAAACCTCCTACCTCTATTTCCGCCGCAGTTCCACTGGCTTGGAAATGGGCAGGGTTGTCCACCCTTCGATGTGCTGAACTCAATGCTATATCACGCTGTTGCGACTCATCCTAGCAACATCGATAGACCGCAAATCATTGGCAAACTGATGCTAATCGGGCGCACCTACTCCGCCTCGGTGGAGCGCAGAAAAACCCAAGGGCATGTTAAGGATGAGAGGCAAGCGCTTGAAGTCGTCATTGCGGCTGCCGAGGCTATTGCTGTGTCAAAGTGTGCCAAGTTATTGGACGCCATCGGAATGAATGACAAGCTCACGAATGACCGCTTGCCGGAAGCCGTTGCTATCCATCTTGAGCTTTGTCAAGCGCTGGCGACCGCCAACAACCGCGAGAACAGCAGCCTCGCCTCGAAGTACCTTCACTTTCACCGGCCAGAATTCTTCCCCATTGTGGACTCGTATGTTCGTGAAGGATGGTCGTGGGTTATGGACGAGTTGGGCCACAGCTACAAAGGTTGGCGTGTCTTCGGAAAAGTTGATCGCTATAACGATTGGTGCGCGCGAGTTCTGGAACTACGCAGCTTGATGGAAAAGAGCCTCTGTCACACGGTCAGTCTCCGGCAAATCGATAACTATCTGCTGTCGATAATGTCTCTGGATGGCCAAGGCGGTTGGGGGTTACCTCGTTTGCCTGGCTGATAAGCAGACCTATTGCTCACTAGGTTGGCGGGATTCATAGCCATATAGGAAAATTGCTTTTGGCCGTTTTCAGCCTTTCACGAGAGGCAGAAAACGGCCAATTTCAGCCTTTGCTGACCGGCAGCTATGGGTGTTGCCTCCAGTGCGCGTTGCGCTAACGCCTGGTGCACATCAGCTGACGGCGCAACGTCGGGGCAACCAGGCATCCAACGCCAACGAATCCCTGGGACAATCTGACGGCCACTGACGATCAACCAGAATCCGCCGCCCGTCTTCAGGCGTGGCAGGTTCGCCTACACTTTTGCACTGGATCATCACATCTCACCCCCTCCACTCTCGCGGGCTGACTCCGGTCTTGCGGCGGAACGCCCGGGCCAGTGCCGACGGGCTTTCGTAGCCGACTTCTTCGGCGATCAGGGCGATCGGTTTTCCTTCGCGCAGGCGTTTCTGCGCCAGGCTGATTCGCCAGCTCACCAGATAATCCACTGGCGCCTGGCCGACCACGCGTTTGAAGTGTTCGGCGAAGCTGGCCCGCGACATGTTGGCCAGTGTCGACAGTTCGGCCACGCTCCAGGGCTTGCCGGGGGCTTCGTGCATCAGGCTCAAGGGCCGTGCCAGGCGCGGATCGGCGAGGCCGGCCATCATGCCCGGTTGCTGATTGCCTGTGCTGAGGATGTGCCGTAGCAACAGAATCACCACCAGTTCGAACAGCCGGTCCATCACCGCTTCACGACCACAAGTGCCCTGGAAGGCTTCGTCGAACAACCATTGCAGGGTGCTGGCCAGGGTCGGGATTTCATCGAGCTTGAGCACCAGAAATTCCGGCAGCGCTGCTGCCAGGGCGTTGCCCGAGCCGCCATCGAAACTCAGGGATGCACATACCAGTTGAGTGGCGGAGGCTTGCGAGGCGCTCAGGCGATGGCGGTACGGCCTGGGGAAAAAGATCAGCGTCGGCCCGCTGAGGCGCTGCTCTGGCTGATCGGCCAGTTTCAGCACGACTTCGCCGGCTTGCAGCAAGTGCACATGACCGCAGACCTGGTTGCCGTCGAAGGCCGTAGTGCCGCAAAACGTGCCGCTGTGAAAGGTACCAGCGTTGACGCCGAAATGGGTGAGCAAGGTGGATAGGCGATCCATAGGGAAACTCCCGGGAGCAGTTCTGGACGATCTGTCGTATATCGTCGACGATTTGCATCCAATTAACCAGCTCGAATCCATAGGATGAACTCCGTACCCAGCGCCTGTCGCGCTCAACCACGGAGCATCACCATGACCCGCATCATCCCTGTCAGCCTCGAACACGCCACCGACGCCACCCGCCCATTGCTGGAAGGCGTGCAGAAGAAAATAGGTTTCCTGCCCAACGTTTTCCGGGTACTGGCCCACGCCCCCGCCGTGCTGGCTTCGTACCTGCAAAACTCGGCGGCCCTGGGCAAGACATCCCTGAGCGCCACGCAGAAGGAAGCGATCTTCCTCGCAACCTCACAGGTCAACGGCTGCGATTACTGCTTGGCGGCACACACGCTGTTTGCCAGCAAGGCCGGGCTCTCCGGCCAAGAGATCCGCAGCGCCCGGGTCGGCCAGCTCGACGCCTATGCCCTGCTCGCCCGGCAGATCACCGAAAGCCGTGGTCACTTGAGCGGCGAGCAGATCGCCGCGGCTCGAGCCGCCGGTATCGATGACGCGAAGATCATCGAAGTGATTGCCCACGTGGCCTCGCAGACTCTGACCAACTACTTGAACAACGTCGCCCTGACCGATATCGACTTCCCGACCATCGACGCCTGATACCCACCCGCTGCGGAGAATACGAGCATGAACACTGTGACCCTTTACACCACCGACTCCTGCCCTTACTGCCGCAGCGCCAAATCACTGCTGGCCAGCAAAGGCGTGACAATGCAGGAGATCAACATTCAGCGCGAACCCGACAAGCTTGAGGAAATGCTCAACCGCAGCGGCCGACGCAGCGTGCCGCAGATTTTCATCGGAGACAGGCATATTGGCGGCTTCGATGACCTGGCCAAGCTGGATCGCCAGGGAGGGTTGATGTCGATGCTGGCTTGAGCGCAATGCCACTGTGGGAGTGTGTCTGCTTGCGAAATGGTACATCAACTACCCCTATGCTGAATGTGCCGACGCCTTCGCGGGCAAGCCCGCTCCCACAGGGATTGGGTTTGACTTTGTGCAGCTGGTACGGCACCACCAGCACCAATAATGTCAGGGCCATGAAAAACACCGCGGTCGGTTGCGTCAAAAATATCGTCCAGTCGCCTTCGCTGATGGATAAGGCGTTGCGCAATTGCTTCTCGGCCATCGGCCCAGCAGCATGCCGACGATCACCGGCGCCACCGGGAAAATCGAAACGGCGCATCAACATCCCGCCCCAGACAGGTGGCTTTTGCCCGGTTCAGCGCAGCTTATCGCCTGGAACTGATCGCTCGACCGGAACATTGGTGGGCGCTTTTAGGGTACGCGCAACGGGGACCCTCACCCTGATCTTCGCCGTTTTTGAAAGCGCCGACGACGAAGTATGTAGTGGTCTAATGAAACCGGACACCCATTTAGGCGAGAATGCTCGCCAGATCGAGGTGTCAGATGACCAAACAACGCCGCTCCTTTACTCCTG
>NZ_JBNDJH010000048.1:0-2603 GCF_050434865.1 Pseudomonas silensiensis
CGGCCATAGTGGGTGATAGCCCTGTACGCGAAAATCTCTTAGTCATGAAATCGAGTAGGACGGAGCACGAGAAACTTTGTCTGAATATGGGGGGACCATCCTCCAAGGCTAAATACTACTGACTGACCGATAGTGAACTAGTACCGTGAGGGAAAGGCGAAAAGAACCCCGGAGAGGGGAGTGAAATAGATCCTGAAACCGTATGCGTACAAGCAGTGGGAGCCCACTTTGTTGGGTGACTGCGTACCTTTTGTATAATGGGTCAGCGACTTATTTTCAGTGGCGAGCTTAACCGAATAGGGGAGGCGTAGCGAAAGCGAGTCTTAATAGGGCGTCTAGTCGCTGGGAATAGACCCGAAACCGGGCGATCTATCCATGGGCAGGTTGAAGGTTGGGTAACACTAACTGGAGGACCGAACCGACTACCGTTGAAAAGTTAGCGGATGACCTGTGGATCGGAGTGAAAGGCTAATCAAGCTCGGAGATAGCTGGTTCTCCTCGAAAGCTATTTAGGTAGCGCCTCATGTATCACTGTAGGGGGTAGAGCACTGTTTCGGCTAGGGGGTCATCCCGACTTACCAAACCGATGCAAACTCCGAATACCTACAAGTGCCGAGCATGGGAGACACACGGCGGGTGCTAACGTCCGTCGTGAAAAGGGAAACAACCCAGACCGTCAGCTAAGGTCCCAAAGTTATGGTTAAGTGGGAAACGATGTGGGAAGGCTTAGACAGCTAGGAGGTTGGCTTAGAAGCAGCCACCCTTTAAAGAAAGCGTAATAGCTCACTAGTCGAGTCGGCCTGCGCGGAAGATGTAACGGGGCTCAAACCATACACCGAAGCTACGGGTATCACTTAGGTGATGCGGTAGAGGAGCGTTCTGTAAGCCTGTGAAGGTGAGTTGAGAAGCTTGCTGGAGGTATCAGAAGTGCGAATGCTGACATGAGTAACGACAATGGGTGTGAAAAACACCCACGCCGAAAGACCAAGGTTTCCTGCGCAACGTTAATCGACGCAGGGTTAGTCGGTCCCTAAGGCGAGGCTGAAAAGCGTAGTCGATGGAAAACAGGTTAATATTCCTGTACTTCTGGTTATTGCGATGGAGGGACGGAGAAGGCTAGGCCAGCTTGGCGTTGGTTGTCCAAGTTTAAGGTGGTAGGCTGGAATCTTAGGTAAATCCGGGATTCTAAGGCCGAGAGCTGATGACGAGTTACCCTTTGGGTGACGAAGTGGTTGATGCCATGCTTCCAAGAAAAGCTTCTAAGCTTCAGGTAACCAGGAACCGTACCCCAAACCGACACAGGTGGTTGGGTAGAGAATACCAAGGCGCTTGAGAGAACTCGGGTGAAGGAACTAGGCAAAATGGCACCGTAACTTCGGGAGAAGGTGCGCCGGTGAGGGTGAAGCATTTACTGCGTAAGCCCATGCCGGTCGAAGATACCAGGCCGCTGCGACTGTTTATTAAAAACACAGCACTCTGCAAACACGAAAGTGGACGTATAGGGTGTGACGCCTGCCCGGTGCCGGAAGGTTAATTGATGGGGTTAGCTAACGCGAAGCTCTTGATCGAAGCCCCGGTAAACGGCGGCCGTAACTATAACGGTCCTAAGGTAGCGAAATTCCTTGTCGGGTAAGTTCCGACCTGCACGAATGGCGTAACGATGGCGGCGCTGTCTCCACCCGAGACTCAGTGAAATTGAAATCGCTGTGAAGATGCAGTGTATCCGCGGCTAGACGGAAAGACCCCGTGAACCTTTACTATAGCTTTGCACTGGACTTTGAATTTGCTTGTGTAGGATAGGTGGGAGGCTTTGAAGCGTGGACGCCAGTTCGCGTGGAGCCAACCTTGAAATACCACCCTGGCAACTTTGAGGTTCTAACTCAGGTCCGTTATCCGGATCGAGGACAGTGTATGGTGGGTAGTTTGACTGGGGCGGTCTCCTCCTAAAGAGTAACGGAGGAGTACGAAGGTGCGCTCAGACCGGTCGGAAATCGGTCGTAGAGTATAAAGGCAAAAGCGCGCTTGACTGCGAGACAGACACGTCGAGCAGGTACGAAAGTAGGTCTTAGTGATCCGGTGGTTCTGTATGGAAGGGCCATCGCTCAACGGATAAAAGGTACTCCGGGGATAACAGGCTGATACCGCCCAAGAGTTCATATCGACGGCGGTGTTTGGCACCTCGATGTCGGCTCATCACATCCTGGGGCTGAAGCCGGTCCCAAGGGTATGGCTGTTCGCCATTTAAAGTGGTACGCGAGCTGGGTTTAGAACGTCGTGAGACAGTTCGGTCCCTATCTGCCGTGGACGTTTGAGATTTGAGAGGGGCTGCTCCTAGTACGAGAGGACCGGAGTGGACGAACCTCTGGTGTTCCGGTTGTCACGCCAGTGGCATTGCCGGGTAGCTATGTTCGGAATAGATAACCGCTGAAAGCATCTAAGCGGGAAACTAGCCTCAAGATGAGATCTCACTGGGACCTTGAGTCCCCTGAAGGGCCGTCGAAGACTACGACGTTGATAGGTTGGGTGTGTAAGCGCTGTGAGGCGTTGAGCTAACCAATACTAATTGCCCGTGAGGCTTGACCATATAACACCCAAGCAATTTG
>NZ_JBNDJH010000049.1:0-2421 GCF_050434865.1 Pseudomonas silensiensis
AGGGTGTCGTTGCCATTGCCGCCGAACAGCTGGTTATAGCCGCTGCCGCCGTCGAGACTGTCGTTGCCGTCCTCGCCAAAGAGGGTGTCGTTACCATCACCACCCGCCAGCAGATCATCACCCAGCCCGCCATACAGCAGGTCATCCCCTCCCCCGGCCGCCAGGTTGTCATGGCCGCCATGCCCATAGAGGAACTGGTTGCCGGCACCGGTGCTGATACTGTCGTCGACCGCATCGCTGCCGATGAAGTAGCCGGCCAGCTCGCGCAGTTGTTGGCGATTCCACACGGTGCCGTCGCTGAAAACCACCTCCTGCACGCCGTACTGGTTGGGGTTGTCGCTGGCCTGGTAGGCCAGCAGCTGGTTCGACAGGAACACGGTCTTGCCCGTGGCAAAGCCCAGGGTGACGCTATTGCCGTCGCCGCTGACCGTGACACTGGCCGGGGTGATGCCGGCCGCCAGCTCGAGCCGGTTGAGGTCGCCGGCCGTCGTAGTGTTCACGTAGTCGGACAGCGAGACATTGCCGCTGCCATCGAAGCGGTAGGTATCGCTGCCACTGTCGCCAGCAAGCGTGACCGCGGAGGTGTTGGCCAGTCCGTTGGCAACCAGCAGGTCATCGCCAGCGCCACCCGAGGCAAAGCTGCTGTCGCTGGCTCCCGTGCCAAGATTCAGGGTGTCGTTGCCATTGCCGCCGAACAGCTGGTTATAGCCGCTGCCGCCGTCGAGACTGTCGTTGCCGTCCTCGCCAAAGAGGGTGTCGTTACCGTCCTCGCCGAACACCGTGTCGTCCCCTGAGCGCGCCTGGACGACATCGTCGCCCGCCCTGGCGCGAATAAGGTCGGCGCCCTCCGTACCCAGCAGCGGGTTGTCACTGCCTTCCGTGCCATCGATGGGGTTGAGCAATTGTGCAATCCCGGCGGTCGGACTGCTGACGATGGACTCCAGGGTATTGCCGCCATCGATGTAACTCGCCAGCACGCGAACCTGCAGACCGATCAACGTCGAACCGAGAACCAGACTGGCCGCGGTGGCGCCGGCAAGGTTGCTCCAGTTGGCTCCATCGGTAGAGGTCTGCCACTGGAAGCCGACCACACCCAGGCCGTCGGCGTCGGCCAGCGAGTGGCTGGCGGTCAGCGTCTGTCCTTCCAGGGCCGTGCCGGACAGCGTGACATTGCCGGTCGGGGCATCATTGACCGGCGCCAGGTTCAGGCTTGCGGCGGTCGAAACCGTGGCGATGCCATCGGTGATCACCACTGCGAAGTTGACCGTACCGTTGCGATTGAGTGCAGGGGTGAAGGTCCAGCTGCCATTGCCATTGTCGGTCAGGCTGCCATCGGCCGGGGCGACGCTGACGCTTTGCACGGACAACGCGTCGCCCGCATCGACGTCGCTGGCGTGAGCCAGCAGATCGGCTGCGGTCAGCGTGTAGGACTGGTCCTCGGCCCCGGCCGGTAGCGTCACTGGCCCACTGACGGTCGGCACGTCGTTCACCGCTGTCACGTCGACGGTCAAGCTATTGGCGCTGGCGGCGAAATCGCTGCCGTCACTGACCAGGAAGCCGAGCATCGTGTAGTCGGTGCCATTCGCGTCGACCGCTGGCGTAAAGCGCAGATGCCCGGCGTCCAGGTCGGCACGGCTGACCACTTGGTTGGCGAGCACCGCCACCCACGCGCTGCCGTTGAAGAACTCCAGGCTGCCCGCAGCCGGCAGGCTGGTGATCTGCACCGCTGCCAGCGGCGTGCCCTCGGCGTCGCTGTAAACGCCGAAATCGGCCACACTCAGCAATACCGGCGTGTCTTCCGCCATGGTGACGCTAGCGTCGGTCGAGCTTGGCGGCGTGTTGCTTGCGCCTCCACCGACCAGCGCCTGCACCGTGGTCGGCGACCACATCGTGCCATCGGCAAAACGGATCTCGTCGATTTCCGCGGCCCCGGCGATGAAGTAGTCGAGCACTGTGATGCTGTCGCTGGCATTCAAACTCAGCACCAGGTTGTTGCCAACCTGGCTCACCGCCACTTGCGCGGGCAGGATACCGGTGGCGAACTCGATAGCGTCGATATCGCCTACTGCTGCGTTACGATTATCGACCGTATCGGCGCCGTCGCCGAGCGCGTAGCGATATATGTCGTTGCCGCTGCCACCGATCAGCGTATCGTTGCCGACGCCGCCGACCAACACGTCGTTACCCGCCTGAGCATCGATGCTGTCGTTGCCGGCCAGCCCATTGAGCGAATCGTTGCCACCGGCGCCGAAGATGGTGTCGTCGCCGGTGGTAGCGCTGAAACCGGGCAAGGCGTAGCGGCTGATCTCGGTACCGTCAGCGAAGCGGAATGTCTGTACGCCGCCTTCGTAGCCGTTGCTGCCGGTGGCGAACTGATTGACAACAGTCAGAGTCTTGCCATTGGCGAAGGTGACGATCAGA
>NZ_JBNDJH010000050.1:0-1698 GCF_050434865.1 Pseudomonas silensiensis
TGTCGCAGCGATCAATGCCCAGCCCGGAAAGACACCCATTGATCAACAAGCGGCCGCTGCTTTCTACGCGAATGCCTCCGCTGGAGTTACGCCATTTCCAAAAGTATTATCTGAGAAATTCAGCGCGAGCAAAGACAAACTCGCGAAGACCAAGCTCGGTCCCGACGCCACTGCCGCCGATTACGCCCGCGCGAACAAAGACAAACTCGCGAAGGCCAGGTTCGGTCCCGACGCCACCGCAATCGATTACGACCGCGCGAACAGCACAAAACGCGCGAAGGCCATGTTCGGTCCCGACGCCACCGCCGCCGATTACTCCCGAGCGAACAAAGACAAACTCGCGAAGGCCATGTTCGGTCCCGACGCCACCGCCGCCGATTACGCCCGCGCGAACAGCGAAAAACGCGCGAAGGCCATGTTCGGTCCCGACGCCACCGCCGCCGATTACGCCCGAGCGACCAAAGACAAACTCGCGAAGGCCAGGTTCGGTCCCGACGCTACCGCCAACGATTACGACCGCGCGAAAAAAGACGAACTCGCGAAGGCCAAGCTCGGTCCCGCCGCCACCGCCAACGATTACGACCGCGAGACCAGAAAAAAACTCGCGAAGGACAGACTCGGTCCCGACGCCACCGCCAACGATTACGACCGCGAGACCAGAAAAAAACTCGCGAAGGCCAGGTTCGGTCCCGACGCCACCCCCGCCGATTACTCTCGCGCGAACAAAGACAAACTCGCGAAGGCCAGGCTCGGTCCCGACGCCAGCGTCACGGATTACAACCGCGCAATGATAGCCGCCCAAGCCGTTCGGGAATTAGGTCCGACGGCCACGGCTGCTGATCTTGCAACGCTTCAGGCTCAGGAACTAGCTTTGGCGGCGCAGCTAGGTGTCCGTGTCGAGGAGATTCGCAGTGCAAGAAAGCAAGGACCTGCTTCTGGGGAACCCTCTTTTCCCGGGCCAAACCAGCGATAGCACACACAAGGTCATGGCGCGGGCGATATGCCCCAGCGCCTTCGGTTCGAAGAATGAGGACGGCATTCCCACTAAACTAAAAGACAGGAAGGCAACGTCGCCAAAAGAGGGCGCCAAGCCCGCCCTTGTTTCGTTTCCCACTCGCCAATCAGGCCAAGTCATCGGTACCGCACGACATCAGTGTTAGTCGCCATCTTGCGGCTATCCGATGCTTGGTTAAGCCAGCGAAAGGCGCGATTCAACTCAAGCCAATTGAAACTATTGGACGTGACCAGGGCCAATTTGGGTGGTTGAAAGGCCGTTAGCGATGTGCAGCAAGATGAGCTGGGTGGACAGTTCAATCTGGCCCGTCCCAGTTGTGGGGGAGCACGGTGCAGTACGAACGTGCAGAATAGGTGTCGCGGCTGGCGTCTGAAAACACGCGGTCTCGCATTTATCCCATCTATCGGCTCAGATTCTGCAAATGGCATGGGCTAGTTTTGGTAGAAATCCCGTCCTGCAAAGCTATCCATCCTCGCGGCTATGCCACAGCAGCAAGCTAATTCATCGGTGCGCATGGACGGAACAGGATCTAAGACTTCAAATTGACAGTTCAGTTGAAACAATAATGACCATTCGCCATTTGCAGATAGTGTGGGCCCGTCGCGATGAGCGCGAGCCGCTACCCATATGTCCCCCATGATTTCACTATAGATCGACCATGACGTCATCGCCCGGCAGGACAG
>NZ_JBNDJH010000051.1:0-1397 GCF_050434865.1 Pseudomonas silensiensis
TCCCCCCATATTCAGACAAAGTTTCTCGTGCTCCGTCCTACTCGATTTCATGACTAAGAGATTTTCGCGTACAGGGCTATCACCCACTATGGCCGTACTTTCCAGAACGTTCCGCTAATCTCAAAGCCACTTAAGGGCTAGTCCCCGTTCGCTCGCCACTACTAAGGGAATCTCGGTTGATTTCTTTTCCTCAGGGTACTTAGATGTTTCAGTTCCCCTGGTTCGCCTCTTAAGCCTATGTATTCAGCTTAAGATAACCATCTTATGATGGCTGGGTTCCCCCATTCAGACATCTCCGGATCAAAGTCTGTTTGCCGACTCCCCGAAGCTTTTCGCAGGCTACCACGTCTTTCATCGCCTCTGACTGCCAAGGCATCCACCGTATGCGCTTCTTCACTTGACCATATAACCCCAAGCAATCTGGTTATACTGTGAAGACGACATTCGCCGAAAATTCGATAATACTCAATTAAGAGCAACTCACAAATTTTACCTTAGCCTGAGCCGTTACCAGTGAAAGTAACGTTCAGTCTATCTTTCTATCACATACCCAAATTTTTAAAGAACGATCTAGCCAAAGACTAGAAATCAACATTCACCATCATCACGATGGAATGCTCATTTCTAAGCTTTCAACAACAGAAGCAGTAGTGGTGGAGCCAAACGGGATCGAACCGTTGACCTCCTGCGTGCAAGGCAGGCGCTCTCCCAGCTGAGCTATGGCCCCGTATTTCTACAGGTTCCCACACAAAATTGGTGGGTCTGGGCAGATTCGAACTGCCGACCTCACCCTTATCAGGGGTGCGCTCTAACCAACTGAGCTACAGACCCAATTTCGAGCTTTAAGGCCGACCTCACCCTGCTCTTGACCACAAAGCATGGGGTGCGCTCTAACCAACTAAGCTACAACCCGTCAGGGCTGCTTCTTTATCGTCTTCTTCAATGAATCAAGCAATTCGTGTGGGAACTTATGGAGCAGCTGATGTCGTCGATTAAGGAGGTGATCCAGCCGCAGGTTCCCCTACGGCTACCTTGTTACGACTTCACCCCAGTCATGAATCACACCGTGGTAACCGTCCTCCCGAAGGTTAGACTAGCTACTTCTGGTGCAACCCACTCCCATGGTGTGACGGGCGGTGTGTACAAGGCCCGGGAACGTATTCACCGCGACATTCTGATTCGCGATTACTAGCGATTCCGACTTCACGCAGTCGAGTTGCAGACTGCGATCCGGACTACGATCGGTTTTCTGGGATTAGCTCCACCTCGCGGCTTGGCAACCCTCTGTACCGACCATTGTAGCACGTGTGTAGCCCAGGCCGTAAGGGCCATGATGACTTGACGTCATCCCCACCTTCCTCCGGTTTGTCACCGGCAGTCTCCTTAGAGTGCCCACC
>NZ_JBNDJH010000052.1:0-1370 GCF_050434865.1 Pseudomonas silensiensis
CATGACGTCATCGCCCGGCAGGACAGTGAGTCGTATCTCTACTACGACTTGGGCAATTCCTATAGCACGAACCTTTTCTCAAGGTGTCGATACGCCGGTATAGGGAGGAGGTTGCGCTGACTACCGATGAGCGTGCCATCGTCGAAGGCGACAACGAAAAGATCCAAGATTGGAACCTATAGGTATACTCGTGCCACTCAATGCATCGTTTTGATATTTTGCATCTGGAGTATTTTATGAATTCAAGTGGTATAGGCCCTCCCTCAGGTAACTTGCAGGTCGGACCAACCCATATTGAAGGGGGCACACCGGCGCCTGCGAACACGCCACTATCCCTGCATGCGAGTTCTCTAACGTCAGCATATCTAAGCCAACACTCGTTTCAGTTTTTGAATGCCATGGGGAGTCAAGGTGTCGGAAGCGATAAACAACTTGCTAGCCTTGTAAAAAATTCAATGCAGAGTGATTCTTTGCAACTTTCGCCTAATCATCAACAAACTGGCATTACTGGTATTGTTCAATATGGGAGGCAAGAAAATAAAAATGCTTTGGTAGTACAAGCGAAGCTGAATGAAAAATCTGAATATGACATTTTGGCCGTGGCGTTCCGTGGCGCATTCGAAAAGCCGGTGTTGATGAGGTTCCCCGAACCGAGGGGTGATGCTGCAGGCACTGCCCCGTCGCAACATCCTCTATTGAGTCTTCCAAACGAGTTCCTGCAACAAATTGACGAACCGTTGCAGTTCACGCCGCCGCCCCCAACGGCAAGCACTCAGCCATCCACCGTAAACCCCGCAGCAGACTTCGCTCGCCTTCACTCGCCGCATCCCGGTCCGTTTCGGCTCTCCGGTGATGACAAGCCTGAAAGCGCCGAACGCAATCAGCGGCTACGTAGCGCTTTACTGTGCGGCTGGGACAACCTGAGACGGGTTGACCCTGATCTAGTAAGCGGCCTCTTAAACTACTATCAAGCCAACGTGTCCCTGTCGCAGGGGGAGTTTGGCATACTGGAGGCAACCTTCGAAAAAAACACCCAAGGGCTTTACCTGACAAGATTGGGTTATGGGGGCACTGAAACAAATTGGGAGAATGAGACTGGCGTGGTGCTTCCCGAACAGGCTTCCCCCCCTCCAAGGGGTGAACTTACGTCGTACACCCAACAGCCCCGATCACTGTCGCCGTTGTTAACAGAGGAACCGACTGGCAGCAAGGGCAAAAAGCGGGCCGCGCCCTCTCCGCCAGAGCCGCCATCCACTCGCCCAGGTTTTCAGCCCACCCAACTGGGGGGCACACAGATTCAGGGGATTCCCCTTGAACGAAAGCAATCGCTGGAGCAACTGGTTAATAACACCATACTCCATGCGCAAAAA
>NZ_JBNDJH010000053.1:0-1309 GCF_050434865.1 Pseudomonas silensiensis
TGGTTCTTCACGGAATCCCGGGAAACACAGAAACAAGAACGCCGATTTGATTGATGATGTTCGTGCGAGCAAACACATCTAACAAACCGGCGTTCTTATGCGCGATATTAATACTTTCCTTCCTTTTTGGGAGGGCTTTTCTGTCGTCACGATCAAGCCTGATGGTGACGCGCTACAGATCGACCTGATTCCCCACACCACCCGATTCCCTTCCTGTGGTGGCTGCCAAAAACCTTGTTCAACCACGCACGAGTATTGCGAGCGAACCGTTCGTGATTTGCCCATTCTCGGTCGCGCGGTGCGCCTCAGCGTTTTGCTCAGGCGGGTTGGCTGCCGCGATTGCGGCAAGCGCATGGAGGCCGTCAGTTGGCTGGATCGCTATGCCCGCATGACGCGCCGCCTGGCCGGTGCAGTCATTCAAGCCTGCGAGCGCCTTCCCACCCTACACGTGGCTCAGATGTTTGGGCTGCATTGGGACACCGTTCGGTTGCTGGAGCGTCGAGCCTTGCAAGCGGCGTTAAGCATTCTGCCGAAGGCGCAGCCGCGCCGCCTGGTGATGGACGAGTTCGCGCTGTTCAAAGGTCATCGTTACGCCAGCGTGGTGCTGGATGCCGATACACGACGGGTTCTGTGGATTGGCGAAGGCCGTAGCCGGGCGGCGGTCAGGCCATTTTTTGAAGAACTGGGGCCGGAGGGTTGCGCTCGAATCGAAGCGGTGGCGATGGACATGAACACCGCTTTTGACCTGGAGGTTCGTCAACACTGCCCGAACGCGCGAGTGGTCTACGACCTCTTCCATGTGGTGGCTAAATATGGCCGAGAGGTGATTGATCGGGTCCGCGTCGACGAAGCTAATCGGCTACGCCATGACAAGCCTGCTCGAAAGGTCATCAAACAAGCGCGCTGGCTGTTGCTGCGCAATCCGCAGAACCTGAAAACGCCGGAACAGCAGGTTCACTTGCAGGATTTGCTGGCGGCTAACCAATCGTTGATGACGGTCTATTTGATGAAGGCTGAACTCAAAACGCTCTGGACGCCGAGTACCGCCTGGGACTGGAGATCCGCTTGGAAGCAATGGCTGCGCCATGCCAATGAAAGTGAAATACCGGCTCTGATCCAGTTCGCCAAACGGCTAAAGGGTTACTGGAGGGGCATCGTAAGTCGCGTTCGCTGGCCGATGCATACGGGCCAACTGGAAGGAATAAACAATCGAATCAAAGTCATCAAACGGATGGCGTACGGCTACAGGGATAGCGAATTCTTTTTCATGAAGATCAAGAGCGTCTTTCCCGGTAATCCGTGAAGAACC
>NZ_JBNDJH010000054.1:0-1275 GCF_050434865.1 Pseudomonas silensiensis
GGCCCACACAAAAATGGCCCCGGGGGGGGGGGTTTTTTTTGTTTGGGGTAAATATTTTTTTTTTTGCCCGGGGGGCCCCCCCCCGGGGGGCCCCCCCCCCCCCCCCCCCCCCCCGCCCCCCCCCACAGCTGCTACAAGGGCAAGCGGCTTCGCCACGGTGTCTAAAAAAGCAAAAAGCGGCTATAAAATGCTTGGCTGTCAACCAAGGCGTGACAATGAACCCGTTCGAAGATATGCGTATTTTTTGCCAGGTCATGGATTCCGGCAGCTTCACCGCGGCGGCCGATCAATTGGGCCTGTCCAAGCAGTTCGTCAGCCGGCGGTTGATGCAACTCGAAGAGCGTCTGGGGGTGCGGCTGCTCAATCGCTCCACACGGCGACTGGACGTCACACCACTGGGGCAGAGTTATTACGAGTCAGCCTTGCGCCTGCTGGGCGAAGTCGAGCAAGTGGAGCAGGGCATCGCCGGCCAGACCACCGAGCCCCGCGGCACTATTCGTATCAGCGCGCCATTGTCGTTTGCGGTGGCGCATTTGGGCTGTTTGCTGCCGGTGTTTTTGCAACGTTATCGCGACGTCACGGTGGAGGTCGACCTCAGTGACCGGCCGGTGGATTTACTCAGTGAGGGGTATGACCTGGCGCTGCGCATCGGCATTCTGGAGGACTCGACGCTGATCGCTCGACGCATCGCTTCCATCCAGCGGGTGTACTGCGCCAGCCCGGCTTACCTGGCCGCGCGCGGCACGCCGCTCAAACCCGAAGACTTGCACACGCATGACTGCCTGCCTTACGGCCATGGTCGTCAGGTGCAATGGCGATTCGAAGGGCAGGGCAAGCCGATGGTGGTCAATGTCACCGGGCGGATGCGGGTCAACAATGGTGAACTGCTCAGGGATGCGGCGATTGCCGGTATGGGGATTACTTACTTGCCGACCTTCATAGTCGGTTCGGCGTTGAAGGACGGCAGGCTGGTGCCGGTGTTGGACGCGTTTCGTTCCGAGCCGTTAACGTTGTCGGCGGTCTATCCGCAGCACCGTCAAGCATCGCGACCGGTGCAGGCGTTGATCGAGTTTTTGCGTGAACGGCTGGATCAGGCTGAGGACGTGTTGTAGAGCATGAGCACGTGCGAGCCTGCTCGCGATGGCGGAGTGTCAGTCGACATCATGTTGAATGACAGATTGCTATCGCGAGCAGGCTCGCTTGTATGTTTAGACTTGAAGGGGTGGGTGGGACTACAGACTCGATTCTGACTCTGACCAGTACAGACCGTGGGAG
>NZ_JBNDJH010000055.1:0-1235 GCF_050434865.1 Pseudomonas silensiensis
TGTAGTGGTCAACTAATCCCGGACACGACGTTAAGTTTTTCCTCGGCCTGCGCTGGTGCCAACCCATCGTTGAATTGATGAGGCCGAATCCAGTTGTAACGATGCATCAAAAAATGGCTGATATCGCGCTTTGCTTCCTGCGCAGTTCGATAGCCCACGGTCGGTATCCATTCTGTTTTCAAGCTGCGAAATACGCGTTCCATCGGTGCGTTATCCCAGCAGTTTCCTCGTCGACTCATGCTCTGGCGCATGCGGTATCGCCACAACCGCTGGCGAAAGAGTCGGCTTGCATATTGCGATCCCTGGTCCGAGTGGAATAGCAGATCCGAAGGCCTGCCACGCTGCTCGTAAGCCATATCCAGCGCTTTGATCACCAGCTCAGCATCTGGCTTTTCCGACAGCGCCCAGCCCACGATC
The DNA here is from genome assembly GCF_050434865.1 of Pseudomonas silensiensis. NCBI lineage: Bacteria > Pseudomonadati > Pseudomonadota > Gammaproteobacteria > Pseudomonadales > Pseudomonadaceae > Pseudomonas > Pseudomonas silensiensis. The sequence goes on from NZ_JBNDJH010000055.1 coordinate 418, forward strand.
CGACGCGTACAAAGATCCAGGACAACAGCCAGGTAATGCCACTTTCCTTGCGCCCAAATGTAGGTGATATCGCCGCACCAGACTTGATTGGGCGCTGGCACGTCGAACTCGCGGTTCAATGTGTTCGGGATATCCAGTCTTTCTACTGTTGCTCGTTTGTAGGCATGGGAGCCGGGTTGTTTGCTGACTAAATCAAGCTCGCGCATCAAGCTGCGCACTTTGAATCGACCGATCTGCTCACCGTCTTCACGCATCAGCGACAGAATGCTGCGACTGCCCGCAGAGCTGCGACTTTGCGAGAACAGCTCACTGACGCGACTACGTAATCGAAGCCGTTCAACATCGGGCGTGCGGCGCCGCAGGCGCTGGGCGTAGTAACACGAGCGAGTGACGTCCAACACCTTGCACAGCCAATCAACCGGTTCATGGGCACTCAACTGGTCAATCAGCGCGAACGCTCGTGATCTTCCGACATCAAGAGCGCGGTAGCCTTTTTTAATATGGATTTCTCTCGCTCAAGCCGAGCGATCCGGGCCTCCAGCTCCTGAATTTTTTGCTGTTCCGGCGTCAGCGCCTTGCTCTGCGGGGTGATGCCTTTATGTTCTTTCTGAATCTGGTCAACCCAGCGGCGCAATGCTGACTCACCAATGCCGAGTGAACGGCTGGCTTCGATGTAGCTGTAGTTTTGTTTGAGCACGAGGTCGGCAGCCTCGCGCTTGAATTCAGGAGTAAAGGAGCGGCGTTGTTTGGTCATCTGACACCTCGATCTGGCGAGCATTCTCGCCTAAATGGGTGTCCGGTTTCATTAGACCACTACA
>NZ_JBNDJH010000056.1:0-1173 GCF_050434865.1 Pseudomonas silensiensis
CGGGTTTAATGAGATGGTCAGCCTGACCGAGAAGCCCTGCAGGTTTACGCTTGCAGGGCTTTTCTCGTTTTCGGCGGAGGATCTCTCATGAACACGATGACGCTTCTCGGTATCGACATTGGCAAACACAGTTTCCACCTGCATGGCCAGGATGCCAAAGGTCATCAGGTACTGCGCAAGAAAACCAATCGCGGCCAATTGCTCAGCACCTTGGCCCAGCTACCGGCCTGCACGGTGGTGATGGAGTCATGCGGCGGCGCTCACTGGCTGGCTCGACAGATCGGTACTTTGGGCCACGAGGTGAAGCTGATCGCCCCGCAGTACGTCAAACCGTTCGTCAAAGGCAACAAAAACGACTTCATTGATGCCGAAGCGATTTGCGAGGCGGCGAGCCGCCCCGCGATGCGCTTCTGCTCGATCAAAACCGCAGAGCAACAAACGCTTTCAGCGCTGCATCGTGTCCGAGATTCCCTGATTAGCCATCGCACCGTCGCGACCAACCAGATTCATGGGTTTCTGCTGGAGTTCGGGATCAGCCTGCCTATTGGAACCGCTGCGCTGCACCGTGTGCCGACGTTGCTCGACAACCCGCAACACTCGGTGCCGTTGCGCCTCAAGGGTTTGGTGATGCGTCTCTACCGACAAATTCAACAACTGGACCAAGAGATCAAGGACATCGAGTCCGACCTCAAGCAACAGTTGAAAGAGGACGACGCCGGAAGCCGTTTGCAGAGCATCCCTGGCATCGGCCCGATCACTGCCAGCGCCTTGCTGGCAGATATAGGGGATGTCTCGAACTATCGCAGCGGACGTGATTTCTCGGCTTCGTTGGGGTTGGTACCGAAACAGCATTCAACCGGCGGAAAGACAGTGCTGCTGGGGATCACAAAACGCGGCGACAAACACATACGCCGGCTGCTGGTGCAGGGCGCACGAGCCATCATGCAGCATATCGACGGTAGGGATGATGCGTTGGGGCCTTGGGTTCGAGAGCTGCTGACGCGTCGGCACTCCAATATCGTCGCCTGCGCGCTGGCGAACAAACTGGCGCGAATCGTGTGGGCGGTACTGGCCAAAGGCGGCCAGTACGACCCACATCCGAACGCTTGAACGTACAGCTTTAGCACCGGCTTTTGCGACGTCACTGACTGATGACAGTAAACGGCAAACGGC